>CAZKSJ010000022.1:0-14915 GCA_964555515.1 uncultured Pseudomonadales bacterium
TGACTTTGAAGAATGGTAGAGTGCAACAGATCTACTACTTCGCCCGCGATGTGCGCGACGGATCACTTGAGAGTGTTCCAGCAGGTTATGAGGTTATGGAGACCAAACGCACCAATATGCCTGTACTCAAGAAATCGGCATAATAATTAAATTTTGCAATAAAGCCCCCCTTCAACTAAAGTGAAGGGGGGCTTTTTACTAACTACACTTAAATCGCTATGGCAGACATTAATAAAGATACGATTTATCAGCATTTGAAAAAAGTTACTGATCCAGAGTTAGGAATTGATATTGTGAGCATTGGTTTGATTTATGATGTGAAGGTGAAACGACTTACACATCAGTCGACTGCATCGAAACATCATTCGATCCACTCGCATCACCAGTCGACCGATATGAATCAGCAATCGCATCGCCGATCGACTGAACTGAACCAGCGATTGACTCATCAATCGAACGATTCCAATCAGCAACTGACTAATCAGCCAATCAAGTTGAATCAGCAGCCAATGAACTCAAATCTTAATTCGCCCCAGTCGTCACAGCCTGCCAGATCATCAACCACATCTAAATCGTCTGGTTTGTCTCACTCACCTGCACCTGCTCAACATTATCAAGTTTATGTCCTAATGACTTTAACCTCGCCCGGCTGTCCTTTGCTTGATGTGATTGAATCAAGCATCAAGTCAGAATTGGATCAAATTGAAGGCTTGGATGGTTACAAGGATGTGGAAATTGAGTTGACTTTTGATCCCCCCTGGACAATAGACATGATGGATGAAGCTGCAAAGGCAGAGCTAGGATTTTAAGTATTAAGCGGTATACTAAAAATATGACTGATAAAGTTCGTGATATCATGATTTTGATTGGTAGTGATCATGGCGGGTTTGAGAAAAAACAAGCAGTGGTGGCGATGTTAAGAGATCAAGGATATCAAGTTTTAGATTGTGGTGCCGCTAGCTTTGATCCAGACGATGATTACCCTCAATTTGCCTTCAAAGTTGGGGAAGAGTTAGTGAAGTTACTTCATCAAGATAAGTTGGCGTATGGCATTTTACTTTGTCGCTCTGGTGCCGGCATGAGTATCGCTGCTAATAAAGTGGTGGGGGTGCGTGCCGCTGAAACTAACTCAATTGAACATGCTCAACACGCCAGACAGCATAATGGAGCCAATGTGGCCACGATTGCCGCCGACTGGCTTGATCTTGATATCGTGTTGAGCATCGTTAACCACTTTGTGAACACCCAATTTTCTGGTGAAGAACGCCATTTGAGGCGAATTAATCAGATTGGTGCATATGAACAAAACCGTTGATCAAGTTCGGATTTATCCAGCCTTGTTGAGTGACCAATTGGCAGATTTGCAGTCGCAAATTCTCAAGATCATTGATATGGACACCGACTTAGGTGTTGATTCAGACCTCAGTAGCGTCAACAAAGTCGTGCAGATCGATATTATTGACGGCAAATTCGCCGATAATCTGACGTGTACTCCCACTGATTTGCTCGATTTCAATTTTGGAGAGCTTAAAATCGATTTTCACCTAATGACAGAAGATCCTATGGACTATGTTCATGAGCTGATCGATGTGAAGAGTCAGTTGCCCGTGAGGGCAGTCATTGGCCAGGTAGAAAGAATGACTAGTCAGGCACATTTTTTAGAGGAAGTACGGCAACAGCAGTGGTTGCCAGGTCTTTCACTAGACCTTTTTACTCCCATTGAGGCAATCGATGAAGAAAGTTGGGAAAAACTGCAGGTTGTGCAAGTGATGGGGGTGGCGGCTGGATTTCAAGGGCAACAGTTTCATCCATCGTCGCTGCAAGTTATTGCTGAGTTGCGCCCGCTTTGTACTCAACATGAAGTTGAGTTGATCGTTGACGGGGGCGTTAATCTAGAAACTGTATCTGCAGTCATCAAAGCGGGCGCTGATAGTGTGGCGGTAGGCAGCAGCTTGTGGCAATCAACAAGCATTTCTGACACAATAGCTCAGTTAAAGGCAAAAACCAACTTCTCGTAAGTTCCACGAGTTGTAGCTTACAAGCACTTTGCCCCAGTACAAATTATTTTTTTAGAAATCTGCCCATGAATACTGACTTTAGCTTATCTCAAAAAACCTTTGATCAACCAGAAGATGCAGAATCCGGTGACCAGACCAATCAGCCAGATCCCATTACCACCCAGATTTTAATTCCCCAGATGAAGAGACACTGCGATATTAAAAATGTGGCTATCTTTGGGAGCGCCGATATTGATGAAAACCATCCTTTGTACAGCGAAGTTTTCACGGTGGCCAGATATTTAGCTTATCACGATAAAGTCATTATCAACGGTGGTGGCCCGGGCGTCATGGATGCTGCTACCAGAGGAGCTCAATCGGCGGGTGGGGAGACGTTGGTCGTCACTTTTTACCCCAAAAATATGCCAGAATTTGAGGGTCGTTACAGTAAAAATCATGCCGACAAAGAAATTAAGACCGCCAATTATGTGGAAAGAATGTTTGGTTTAATTGAGCACGCCGATATTTTTATTTGTTTTCAAGGTGGGACTGGCACCTTGAGCGAGTGGTCAACCGCCTGGCTGCTTTCTCATCTATATTATGGCAACCACAAGCCGCTGATTTTATACGGGGCATTCTGGGAAAAAGTGATGGAAGTCATTGATGAGAACTTCTTTATTGGTGCCAAAGAACATGAAGTGTACAGAATTGTCAAAAATGAGGAAGAGCTGATTCACGCCCTGCGTCTGTTCGAGGAGGAACTCCGCGATCGTTGTCGTCTGCCATACAGTCATGCAGCGGATCAGCCTAAGGCAGAGCACAAGAGCAGATGAGCTTTGCTTTGACGCAAGTTGAGAGACGCTCATCTAGTCAATCTCAATAAAATCATTTACCATGAGACTATGCATGATGTGATCACCATTGGCTCGAGTTTAGTCGATGTTTTTATTAAATCCAAAGACTTTCAATTCCAGCGCAAAAAAGGCCAAGTTTGGTTATGTCAAATGTATGATCAAAAGCAGGAAATTGATGAGCTGGAAGTGTTAACTGGCGGAGGGGGTGGCAATACCGCTGTTGGTTTTTCCCGCGCTGGATTTAACACGGCGGTAGTATCTGAAACCGGCCATGATACTTTAGCTCAACTTATTTTGAATGATTTTCATCAAGAAAAGGTGGCGACCAACTTTATTGTTCAGGAGAAGAGAGAACAAACTGGAGGATCGGTTATCATGGTCGGTCAGGATGGCGGCCGGACGGTGATGGTGCACCGGGGAGCGTCTTCATGTCTTGATCCGCACGATATTCCCATGCGCGCGATTAAAAAGGTGGATTGGGTGCACCTAGCCAGTATTGCTGGCAGAAAATTTACGCTGCAGGCGATTGCGGCCGCTTTACGTGAAGGTCATGCCAATTGTTCTTGGAATCCTGGCCATCAGGAGTTGCGGATGTTGGCGGCCGGAAAGATTCCTCCAGACTTAATTCCTTGTCAAATTTTGTTTGTGAATAGTGAAGAGTGGAAAGTGTTACGACCGGTACAACAGGCGCTGAAACGGCACATTCCGGAGGTAATTGTGACTCATGGCGACAAAGGCGGGAAAGCCTATATCCAAGGAGATAGGAATTTATTACACTTTCCATCAAACTCAAAAAAATGCACCGATAGCACCGGAGCTGGGGATGCGTTTGGGGTGGGTTATGTCACGGCACGCATTTTTGGGGAAGATCCAGAAGAGGCTTGCCAGTGGGGAGTGAGAAATGCCAGCTCGGTGATCAAGTACTATGGAGCCAAGCCAGGCTTGTTGTCACATCGTCAATTGTCAAATTAGGAATTTATGTTCATAATGGAACGGCTATGAAAAAGATTTTTATTTCCTCAGTATTCGCGCTAGTGCTCATGGTTTTCACGACCATTAGTGCCTTTGCTTTGACGCTCGATAACATTGGGGTGACTTCAAGTGCGGGTCAAACCTTTTCTACCTGGTCTTATCTGGGTACTAATCCTCGACTGATGGGTACAGCTGATCAGGGGGCGACGGTCACGATTACTATTGACGGTGTTGCTTCTACTACCACCGCAGACGAAGATGGGGACTGGGCTTATACTCCCACCACATTGAGTGCGTCTGGTGACTATGACATTGCCATTACGTCTGGTACAGACTCAATTTCTTTTACATTGACGATTAATTCTGGCAGTTCAAGTGCAAGCAGCTCGAGTTCTACAACCACCACCACGACCACTACATCAACGACTTCAGGATTACTATCATATCCAGATACGTTACCCCAATCTGGTGTAATTGACTCAACGCTCTTTTTAGTGGGTGGCGGCATGATGCTAATCATGATGGGTATCTTGTTTTACTGGAAAATTATTCCCGCCTTACTTTTGGTCGATCCCGAAGAAGATTTGGTTGAATAAAACTCTCTACTTATGACAGACTACCAGCAAGTGCTCCAGCAAGAGATTCAGACGCTGAAGGACAGAGTGGCTCAGTCGAAGCTGCCTGAAGAAATGTCTGCTAAAGTCAGCAAAGAAATTGTTGCCTTGGAACGGTCGGTGGCGCTTGGTAGCTACGATGAAAAGTATGAGATGGTTTCCCGTTATGTGGATTGGGTGTTAAAAATACCTTGGTATGAAGAAACTGAGGATCATCTTGACTTAGAGTTTACCAAGAAAATTTTTGATAAACACCATTATGGCATGCAAGACGTCAAAGATAGGTTTTTGGAGTACGTTTCTGTCTTGAAATTGCGCAAGGAGCAGTATGCAGATGAAGACTTCAGGGCACCAATTTTATTGTTGGTAGGTTTGGTTGGCACAGGCAAAACTACTTTTGGATATTCTTTAGCTGAAGCCTTGAATAGGAAACTAGTCAGAATTCCTTTCGGCGGCATGGGTGACGCCAAAGAGCTACGTGGTAGTACGCGTTTGCGTCTTGAAAGTGAGCCAGGGAGAGTGATCAAAGGCGTTTGCGAGGCAGGTGTACGCAACCCCATTTTTCTACTGGACGAAATTGACCGTGTCACTAAAGAAACAAATAAGGACGTGATGGGTGTGTTAGTGGAGTTGTTAGATCCGGCTCAAAATCACGCTTTTCGCGATTCTTTTATTGATTTTCCAATTAATTTGTCACACGCTATCTTCTTGGCGACAGCCAATAATACATCTGACATTGCCACCGCCGTCATGGACAGAATGGAGAAAATTTCCATGCCTTCCTATACGGATCACGAAAAAATTGTGATTGCGCAACGCTACGTTTTACCCGCACTGCTACAGAAAGCGGGATTAAAAGAGGGGCAGTTTAAAATGAGCGATGATTTATGGCCGCTGATCGTGCGGCCGCTAGGTTACGACATGGGTATTAGGACTTTACAACGCACTCTTGAAGGAGCAGTCCGTAAAGCAGCCCGCATCATTGTTGACAAGGGATATCCAGAAGTGGTGATTAACATGGAAAATCGCAAAATCTTCCTGCCTCAGTACTAGACTTGTGCTACGATACTGCCATGTCTGATCAAGCTGATGTTTTAATTAGAGAGCTCCATCAATCTTTGGAGCAGGCTGTGCCGGATTTACCTCTAGCCACCAAGCCAGAAGACATTGTACCCGGTGAAGGCTCTGCCACTGCAGAAGTGATGTTTATTGGTGAAGCACCTGGCTACTATGAATCTGTGCAGCGCCGGCCGTTTGTGGGTCGCTCAGGTCAGTTATTGCGAGAAATCATCAAGGAAATTGCCTTGGCAGAGGATCAGTACTACATTTCAAATATTGTGAAAGTGAGACCGCCAGATAATCGAGACCCCTTACCCGCGGAAATTTTGGCTTTTAAGCCCTATCTTGACCAAGAAATCTCTATTTTAGATCCCAAGCTGATCGTCACCCTAGGCAGGTACAGCATGGCTAAGTTCTTGCCTGAAGTGAGAATTTCGCAGGTACATGGCAGGCTGCACAAACTGCATTGGGATAGAAAGACAATTTATGTCTTACCCATGTATCACCCGGCAGCAGGGTTGAGATCAACTCAGATCAAACTGCAATTTATCGAGGATATGCAAAAGATCCCAAAAGTTTTAAAATGGATTATCGAGCAAAATGTGTTTGCTAGAGAAGCACAACAAATTAAGAATGCTTTATTATGATTTATGTTATTTACCTGATTCCAGTGCTGACGATCATCAGCTCGATGTTGATGTATCGTTTGAATGGAAAAAAACAACTCCTTAAGCTAGATTTAGTGCAGTTTGTGTATGCTTTTGTGTTAGCGCCAGCTCTTTTCATCTGGATCAAAAGCTTTTTGTATTATTTGCTAAGGGTCGAAGTTGAGGTTAGTTTATCTGCTCTGCAAATATTCATGATTGATACAGCTTTTAGCACAGTTTTTTTGTATATTTTTGCTTTCGTTGTCATCCATTCACTCACCAAAAGCTTTCATTTGCAGAGTTCAAAAGATCCGCTCTATGATATTTTCGAGCATTCAGAATTTTTTCATCTGTGGTTGACCCACTTGATTGTTTATGTGGGGGCAATGCTGCTCATTTCTATCATGGCTTTCTTTAATGTTTACTATCCCCTCACGATTGAAACTTCTAAGCCGCTGTTTTATTTTTGGACGATAACCGGTTTCATGACCGGCATTGTGTCATTTGTGATGATTTGGATTTCAGATCCCAAACAAAATGGCGCTAACTTTGCCAGAGTGATGAAGTTGTTGTTTGGTGTGTTTTTTTTACTACACGTGCTGTTATACTTCCTGCTTGATCCACCATTTAATGTCCAACACGGTTTATATTGGTGGAGTCTGAGTTTGTTTACTGCACTGGTGGTGTGTTCGCTATTTGCCTATAAATCTGAGCGAGCGCACAATTTATTTTCTAGAGTGGCAGAGAGATTAAGGCATCGATAAGGTATCAATCATTTTGTTGAAGAAGCAACAATTACATAATTAGAACGAGGAGCGATCAATGGCAAATTTAAAAATTATTCCTTTAGGGGGGTTGGGGTCTGTTACACAGAACATGTTTGTATATGAGTACGATCAGGAAATGCTGATCGTGGATTGTGGGATTGGTTTTCCAGATTCATTTATGCCTGGTGTAGACATTTTAATTCCAGACACGCGCTATGTTTTTGAAGCATTGGAAAAGGGCAAAAGAATCGTGGGGATGGTGTTTACTCATGGTCATGATGATCACATTGCGGCTGCGCCCTATATCATGCCTCGACTGCCTGATTTTCCCATTTATGCTTCGCCGTTAACCGCACGATTTGCAGAAAAAAGATTGCAAGATGGTAATATTGACAAACGGGTTGAGCAAGTGCGCGATACCAAGCCGGTCCAGATTAGCAGTAACTTTAGTGTCAGCTTTATACCAGTGACTCATTCTGTGCCAGATACAAGACACTTGCTTATTAAAACACCGGTAGGCAATTTTTATCATGGTAGTGATTTTAAGCTAGATGACCATCCAGTCGATGGCCAGCAGACGGACTATGCCACGATTGAAAAAGTAGCGGCAGAGGGTGTGCATTGTTTGTTGATTGATTGTTTGCGGGTAGAGCGGATGAAACCAACCGAGAGCGAAAGTAGGGTGGGGCCGGCGATTGAAGCAACGATGGCGAACACCAGGGGCAAATACATCGCTACCGTGATGAGTTCGCACATTCACCGCATTCAACAGATTGTCAATGCCGCTGCTAAAAATCATCGCAAAGTAGTGTTTGTTGGTCGCTCGGTGGAGCAAAATGTAGATGTCGCTTTGGAGCTGAAAAAATTAAGTATTCCTCAAGGAATGAAGATTAATAAACGCAGTATTGACTCAGTGGCTGATGATAAATTGTGCGTGATTATCGCTGGCAGTCAAGGTCAAGAGGGCTCATCGATGATGCGAGCCATTTATGGCGAGCATCCAGTTTTGCAGATTAAACCAACTGACAAAGTAATTTTTTCAGCAGACGCGATTCCAGGTAACGAACTGAATTATTTTGGCGCAATTGATGTGTTGTGTAGGAATAGAGTGAAGGTGCTCTATCCTGGAATTATGCCGGAATTGCATAGCTCTGGGCATGCGGCAGTGCCAGAGCAAAAAAAACTGGTTGAAATGATCCACCCTGATTTTGTACTACCAATTGGTGGCGCAGACAGGCATCGTTTTCAATTTGACGAATTTGTGGCTGAACCGCTTGGGCTTGCTGAAAAACAAGTGTTGCTGCCTCTTTCTGGAGACATCATTGAGTTTGACGGCAAACAAGTAAGCACAGCCGGTAATATTGTGTTGCAACCACAGGTTGTAGATGGTTTAGGTATCGGTGACGTTGGTCCAGTTGTCCTCTCTGACCGGCGAATTTTGAGCGAAGCAGGCATCGTTTCCGTGGTCGTTCCTCGGCAGCACGGCCAGTTCCAGTTAGATCACATCGCTGTTTTGTCGCGAGGCTTCATTTTCATGAAAGAAGCTGAGGAAGTGGTGGAGTACATCAAACAAACCGTCGCAGAAATAATTTCCCAACAAAAACAACCTGCCAAAGATGAGGAGTTACGGAAAATTATCGAGCGGCGACTAAGCCGAAAGCTGTATAAAATCATTAGAAGAGAGCCGTTGATAATGGTTGTTATCCTTGACATGTAGCGCAAAATTAATTTCCTACTTGCCAAATTGGGGCAAAATATGATATATCCTATAGTAATACAAGTATTATTAATTGGTGGTTAATTATGGGTAGACGCAGGAAAAAAAAGTTACCCAAACTGAAAATTAGAACTGAAACACTACACTCGGTAGTAGCGATTGGGTTGATTGCGATGGGTGTGCTGGTGATTATTTCTTTTAGTGGTCAGGGAAGATTGTTGATGGCGATTCACACTTGGCTCAGGGATTATCTTGGTCTATCGGTGCTGTTTTTGCCTTTTGTGTTTATTGCTTCAGGGATGATCATGTTTAGAACTAAATGGCGATGGTCTAAGCCAAGTATTCTCTTGGGGACGCTTTTAATTATGTTTGGCACGCTTGGTTTGTTCCGCACTGGCCAGGTTGGGCAAAATACTTACACCAACTTACAGCAATTGGTGACAGACCTGGGCGCGATTGTAGTTTTCTTGTCAATTGCCCTAACTGGTGTGATGATTATTTCAGATTATTCAGTTGGTGAGATTTTCGAATGGGTGGGTGGATTATTCAAAAAAGACAAAAAAGCATTGGATTTGGATTTAGATGAAAATGTCGAAGGCAAATCTCGGGGCATGTGGTTGCCTAAGTTGTCGTTGCCGTTCAAAAAAGATAAAGGTTTTGACATCAATAGCGCCGATAATGAATTTGTGGATGACAACGATGGCACAGCGGTCATTCCGCTTAAACCAGAGCCAGTGGCAGAAGGGGGCGAAGAAATCAGGCCAGGATCAATGACGAACAAAGAACGCTTAATTTGGGAGTATCCGCCACTTTCATTATTGAAAGAATCCGATGGTGGTAAAGCAGATCGAGGCGATGTCAATCAAAACGCGGCTACGATTGAGCATACTTTGGAATCATTTGGGATTAGTGCCAGAGTAGCTGAGGTTAATTATGGGCCTTCAGTCACCCAATATGCGCTTGAGATTACTAGAAAAGGCACCAAGCTCTCAAAAATAACTGGTCTATCAACCGATTTAGCACTTGCTTTAGCCGCGCCCACCGGACAAATTAGAATTGAGGCACCTATTCCCGGCCGTTCTCTGGTAGGTGTGGAAGTTCCCAACCACTCAGCTGAGTATGTCACGCTCAGAAAGATGTTGTCCTCACCGTTGATGAAGAAACATCCCAGCAAACTCGCCATGTCACTCGGTATCAATGTGGCTGGCCAGCCGGTGGTGATGGACTTAACCCGTATGCCGCACGTTTTGATTGCTGGTTCAACTGGTTCAGGTAAATCGGTGGCAATTAATAGCTTTATGTGTTCAGTCCTATTTCGAGCTAGCCCAGCTGAAGTGAAGTTCATTTTAGTTGATCCCAAGCGCGTTGAGTTAACCGGTTATAACGATATTCCTCATTTGTTGGTACCAGTGATCGTTGATCCCAAAAAAGTGGTATCGGCACTGAAGTGGGCAACCAATGAGATGGATGAGCGTTATAAATTATTGGCCGCTGCTGGAGTCAAGAACATTCAAGGTTATAACGAGTTGGCTGGTATTGCCGCGATGCCGCATATCGTGATTGTGATTGATGAGCTCGCCGATATTATGTTGTTTGCACCAGCAGAGGTAGAAGAGAGCATTACTCGGATTGCGCAAATGGCACGGGCAGTAGGCATTCACTTGTTACTCGCTACCCAGCGACCATCAGTAGATGTACTGACTGGTTTAATCAAAGCGAACATCCCGGCAAGAATTGCCTTTAATGTTTCGTCCATGACTGATTCCAGGGTAATTTTAGACACGCCTGGCGCAGAAAAATTATTAGGTAGAGGCGACATGCTCTTCCTTTCACCAGAACAAGCCAAACCGTCTCGTATTCAGGGTACTTTTGTGTCAGATCAAGAAATTACTGAATTAATTACGTTTATCAAAGACCAGGGTCAGCAGCCCAATTATGAAGAAGAAATTACCACTAAGTACAAAGTTAAAGCCGATGGAGCAGGAGCGGTTGCCACTACCGATGAGGAGCGCGACGCCCTATTCTTGGAATCAGCTCAGTTTGTGGCGGCAGAGGGAAAGGGTTCGTCTTCAATGATTCAAAGGCGCTTCTCAGTAGGCTACAACCGTGCCGCCCGAATTCTTGACCAGCTCCACGCCGCGGGTATGGTTGGTCCTCCAGATGGCAGTAAACCCCGAGAGGTGTATACCTCAAGAGTGATGGAATACTTGCGCAGCATGGAGAGTCACGATCAAGAGTAGGGTAGGGTCGGGCGTGATGCTACGAAGGTGGATTCTGCTGGCTAAGTCGTGCTAGAATGAGGGCATGACCCCAAAACTAAAACTTCTCCTATTGGTATTAGGGGCAGCCTTTGTGTCTGCCCTGATCACTTTATTTTTTCAAGTATCATCATATGGAGGTTACTACCCACAGCCGATATTGAGAGGTGGCTGGGGCATGCCAGCGACTGATTTTTCGGCAACCAGCATTCAAGGGGCATATCCAGAAGATACTTCAGCACAAGATTCGATGCCTGTTAGCAAAATGATGATAGGGGATGAAGTGGGCATGGCCCCAGATTCAGGTATGATTTCTGAATACTACCCAATGCCTCCTATTTACAATCGTGATGACGCGTTAGAAGTTGATCAGCGTGCCGTAGAGATGTTTGCTTCCCAGTCAGTGGTGGTAAGTGATGTTGGCGCGTACCTTACTCGCAACAAGGCTTTTATTGAGAGTGTAGAAGGGAGAGTCTTGTCCTATAGTCAAGGTACGGAAGCTGGTCAAGGTCTTTTTGCTAAACCAATTAGCTATGGTTTTCTAGATGCGCGCGTGCCGATGGATAAGTTTGACGAGGTTAATCAACAACTGGGTCAAAATGTGCAAAAAGTTGTTTATCAAACGGTGAGCGCGCAGGACGTGACTGGTCAAGTAGTTTCTATTGAGGAGCAGTTGCAGAATTTGCAGGATCAATTGGTTGATGTACAACTTAAATATAAAGAAGCAACAAAAGATGAGGACGAAATTCAAATAGCAAGATATGAACTGGAAATCTCAAGACTAGAAAGACAAATTGAGTCAGTTCAAAAGAGTCAAGAAAATGTACAACAGAAAATAACCTATGCCACGATCAGCTTGAGTGTAGCCAATAATGAAGAGTACTTTGTGCCAACTTGGAGAAGTTCATGGGGTAACGCGGTTTGGTCAATTTTCAACTCATTGTCTAGTGCAGCCATGTACATAGGTTTGTTGGTTATTTATACCATTATCTATTCGCTAGTGTGGTGGCCAATTATGTTGGGTGTACGTTTTGTGAGGCGCAAAATGACCAAAAAAACCGGCTGAGTTTCCTCAGCCAGATGTGGAGATGAGGGGTAGTGAACCCCTGTCCGCAATAGCAACATGAACATCATCTACAGACATAGGTTGTTTTCAGTTAATGGTGACAACAGTAAAACAAACAAACTGGGCTGCCACCCTCCGCGTCAAAAGTCTTATTCTTGATTGGATACGGACAATCAAGTTGTCACACTAGCTCAGGTTTACACCCGAACTTCATCACTAGTGAGAATGATGAACGAATGCCTCGTTACGCGAAAGCGTAATTTGGAGCAGCGACAGGACTGAACAAGCCAGCCACATAGGCGCGTGCTTTGCTGAAAATATTTTTTGCAGCTATGTTTTGAACTTGTTTTACGTCGATAGTTCAACGACGGTCTGCAGATGTTAACGAGCGTATCACGTCAAAGCAATACATCCCCGAAAGAAGATTCATTCTAGAATACTATGGGATTAAAGTCAAGCCGATTTATGTAAAAAAGGTCGTGATTTTTTTCTTTAAGCTTGGATGATCACCCCTTTTTTCCAGGTATGCAATAATTGCTGCTCTCTGATTCACTTCGTCTTCAATATAATTTGCCCAATATATCAATCGCGATAGGCTTTCATCGTCTGATGGATCAAACTCGTCCAATTGATTTTGGCAAGTCTGAGCCTGAGACTTCAGTTCATCTAGCCGACAATAATTGCCTTTGTCATTTTGAATTTTTCTGGCTGACAAGATTTTATTCACCTTGAAAATAACGAAGGATAATAATTCTGAATATTGTCTTGTCAATGTATCTAGAGGGCGCGTATCTATACTCATTTGTTCAAGGTCAGCTCCTAGATTGCGCAATTTGCTTAAGGCAAGAGGATCATTATCGACAATCTGTTGCCAGGTTAATTCTGTAGAAGATGGATATTTTTCAAGTGTGACAGTCATGGTTACACTCCATGGGCGATTGTACACCCAATCACTGAAGCCGTACCATGTGATTTAAACACCTTGGCACATTCATTGAGAGTTGAACCTGTGGTGCAAACGTCATCGACCAACAAAATAGAACGATTGGCAATTTGGTTTGGGTCGATTAATAAACGAAAATGATTGTCCAAATGGTGCAAGCGCGCTGATTTGGAGCCCAAACTAGCCTGATGACTCGAGTTGACAACTCTTTGTAAAGTATCAACAAACTGAACTTGTGTTAGCCTGCCTAGCTCCTGAGCAATCACCGCGGCTTGATTAAATCCCCTTTCTTGCTGGCGGCGAGGATGAAGCGGGACGCAGGTAACAAGATCAGTTTTGGGAATGATGGTGGTGAAGTAGAGGAGGTGAGCAAGCGTTAAGCCGATTTCTTTCACACTTTGATATTTGAGAGCGTGGATAATTGATCGCATTTCAGTAGTTAATTCTGCTGCCGAGATAACTTGATCAAGATAATTGTCGTTAAGCGTGATTTGGACTGGATCAGATAAAAAAACTAATTGGTTATAGCAGTTGGCACACAGAAAAGTGCCAATTTGTCTACACGAGCCACACCTTTTGGGAAAAAGGATTTCTTTGATCAGATTTAACAAAAATGACACGCGTCATGATTGTACTGCGGCAAGCTTGGATAAACGGTAGCGTAAACTACTTTTGATCTTGTTGAATGGCTTGTGCTTGGATTAGCCAAGACTGCAGAAGACTTTGAATTTGCCGATCTTTAATCTCTAATTGATACTGTTTAATTTTTTCGCTAGCTTCTTCAAAACGGTTGTCTTTAAGCAAGACTTCAACTTCCATCAACTTGTAATCAGTGGAATTTGGGAATTGGTTTTGAGCAACTAAAATTTCTTTGAGCGCCTCCTGATATTTTTCTTGACTGAAGTAAAGGGCAATGAGTGAGTTGTAACTGTAATAGAAGTTGGGATCGATTTGGATGGCTTGGTGGTAGTCAGCTGTAGCCGCTTCGAATTCTCCCAGATCGCGGTAGACATTCCCGCGATTATGATAAACCTGGGGATAATTGGCACCGCTATCAATGGCAATTTGATATTGTGTCAGCGCCTCGTCATAAAGTTTGGCATCACTAAGCGCCATTGCCAAATTGTTATGAATCCTGGCTGAATCGGTGTGTTGTAATAAATATGAGTAAAAACGGATCGGATTGCCCCAGAGATAGTTTTGACGAATTGTTAATCCTGCAAATAAAATGATCACTCCAATCATGATGGGCTGGGAGACTGTAATTAACTGGTGATAAGCAAGCGCAGGCAGCAACCTGACTATGCCAATAAGAGCAATCAATAGTCCAACTAATGGTAGATACAGCCAATGTTCATAAAGTAAGCCATTGATGGGGATGATGCCAGACACAGGCGCGAGCATGATAAAAAACCAGCTCCAGCCAAAAATAACCAGTAAAGTTTTTTTCTTTAGCCACTCATAGTAGGCGAGGATGAGTACGACGAGATTGATCATCAAGAACAACCATGGCCAAATCGTGCTAAATGAAGTGACCAAATCTGTGAATCTTTCCATATGGAGTGGGTAGGGGAAAATAAGTAATTTGAGATAAATAAAGAATATTTTGGTGAATGTCAATAATCTGACTAGTAGGCTGGAAGCATACAAATTCTCGCCGTTGTAAAAATTAAATGAATTGGCAAAATTGAGCACTGTTGCTCGGCCAAGCAGATAACTGACGGCAAACGATAAGGAGGTAAGTAGGGCGACGATCGCTGCCCGTTGTTTGGCAAGTAATTCTTTGAGGCGTTGATAGTGATATTTATAAAGAGGAATTAATTGAAATAAAGCAGTAATCACTATTAGACCGAAGGTAGCAATACCAATTTCTTTGCCCAAGATCGAACCAAGATAGAGCAGGGCACTCAATATCATCATTACCCACAAATTGAGCGTTGTTTGAGATTGGTAAATGCGAACGACTATTGGTCGCTGGTTGATGATGCGAGCAAAAAGATAAAGTGAAGCTAGTCCGAATA
>CAZKSJ010000023.1:0-1352 GCA_964555515.1 uncultured Pseudomonadales bacterium
ATCCGCTATTCGTCAGTAATCTTTCTAACAGTTATTTTGTAATTTGCATAACAGAATTTTCGGGCTATAATTTCAATTATAAATGAGCTTTTCTATTACTTCTCAACTCAAAAGATATTTTTCAAGATACCCTTTAAGAACTTATAGGAAACGAGAAAGGATTGTTAGACCCGAAGAAATTGTGCCCGGAATATTTTTTATAAAGACGGGCTTTGTGCGTCAATCTACTATCTCCCGCGAAGGTAAGGAACTGACTTTAAACATCTTCCAGCCGGAATCTTTGCTATTTTTGGTACTCACCTTAGAAAACAAAAAGAACACTTATTACTACGAAGCGATGACTGCAGTCGAGGCGTACTGCGCACCTTTTACCGAGACAATTGATTTTATGCTTGATAAACCCCAGTTTATGTTGAGTCTACTGAAGCGGGTAGGATTTGGCATTTCAATTTTTAACGACCGGATGGAGTCACTCACCTTTAGTAACGCCAGGGGGAAGTTGGCAACCACGTTGTTAATTCTAGCTCAACGGTTTGGCCAACGTGAGAATGGCCATGTCACCATTCCTTTTCCTTTAACTCACAATGATATTGCCAACTTGGTGGGACTCGCCCGGGAAACGACGAGCATTGAAATGAAGTCACTTGAAAGAAATCACATTATTGAAAGACACAAGAAGCACACCAAGATTTTGAGCATCGATGCCATTGAAGAGCTGGCATCAATTGAACCCAAGTGGGATCGAGCTTAATTGCCGATTATCCTGTAACTAAATCACGTCGCTCAATTGCCAAATTAGTTAAATCTAGGATCATGTATGTTGCCTGCCCAGTGCGGTAACCACAAATTTCTCCAGGATTGAGCAACATCTTTTTTTCATCCGCCTCCTGAAAATATAGATGGTCGTGACCATATATTGCGATGTCAAATTGGCCGGTCTGAAAAGCCATCTGACTTATATGCGGATAATGGTTCATATAAATTTTTTTGCCAGCTAATTCCAAATTCATTTCTCTGCCATGTAGGATGACATTTGGCAATTTATCGATCGCCCGACTGATGCCAAGCTTCTCTCCCTCATTATTACCCCAGACGTAATGAACCTGACCTTTAAAGTCTGCAAATAAATGCACTCCCATCGGAGCAATCAAGTCGCCGGCGTGGAGCAAGGCAGCGCAGTTGGCTTGATTTGCCTCAGCAATTGCCTGTTTTAAATTCGGCCAATGGTCATGACTGTCACTGACAATGGCAATTTTCATATTTAATCCTCTCGTGTTTAACGCTTCCATATCTGATAGAGTAAGTGTTAGTATAGCAGCGGTGATAAACACACTCGAGAGGCACAGGATGGT
>CAZKSJ010000023.1:1452-4115 GCA_964555515.1 uncultured Pseudomonadales bacterium
TGGAGAAGGTACGACTAACATATCTTGATCAAGTTCTTTTGCTAAATCTTAGTATACATTATTGATTCATAATATATCAATTTGCTTGATCTAGTGGGGTGGTAAGGGCGACGAAATTGTGATCAGCATTGAGCCGTTTTAAAGCAGTTTGCAAAGACCGATATTGATGGGTGGGTTGGTCATCTCCAGACAGAAAACTAAAGCGGCTAAATGGACCGGGGTCGCCTTTCAATATAAATGGAGTAACGGCTTTAATTCTCTCATCAGACCAAATATGCTGAATTGCATACTCATAGTATGCGGACAACCAACGACTCGTTGATGAATTATCTTCCCAACCTGTCTCGGTGATATAGACATCAAGACTTTGATCCACATATCCACCCAAGAAAGCCAGCTCTGTCTGATAACCACGCAACGAATTTTGCCCATATTTTTGAGGTGCCGCACTGAAAGCAGGATTGGGATATGAGTGGGAATTCCAGGCGTCAATGTGGCTAAATATCTCCGGATCTGCTGCCAACATGGCAGAAAGGTAAGTGAAAGCTTCGGTGGTTGTTTTGCCGTTGGGGGCAGCTAGATCCATGGCGGCCGGCAAGACCACAAAGCCGGCATTTTCAGAATGAGCCCAGTCGGAGGCGAAACGCAAGGTTCTGGCGTACTCAGCCGGATCTAGCCGGCCGCCCCACTCAGGAGCGTGATTGACTTCATTAAAGACAATGATGTGTTTTTGATCTGTTGGCCATTCTAACTTTGCCAAGGCGTCAATTAAGCTGGTAACTTCTCTTCTAGTAGGCACCTGCCACGCCTCATTTTCAAACCTAGTAACCAACCTGACAATCGGTATCAATCGATATTCTTTAGCTGACACAAAAAACTGCTGCCATTCTTGCTCTTGATTCACATCGTCCAAGGTAAAAGGGATGGTGACATAGTGCCATTCATCTTTTGATTGATCAGTCACAACTAATTGTTTGGCTGCTGCCAATTCATTTGTTTCCAGCAAGTGCACACCCAATTTGTTGACCGTCTGAGCCATGGCCTGTCCTGGAAAGGCCGCCACACAAATTAAAATTGCAAATCCACATACTACTAATATTTTGCTGGTGTAGCCGCTTAATATCTTTTTCATCTTCTACTTGTAGAATAGCATGTTTCTTGAGGATTGTCCAGAAAAGAGTCCAATATGTATCGCAACCTTTTTCACAAAAATAATTGTCCAACAGATCGTCACTCATGCAAAATAATCCAGTACCTGCAGCATGCAAAAGGTGTAAACTTTGATATACTGAGGTTAAGGCAAGTTATGAAAAAAGTTGCATATGGTGTGGTGTGGCTTTACGCAGCAATGGTAATCATGATCGCGATGATTGGTTTAACCATATTTTGGCTTCGTCCTTTTGAAACAAAGTCACTCGCTACCAATGAAGAAAACGTCCAAATCTCAGCTCCACTAGAAACAGTGGCTTTACCTGCAGAAACAGTTGTATTGGGAGAAACAGCTGATGCGAGGGTACTGCTCGTACAAAATTTTTTAGAAAGATATCAATCACCATTGCTCAACGAAGATGACTTTGCCACCACTCTAGTTGAAATTGCTGATCGCAACGGCATTGATTTTCGCTTGTTGGCAGCAATTGCCATGCAAGAAAGCAACCTCTGCAAAGTAACACCTCCAGATTCGTACAATTGCTTGGGTCTTGGTGTCCATGCCAAAGGCACGTGGGGCTTTAATTCTTACGAAGAAAACTTTGAGGCCGCCGCGAGAATTCTCAAAAAAAACTACATCGACCAAGGACTGACCACCCCAGAACAAATCATGACTAAATACACCCCTAGCAGCAATGGTAGTTGGGCAGAGAGCGTCAACCAGTGGATGGCGGAGATGAGGTTTGATGACCGAGAGAAGGGGAGAACTGAAAAGTCTGACGCCAATTTGTTGGAATTTGTCAACGAGCCGCCCCCTACCAAATCTACAGAGATCACTGATTAATCCCGACAAGCCAAGTCATCATTGTTGTTGTTCCATATCGATTGCCCAAGCATCCAGATAACAGATCAAGTAGGTGACTATAAAGCCGCTTCACTAGAGGAAAGCGTTTCGATCTAAATAGTTTTATATTGATTACTATTGACATCTTCTTACATATTTGATATATTAATAATACCTCAGAAGGTCACTTCCTCACCGGAATGTCGTTCTGAGACGAAAGAATCCCGCTATCCGGGATTTTTTTGTAATCATATTGGTGACTATGCAAGTTTAATTTAAGATTCGCCCACTCACTAGGTAAAAAATTAGAAATTAAGTTCGTCTAATTTTGACCTTATTTACCTTTGTCCACTTTACTACGAGCTCGGTTCGACCTTTATGAATCTAAACTTAAAATTTGGAAGGGTGTGCCGAGGACAGGGATCGAACCTGCACGCCTTATTGAAGGGCACTGGATTCTAAGTCCAGCCTGTCTACCAGTTCCAGCACCTCGGCTTGTTTTATGACCACTTCAATTGATGCAGTCAGACATATTGTACACTGTGCCCTCGTGTCAACCCAATAGCAGACGGATGTTGTGGGTCAATTTGCCTTGACAAGTCGACCACTTCATCACTTGATCAGGAGAGGTCAATTCTTTATTTCCCCCGCAAAGTCGGTTAAGATGGGA
>CAZKSJ010000023.1:4215-14735 GCA_964555515.1 uncultured Pseudomonadales bacterium
ACCGATTCAATTGCCCTCATGCTCACCACATTAATAAGTATCATTTTTGCTATTCGCATCAGCAAAGGCCAAGAAAGAATATCTCGATATCTTGAACTAGTTTTTGGCACGCTCATCATCATTTTTTATCAAAACATTCTTAAATTTTTGGGTAACCTGGATTACACGCTAATTTCTTCAAGCATTCGCAACTTTCTGACTAGCTTATAATCTCTACTTATCATGTTTGAGTATGATTACCAACATAAAGTCCACAGCCGCGCCAAAAATCTCAAACTGCGTGTACTGCCCAACGGCGGTTTGCAAGTAACTACTCCTCGGTGGACTCCCCAGTGGCAAATTAAGCACTTCATTACTCAAAATCAAGACTGGATCAACAAACAACTTGCCCATCTCCCAAAACCAAGTGATAAAAACCAAGTCCCAGCGGCAGTTCAGCTCTTTGGCAAACCATATCAGCTAAAAATTAAGTATGATCATGAACTACCAATCGGCTTGCACATCTTAGATGATTTTCTTATCCTTAATCCAGCCAACCCCGACCTGATTGACGGCAAGTGGCATCAAATTTTTCAAAAACAGCTTGATAGGTTTTTAAAAAAAACTGCCAGAGCTTATATTTTTCCACGAACTGCCGAGCTGGCAAAAAAAATGCACATCACTTACGGCCGAATTTCTCTCAAAGAACAAAGTAGTCGGTGGGGGAGTTGTAGCAGCATGGGCAACTTGAACTTCAACTGGCGGCTAGTCCACTGCCCGCCAGTCATAATTGACTATGTGGTTATCCACGAATTAAGTCATCGTCAAGAAATGAATCATTCGCGAGCTTTTTGGCAGTTGGTAGAGAGTTATGATCCAGCTTACAAATTACATCGTGGTTGGCTAAAAAGACATGGTAGCAACATGATGCCGTGTTAGTAAATGTGAAATAAGTGTGAGCAACTTCATTCTCCTATCATATTTGATGATTATCGGTTAAAATATCGTTATGTCAAATAATAATTCACTTAGAAATAAGCTGAAAGTAATGCCAATGGGAATTAGAATATTGGTTTTCTCTGATCTATTTGGGATAGCGTTACTGCTGGTCACTTTTTTCAGCAATCCATTCTCCCAGCTTTCTCTGCCAGACTACGCCGACTGGGGCATTCCATCCAATCTAGTGAAGGTATGGAATTCTGTGAACTTATTGATCAGAAGCGTGTTTGTTTATAGTGCATTTACAAAAAATTATAAAGGTTGGTTGGTTTACATGGGTTGGCGCGCACTCATTTTAGTGATGGTGACTTCATCATTTGTTCAGAGCTTGCTTGCATCCGATGTTCCAAAAGACTATTCGACCTTAGATATTTACGCCACGTCGCTGGGTATTTTTATTTCAATATACATCCTTTATTACCTTTTCAAGAAGCGCCATTACTTTTCTAAATAATCTAATAGTGCTGGAATGTCTAAAAACACAATTGCGCGACAAGTCATCACAGCTCATCAGACAAAGAAGTGAATAAAAAAAGTATTTAATAATTTTTTAGATTTATCACTAATTTCTGCTATACTGGGTACATGTCATTATTTGGGATTCATAAGCATCAAACTTTTTGGCAAAAACTGGCGGCGGTGTTGCACCTTCCGCATCAGGCTTCTCCGGCTGAAAAAGCGATCAACACCGCTTTACACTTACTCCTTTATGTCAGTTTGATTATGATTGGTTACCTGCTTGCCCAGCTGCAAAATGTAGCAGGATAGCACTTATGTTGACTATTTTTCATGGTGAGCAAATCATCAAATCTAGATTAGCGCTCGTCGCGGCGATTGCAGAAGCAAGAGAGCAAGACGTGAGAATTGAGCGAGTTGCTGCTAAAGAACTGACCGAGGCTGCGCTAGAACAGTTATTGGGCAATCAATCACTCTACGGAGAAGACCGACTCGTCATCATTGATGAACTTCATTCTTTACCCAAATCTAAGAAAAAGGATGGCCTAATCGCTTTAGTCGCCAACTCACAGGTTGCTGTGATTCTGTGGGAAAAGCGAACGCTCACCAAAACCATGCTCAAGAAATTTCCAGGAGCAAAGGAAAATTTTTTTAAAGCTAGTCACCAGCTCTTTCCATGGCTAGATGCACTGGGCACAAAAGATCAGACTAGCCAATTAAAAACACTGCAAATCCTAAAACAGGAGGAAGGTTCCGGATTTGTGTTTGCGATGCTTGCTAGACAAATTAGGCTGCTGATTGCCGCCAAGGATGATGGACGAGTGAAAGGTGCGCCCTTTGTGGTATCTAAGCTGCGCCAACAAGCACATTGGTTTGAGCTAAATCAGTTATTAATGGCTCATCACAGATTGTTGGAGATTGATTATCAACAAAAAACATCCAGCAGACCATTCAATCTGGATCAGGAACTTGATCTTTGGCTACTTTCCTTGTAGATTCTGATGAGAGCAGTAGCTAACTTTAATAGGCAGGAGGAAAAATGAAAATTGATCCAAGCATTTTTAAGGACTATGACATTCGGGCAGTTGTGAACGAGCAGCTAGATGATGAAGGTGTGGAAAGACTGGCTCAGGGGTTTGCGACTCAATTTCAACCGAAGGTGGTGGCAATTGGTCGTGATATGCGCACGAGTGGTCAAACATGGTTTGCAGCGCTTGCTAAGGGGTTTAATAATCAGGGTGTAGATGTGATTGATTTGGGCATGATGACCACTGATATGGCTCCTTATGCCGCCGCGAATCTGGATGTTGATCTCGCCATCATGATCACTGCTTCCCATAATCCACCTCAATACAATGGCTTCAAGGTCACCCTTCGCGGCGGCACACAAAGTGTTAGTGGTGACACGGGTTTCTATGCTTTGCGGGACCTAGTCACATCTGATCAAAAATTTACCCCAAAGTCAAAATTTGGCCAGATAAGTCAAGCAGATATTTTAGAAGATTGGCGTGATCACGTCCTGTCTTTAATCGACTCATCACACATTAAACCTTTAAAAGTCGTCGTGGATGCGGGCAACGGCATGGCCGGTACCACCTTCCCCAAAGTAGCGGAAAAATTACCGCTAGAAGTCATCCCTCTCTACTTCGAGCCGGATGGGACTTTCCCCAATCACCTGGCTAATCCGCTTTTACCAGAAACACACGCCGTGATAATTAATACCATCAAAGAGAAAAAGGCCGACTTGGGCATTATGTTTGATGGTGATGGCGACCGTATGTTCTTGTTTGACGAAAACGGCCGATTTTTGTCTGGCACCCTCACCACAGCCATGGTTGCTGCTCAATTACTTGAAAAATATCCTGGCAGCGCAGTGCTATACAACGCAATTTGTGGCAGAATTGTACCCGAAACTATCGTCAAAAATGGCGGTCAACCTACCCGGGTGAGAGTGGGCTACAGTATCATCAAACAAGTCATGGAAGAGAAGGATGCCATCTTTGCTGGCGAGCATTCTGGCCACTATTTCTTTAGAGAAAATTATGGTTCTGACAGTGGCATGGTGGCTGCTCTGACGGTCATGGAGTTGATGAGCAAACAAAACAAGTCACTCTCAAAATTAGTCGCAGAGTATGACAAGTACCCAAGCAATCCTGAGATGAACTTTAATGTAGCTGATAAAGACCAAATGATGAAAGCTGTGGCCAACCACTTCCAAGACGCCAAAACGATTGATTGGTTGGACGGAGTGTCAGTCTGGTATGAAAATTGGTGGGCAAACGTCCGACCATCAAATACCCAACCTGTCCTGCGCCTCAACATCGAAGCAAATGATGAACAAATCCTCAAGGAGAAAACTGCCGAGCTGGTTGAGTTCATCACATCAAGAGGTGGCACTAGAGCAGAGGAGTAAGAACAATCGGAAAGCAAGCATCACTGGCGTGATGTTGATTGTGAATTTGCTTCCAGCCGTCGATTTGATGACAGGCGAGAGTTTAATGTTAAAAGTCGATTTGATGCTAAAGTTTGATTTGATGCCATCGGTCGATTTAAGGTCAAGGATGAATTTGATACTATTTGTGGGCGGATGTTCAGTGTGTAATGTTGAGTTATGTCATAAGAAGTATCAAAAAATAAAAACTTAATAATCAGAAAGGTGCTGATGACAGATCTAACTACAGTCTTAGACTCTCAAACTGCGATTGCCAAATTGGATCAATCCAATATGCTTGGATCAATCGAGGCGCTGCACCAGCAAGTAGAACAAGCATGGCAAGAAACCAAAAAAATTGAGTTTCATCAAAGCACAGCTATCAAACAAGTGGTAGTTTGTGGCATGGGTGGCTCGGCACTAGGCGCCGACGTCATTAAACATTTGTACAAGGACCAACTACCTGTACCAATCGATATTATCCGTAACTACACACTGCCTAAGTACGTGTCAAAAGAAACTTTAATCATCCTCTCTAGCTATTCTGGCACCACTGAAGAAGTCGTTGCTTGTGGTCAAGCAGCTCTGGCCACTGAGGCACAGGTGATGGTCATCGCTTCGGGCGGAACCCTAATTGACATGGCCAAAGCACACGATTGGCCGTACTACCAAATTAATCCCACCCACAATCCATCTGGTCAACCCCGCATGGCGCTTGGTTACGCCGTGTTTGGCATGATTGCGTTACTTTCCAAGGCTGGCTTAATCACGCTGACGCAAGCAGCAGTGGACCAAGTAGCCGCGATCATCAAAACAACTGTTGAGCAGTCGGCAGTGAGCATTAAACAGGATAAAAATCCAGCAAAAATCCTGGCATACAGCATTTTCGACAAAAGACCAATCTATGTCATCGCTGACTTTTTGGAGGGTGCCGGCCACGTAATTGCCAATCAAACCAATGAGAATGCCAAAGCCTTTGCCGATTATAAGGTCATCCCAGAACTCAATCATCACTTGATGGAAGGCCTGAGGTTTCCAAAAAGTAATTCAACCACGCATATTTTTGTGTTTTTCAACTCCGCGCTTTATCAAGACCGCAATCAAAAAAGAATGTCTTTAACACAAAAAATTGTTGATGAAAATCATATTGAGACGATGACTGTTGACTTGGAAGCAACCGAGCCGCTCGCCCAAGCTTTCGAGTTAATTGCGCTGGTCGGCTTTGCCAGTTTCTACCTTAGCATTCTTGAGGGCATTGATCCAAGCCCGATTCCGTTTGTGGATAAGTTCAAAGAAGAGTTGAAATAGTTTGAACAATCAAGCTGTTATAATTTGTCAGTGTTTAGCTTGAACCTGATTGTGTGTATGCCAGAAAAAGATCTCCGTCAACAAGAATCACCAGCTGAAAATTTTTCGCCACAGGTGGAGGCGTTGCTAGAAAATAAAAAGATAACAGATGGGGCTGAACAACCTCTTGAACTTAATCCTGAATTATTCCCAAAAGAATTGCTAATAATAGCTGAAAAACTCCAAGAATTAACTCAGACCTGGAATCCAGTCGAGTTTGTGACTGCCTCTAAAGAATCAATTCGCCGAGAAAAAGCAATTTTTATGGAGTCCTATCAAGCAGATCAAGAATACAATCCTCAGTTTGATTATCCCGGAGTAGCAAATCTGGATATTAATACTCAAGAAGTCAGACAACAGCTTGAAGAAATGCTACATCAAGTTCGAGTTTTTCCGACCACATCAGAACAAGATCGCCTCGCTCGCACTGTCCTCTATTTCAAAATTAAAGATGACATTGCTACAATCGACATATTTGAAGGAATTCGCAATAGAGATGAAAAACAGATTAAAGCAGGCATGACAGCTAAGTATGCGGGCACAGACCACTTTCTAGTGGCTGTGGCAGAAAAGTTGTACAAAGAAAAATGCCAAGACAGTGAAAATAATCTTGTTGAAAGTCAATCACTTTTAAGTCAAGAAGATCAAGAGCTACTTACCAATTTTATCGCTGATGCAGCTGCTCAGAAAAAAGCTTACGACTGGATGTTGCAACAATACGGGGTAATGAGATCTGAAAATAATCCCCAAGGATTTAAAGTAGTAATTAGCAGTCAGGTTACCAGTACCGATGTTAGGGACAAGTCTGCTGAACCTATGACAATCTACATTCCAGAAGATAAACAAACGACTGGTAAAGAATTGGTGAAGTTACTTGCTCATGAAATAGAGGCTCACGTAAGACAAAGCATGAATGGACTCAAATATGTGGTCGGTGGTGGTTCACTCAAGGTTGATGATGAAACACTATATGAGGGTTTGGCAAAAAGAAATGATGAGACTCTGGCCAGAGAATTATTTGGAGATGAGAGTGGAATTCCTTTGCCTTTCTATACTTTGGCAATTAAAAAAGCAGAAACTGGCGCATCCTTTGTTGAGATTTTTACAGACCAAGTTGAGCGGAGACTACATGTGGAACTAAAAATAGATCCACAGACAGCCATAAATTTTGAAAATGAGGCAGTGCAACAGCAAATGGAAAAAGTCATGAGTGGGGCTTGGATGACTACATATCGTGTAATGCGCGGTCACATTGATACATCAAATCCCGAGGGTTTTGCATTTGCCAAGGATTTAGCATATTTACGTGGATGGCTCATTGATAAACAACTAACTGAACGTGGCTTGGGTCATCTAAATGAAGCAGCAATTTTGCAGACCAATGCTTTGCCTTTGATGGGTCGGTTCCGATTGGCAGAGCAGGATTTGCCGTTTCCTTACCATGAATTAGCCAAAAAATACTGTCTGGAGGTGCTACTACCCGAGCTTAAAGCCAAAGCTGCCAATAATGCTCTCACGGCATAAATTGTTTTTTTTCACTTTGTTCCTTCAGTCAGTTGGGTTATGATAGAGGTATGTCTGCCCCGGTCATTCTAGATTTATCTGAATTGGCACAAGCTTCATCAAGTGAAATTGGCTCGCTGGGAGTTAAATTAGCCAAGCTGAACCAGTTGGCAGTACCTCTGCCCAAAACTCTAATCATTCCTCATTCAACTTGGGAAAAACTTGGCACTGATTGGCAGATTAAAGATAAGCTAAAACAAATTTGTCAGCGAATTGACGAGCACGATCCAGCCGAGCGCTATCGAGCCAAAAAAGAAATCGCAAGATATTTTTCTAAACAAGTTTTTCCTGACTGGCTCTCGCAAAGCCTATTTAAACTCTACCATTCAGAGCTAAAAAGAGGTTTGGTGCGTCTGTTGCCAGGATCGGCCAACAACTCACTTGACGTATCGCACTTTGAACATATTCAAGGCGATGCCAACTTGTTTGAATCATTGAAGAATTATTGGTTACATTGGCTAGAACATCGTCTAGATTTCACTGATGCTATTGAGAGCCTAAACTTGATCCCAACAGCGGTCATCATCCAGGAACAGGCTTTGGCATTGGCCAGCGGTCAGTGCTTCACCTGCCATCCTCATTCTGGAAACAAATCTCAAATCTTTATCCAAGCTATCAAGGGCGCACCTGCTCCGGAATTATTTGAAGATCAAGCAGATCAATATGTAGTTGATATTCGTACCTGGAATGTGGTCTTCAGGCAAGTCAACACCCAACTGAGATATTTTCAACGAACTAGTGATCAATTGGAAAGCAGGCCGCTAGATTACCAATCACAACTCACTCCCAACTTAACAGACGAACAATGTGTGCAGCTTGCCCATTTAGCAACACACTTAAAACAACAACATCTGTCCCATTTTCGACTTGATTGGGAGTTAACCCCCAATGGATTTGTGGTGACAAATCAAGAACAAGTTGAGCTTCTTACAAATCAAGCCACAAACAATCGCCAAAGAACAGTCACTAAAATAATGTTTATCGCGGGCAACCCGCATCAAACTAACCAATCGTTGCCCAGCTCAGCAGATGGGATTGGCCTATTCCAAAGCCATTACGCATACTTAGATTTTGGCATTCATCCCCAACATATTTGTCGCAGCCATCACCGTGAGGTATTGATTAGACATCTCGTTTCCGCTGTCTATCAATTCCATCAGTTACTACCACATCAACCCATTATCTATCAATCGCTCAGCTTAAATTCAAAACAAATGAGCAAAATGCAGTATGGCGCCCCGTATGAACAGACTGAACCCAATCCCCACCTAGGGATGCGTGGTGGGATTAAATATTTGGTTGAACCAGAACTATTTGAGTTAGATTTGGCTGTCATTAGTAACTTACTTAGACAAACCAACATCAAACTTGGTCTGCAGCTGCCGATGGTCAGATCTCCTCAAGAGTTGAGCATGTTAATCGATCGCGTCTACGAAGCAGGTTTATCTCGATTTCCAGAGTTTGAGCTGTGGTGGCAATTAGATACTCCAGATAATATACTCAATTTATCTGCTTATCCTACCCACCATCTGACTGGCTTGTCCATCAACGCTGAGCAACTGCAAACATTAGTGTATGGCGTGGATCCAGATAATCATTATCTGGCAGATCGCTATGCATTTGATTATCAGAGCTTAAGAGAATTGATGCATTTGGCGGCTAAGTTTAAGGCAGATAGTGATGAGCTATCCTTCACGAACCAAAGACTGAAGTTGAGACTTCAGCTGACGTCATTCAACCGCGAGCTGGTAGAAGAAGCAATCAATTTTGGTTATGATGGAATTACTGTCCTGCCGCAAGCTTACTCGATAGTGAAAGCAACGGTACTTGATGCAGAACAAAGAAAGTTTGCAAATAACACAGGAGTTTATTGATGGCAACAATTAAGGGCGTGTTTGCCCGAGAAATTTTAGATTCAAGAGGAGTGCCAACCATTGATTGCACAATGTGGATGGATAATGGCGGCATTGTGGCCACTTCCGTGCCCACCGGCACTTCTATCGGCAAATATGAAGCAAAAGAGTTGCGCGACAACGACATTAACCGCATGCTGGGGAAAGGTGTCCTCACCGCGGTCAACTATATTAATTCCTACATTGCCCCCCAACTGATTGGCAAGGACCCCACTGCTCAAGAACAAATTGATCAGATACTCCTACAAATGGACGGCACGCCAAATAAATCAAAACTTGGCGCCAATACTACCCTCAGTGTGTCTCAAGCTACGCTCAAAGCGGGTGCCCTCAGCCAAAATTATCCCCTTTACTATTACATTCAGCAAAAATACAAATTAACCCCAGAACTAGTCATTCCCAACTGCATTTATACCGTGATTAACGGCGGCGATCACGGCGCCGATAATTTGGACATTCAAGAATTTCAAATTATGCCAGCTAGCCATATTTCCTACACCGACTCAATCAATATGGCCGTGACCATCTACCACAAATTAGAAGAAGTGCTCATTATCAAAGGTGCCATTCACTCAGTCGGCTTGGTCGGGGGATTCACACCTAATTTATATAGTAATAGCGATGTTTTTGAGATCTTAGTAGAAACCATCAAGGCCACACCTTATACTTTTACCCAAGATTTATTCTTTGGGATTGACGTGGCAGCTTCACAAATTTACCGCAATGGCAAGTACACCTTAAAAGACCGATCCCAACCATTTTCTGGCAAAGAAATGCTGGAATATTATCAAAAAATCCGCGATTTATACAATGTTTTCTATCTGGAAGATCCTTTTCAGGAAGATGATCTTGATCAATGGAAAGCGGTCACTGCCCAGCTTGGAGAAACTACCAAGATTGTGGGTGATAGCTTTTTGGTTACGAATGCGAAAAAGCTTGAGGATGCGATCAATAATAAGTACTGTAATACCATCTTAATTAAACCCAATCAGGTGGGTACTATTTCAGAAACCATTGCCGTGATGCAGATGGCCAAGAGAGCAGGCTGGCAAACAGTCATGTCGCATCGGAGCGGGGAGACTAACGATGACTTTATTGCAGATTTTGCGGTGGGAACTGGTGCTGAATATGCCAAGTTTGGACCTCCCAATCGGGGAGAGCGAATTGCTAAATACAACCGTTTTTCACAGATTGAGAATGAAATTAATCTAGCCAGATCAAAAACTGCGCCAGCTGCACCAAGTTCGTCAGCTGCCCCAAGTTCGCCAGCTGTGCCAGGTTCGCCAGCTGCCCCAACTGCTCCAGCGACGTCTACGCCGGCGACAATCGAGGAACCCACAATCACAGCCACAATCGACGAGGGCACTATTACTGAGGTGACAGCACCATCAACAACGCCTGATCAAGCTGAGGCTCAACAACAAGGCGGTCAAAGTGACCAAGGACAGCAAATTCAAGAGGCACAGCAGGTGCACGAAGGGCAGTAGGCTAATGAAGCTCAGCAGCCACAAGACCCAACTCAGGCTGCAGGCATCACTGCAAATATAGCCAATACCTAACTGCACAAATATTGATAAGATTGAAAAAAATATGATTAATCTACTCGGGTTTTTAAAACCAAAGCAGCAAACTGGTCAAGAGCCGCCGCCTTCAGTGCTGCAGTCTACTCAACAGCCAGCTTCTACCAATCTGAACCAATCAAGCGAACCGGCACCATCCCGAATTAACACTCAAGTGCAGCCGCCGCCGCTGAATCCTGCTCTAGATCCTACCCAAACTCTGCCCCCACCACCACAAATTACTGATGTTGACCCGGCGCAGACGGCGGCGGC
>CAZKSJ010000024.1:0-13849 GCA_964555515.1 uncultured Pseudomonadales bacterium
TAGTTGTAAATAATATTGTAGTTATTAAATTCCGCATCTCGAATTAAGATAAAGCATAAATTTTTATTTGCGAATGAGTAGTCTGAAGGTTAGTTTTTTTATCGATCAACAAGAGTTAATAGACAAGAAATATTCACAGGTGACTTGTGCGTAGTTTGTGGTTAGAGAGTTAAAGCAGGAGTAGCAATAGCGCGCCAACACCGAGGGTGATCAATCCGGCTTTGAGCCAATTCACCCAATCTTCTGGACCTGTTTGAGGAAGTTCTTGAGGTAATTCGGGCTGTGAAGTTGTGACCGGTGTAGTCGTTACCTTAGTGGCAGGTTTAGTGCAAGTTTCAGAATTGACATACTCTGCTAACCGGCATTTATTGCCATCTTCAGTAGTGTAGCAAATGTGATCTGGATTGGAGCAGTCGGCATTGGTCGTACAAGTGTCATTACAACCAGGAGCAGGAGTTGGTGTAGGAGTAGGTTCTGGTCTTTGGCAATTTTCTTCCTCTTCATAGTCATCTAGCCTACAGCGCTTGCCTTCGTCAACTTCAGCACAGATATAGTCATCATTCACACTTTGACAATCGGCATTGGTGCTGCAGCTACTGTTGCAGGCATAAGTTTTGGGTGTGCAGGTAGAAGAAGCACGATTGGAATCAAGCCGGCAACGGTTATCGTGATCTGCAGAGCAGACGTAATCAGCATTAGCAGATTGACACTGCGCATCGGTAAAGCATGATGAGTTGCACTCAAAATCCGCAACAGTGATGGTGACAGGACAGGTGTATTCTTCGCCAGTGCCTGTTTTGATTACGGCAGTGTTCACGATTTTACCTGGTAGCGCAGTGGATTTAACTTTGGCTTTGAACGCCAGAACCTTGGTTTCTGAACCACTCTTTCCAAGTGTACCAAGTGAAGCAGTCAGAGTTTTCGTGGCTTCATTGAAAGTTAGACCGGTCGTCTGAGCTTCAATGAATTGCAAGTTGTTAGAAAGAACGTCGGTCATTGTCACTTCACCTGCAGTTGCTTCTTCTGCTTTGACCGTGACTTGGTAGGCAAAGGTGGTGTTGACCGTCACAGGATCAGATTGGTTAATTTGTTTGCCACTGTAGTCAACTAAAGCCACCTTCTCTTCACAAATAGCTTGAGCAGTAGCTGGCACCCGCACGGTTGACTCGCAAGGACTGGCAGCTTTGCCGGCAGTGGTGACGACTGCTTTATTGGTGTAATTTACGGCAGGTGCGATATCAGCACTGGCTTGAACTTGGTACTGGACAACGACTGTTTTTTTAGAAGTGAAAGTGCCTAGATTAAAGGTTAATTTTTGACCAGCTACTGTAGGAGTAATTGGTGTGCTTGGGCTAGTTGTAGCGGTGCCAGCATAGACTTTAGCCGACCCTGCAACAAATGAAATATTGGTGGGTAAAGTATCAGTTAGCACCACTGCGCCTGGTGTGAGGCGATCTGAAGTCACCGTGACACGATACTGGAACTTCGCACCCTTTTGAATGACGGCCTTTTCTACATACTCAATACCGTCAGTATTGGGTTTAAACTGAACCGCCATTTTGTCGTCGCACCGGGCGTTGCCAGTTGGCACGGGTGGTTGACAGGTAACTGAAGTTTGGTTTGACTCCAATCGACACTTATTACCTTGTGCTGCTGAACAAACATAATTTGCAGCATTCGCATCACTAGATGTTCTGCATTGTGCAGTAGTTGTGCAGGAGCTGTCACATTTGTAAGTGACGGGAGTAGCTGGTTGACAGGTAATTGAAGTTTGGTTTGACTCCAATCGACACTTATTACCTTGTGCTGCTGAACAAACATAATTTGCAGCATTCGCATCACTAGATGTTCTGCATTGTGCAGTAGTTGTGCAGGAGCTGTCACATTTGTAAGTGACGGGAGTGTCTTCAGTCACTACAAATGACATGGTGCATTGGGAAGAAGTTGGGACAGGAACTGGTGGTGGATTACTCGTACCGCCCCCACCGCCAGATCCACCACAAGTTGGGTCTGGAATGTTGAGTTTGCTGCCGCCTATCCAGTTATTTTGAGAAATTTGGCCATTTGTTGTCACACCCAGATTGGCACCGATCGTCAATGGACCCGCGATGTTATTGCTGCGCATAAAATTCGATAATTCAGACAATGTTTTTTGATTACCCCCAATCTTTTGACTATCGTTCCAAGTCACTTCCAATGTATTTGAGAAGGTTTTAAAATCATGAATGATATATCCAGACCAATTGGGATCGTTCGGATAAGAAGGAGTTCCCAAGAATTCTCTAACTCTGATGTAGTCATTCTCGTGCCCAACTCCATGGTCAATGCTGATAAATATTTGGCTGTAAGCAAATTGACTTCCACCAAGATTAATGTTACTGATTGTGAATTTGTAAGACGGAGCATTACTGCCAGGAATGCAGGTTGCGGCAAAAGTACCAGTTGGATTACCCGCAGCTTGTGGTTGAGATTCTGGTGCATTGGGAGCAAGTGGGCCAGCGACTTGAGTTTGCCGCTGAGCGGTTAAAATACCGGCAGCAGCCACGCCAACCACGACCACCAAAGCAGCCAATGAACCCATGATTTTCCAGTTAACTCTCTGTCTTTTAGATGAACCAGCTTGCTCGCTGGCTGAGGGCGTGGGTGAAGCATGATGATTGCCATCTGTGGGCTTTTTTTGATAGATGGCTAGTGGTTCAGTGATTTTCTTTAGCATTTTATTTTAATATCAAAACTCCAGCTTATATATTTTCACTCATCCCTTTGTCTGGCTTCGCTTACATTTTCCCAGGCAGTACAATCTTTGCCTGTACTTGCACAAACACGACATTGGGCGATGTGTGATCCCACTTTGGAAACAGTATATTTGCCTGACAGTCTTTCGGTGGGGAGTGTGCCTGGTCCAGCGTAGGGTACGCTCACTGTCTTGCTGTCAGGTTCAATCACTCTAAATTCATAAGATTCGGCACCTTCAACAGTTGCGCAATTGAAGACTAATTCGGCTCCCTTTTTAACCTTAGCAGGATCCCAGGCAGGCTTTCCAGCCGGACTAATAGATTTACAGGCAAGTGACTTTTGTTGCGGCAGTTTTAATACCCAAGTAATTTTTCCCTGTAGCACATTACCACCCTCAGTATTCAAATATACTTCCCCACTTCCCCAGCTTTGTTTTGATGAGTATCCAGGTATGGTGCCCCAACCATCGGCATCAAGAGGCTTGCTTGGGGGACTTTGCAAAATTTGTATCGAACCGCCGGTGTCAACTTCCCAATCAACTTTCCCAACCCATTTTGCTCCCTCAAAGCCACGAATGTTGTTGGCGCTGTAATTTGTAGGATTATAGGAAGTACTGGTCTTAAGCATATCGGTAAAAGTCTTTTTGTAGAAGGCAAAAAACGAAGCATCGCTGTCTGTGTATACTTCACTAGCTTGATTAAAACTACTTGGTAGGTAAGGGGCACCATAGTCTTGGGTGAAGCAAGACTCATTGGTAGAGCAGTGGTAACCTCCAGCAACATCTCTCTGGACATTTATTTCCTTGCCCGCAGCGATATATTCTTGGTATCGGCAATGATTAGTGATAACCGTCGGCTTATCTGCTCCATCTTTGGAAGCGCGATGAATCTTTGGTCCTTTTATTTCTACCTGCTTCCCGTCTGGCAATTCTAAGTAGAATCTGTGATCAATAGTTGGTCCATTTGCCATAACAGGCTTGACCACTACCAAACCTAGACTAATCGCGAATAAGCCAAACATCAAGCCAATTAGTATGATCTGTCTACTCATTGTGCCAAGTTCTCCTGATTAATATTTGTTTTTTTGTCGTAGGTATTTTTTAAGTAATTTTCCACATCCGCCTCTTCAGACTCTTTTGGAATTAGGCCATAATTAATTTTGTTGACTTTGAAGATAAGATAACAGCTTTCCACCATGGGTGCATTCAATTCTTCACCACTGGCTTCGCTTGCAGCCAATTCTTCTTGGGTGAACTTATAGTCTTTACAAAGTCTCACAGTACTCAATTGTCCTTCACCTAGACTTCTGAGTTCGTCGTCATAAACTGGATCTTTAAAAATTCTTGAATTAAATTTGTGACCAATTCTTGAGATGTAAGCATTTTTGTCATATAGCCTGTCAAGTTGAGCGAGGGATACGCCGGTGGTATCGCCAGTAATTTCGTCGGCGGCAATTTCTGCTCCAGCTTGTGCCATGGTAATTTCACCAGCTTTTAATCTGGAATAAAGCGTATCCATTTTGGTTTTGGCAACAACTTTGGCTTGTTCTAAGGGGATTAATGGATCAATCTGATTGTGGAAATAAATTGTAATGACTTCAAAATCAACTCTTTTCTCAAGCTGGTCGCCAAAAACAGTGCGCATTTCCTTGATCGCATTGAGTCGAGCAAACATGTCTTTATCAGCTGAATTAAAAAGATTGTCATTTAAAGTAATCAGTTGTCTTTTTTGACCCTCTTGTAGAAGAGCTGAGTTGGTAATTAAACCATCAAGTACTGAATTGAGCGTACTGTCTTGAGGTGAAATAGCGCTGGCTTGGATGTATGTCTGAGGTTCATAAAGAATAAACAGAGCGTTGAGATCACAACCGTATAAAGTTTCTTGATCAACAGTCATAATGGGAGCACTACATTCATAGCGGCCACCTTCGCCCATGGCATAAGCAATATAATCCTGCCAATCATTGGTTTCATCATTGATGACTGCCTGCCATTTTTCATTGAAATTTATCCAGTCTGCCTGTTCTTGAAAGCGCTCGGTTTGAGTAACTTCTTCTGAGGCAGCTTGCTGACGAATGTCCTGGTTTTGTTGCATTAAGTAGTATGTTGCCCCTCCACCAAAGACTACCAAGCCTAATACCAAGGCCGACACAATCGCATTTCTGCCAAATCTTGATCCACCGCCATGACTGCCCGTTTGATGCGATTGGTTAATTTCTTCCAATGTTTTGTCTGGATAAGTTGGATTAAAGGGCGCTTGGTTGGGAGATCCGGGTAGGGTTGTTGGTGTGGGTGAAGTTGGGGAGGAAAATCCTTGTGACGCGTCTTTTCCTTGGACTTTTCTTGCTAAATCATCTGCAAAGCGGCCAGTTTGGTTATGGGAATTTAGTGCATTTTGACCATTTTTATCAGTCAAATCTTGCTGAGTGATGTTGAGATCTGGGTGAGACGGGGGTGTTGATTGGACAGAGTCTTGATCCGCAGGCGATTTGCTAGCACTCATGCTAGGTTGACTGGGTAAAGCCCCAGAAGAAGATGCGCCAGAAGAAGGAACCGCGTTAATCATGATTTTGATTTAATTTCTGATCTTACACCAACAACGACCAATTTCTTGGCTACTACATCCAGGATACAGAGGAATGGAGATTTGAGTCAATAGGTAAACGCGACTTTATGCCAGTGATAAAGGTTTTATGCCTGGCAAACTGTAACCGGCTAAAAATTCTAATGCTGCGCCACCGGCAGCGGATATATACTTGAACCTGTGTTCCACATGAAAGTGATGAGCGGCGGCGATGGTATCGCCGCCGCCTAGAACCGTTTTGGCCTTGGCATTGACGATCGCTTTACCAATTGCTTTGGTCCCGGCTGCAAACAAGGGGTTTTCCCACACTCCCATCGGCCCGTTCCAAAAAACAGTGCCCGCACCAGCAATAATTTCCTCATACAACTTGCGAGTGTTTGGACCAATATCTAAATATAGAAGTTGGACACTCTCTTCCACATCTTTCATATCATGGCTTAAATCAATCACTTGAGTTTCTCTTTTGCGGTTGGTTTCAATTGATGGTGCGGCCACTACATCAATTGGATAAACCAATTTTGGTAGCGGCACATAACCATCCTTCAGCACTTTTTCAGTTTTGTGTTCAGCAATAATTTGAGCTGCTACTTTTGTATAGTCCAGCACCTCACCTTTTTTTACATTTGCTTTTTCTTCAACAAACGACCGATAAATTTCAAAACCTTCTGCTTTCAAAAAATTGTTGGCAGTCGCCCCACCAATCAGCACGATGTCCGCCAGTTTAGCAAGGTGTTTGATCGCGCCCACTTTGTCAGAAATTTTTGCCCCACCCAGCACAACCACAAATGGTCGCTTTGGCTTATCCATCAAGTTTGACAAAGTCTGTACTTCATTTTCTAAAGCAAACCCTGCATAGCTTGGCAAATACTTGGGAATTCCCACGATCGAAGCGTGTTCACGGTGGCTGGCAGAAAAAGCCTCATTGATGTAAACATCGGCGTAACTGGCCAATGTTTGGGCAAATTTGACATCATTTTCTTTTTCCTCATCATGGAATCTTAAGTTTTCTAGTAGCAGACATTGACCTGGCTCTAGGCTGCCAATTGCTTCTTCAACTTTTTCACCAATGGTGGCTGGTACAAACTTGACCGGCCAATGAAACTTATTTTTTAGGTGTTCGGCAATTGGCTCGAGACTGAATTTAGCGACAGCTTTCCCCTTTGGTCTCCCCAAGTGAGCGATTAGGATTACTTTGGCTTGATGGTCTAATAGATAAGAAATTGTGCGGCGAGTATCACGCAGTCGGCGATCGTCTTTGACCAACCACTTGCCGCGATATTCCTCAAGAGGGACATTAAAATCTACTCTGACCATGACTTTTTTGTGATTAACTGCAATTCGGTTGGGGGTTTGTAATTCCATGTTGTTCCTTAAGTCCATGGTAATGCGGAATTTACCCCGATGCAAGCAAAATATTCATTGGAATATTTTTATTTATTGTTACTTGATGGAACAGGCTCTTAAGCATCGTATACCAAATTCGATAACTGCTAAATCTCCATCTAATTACTATAGGTGATACTTTCTTAGAAATTTCACCTTCTAACAATATCTGAAGATATGGAAATAGAGTAAACAGACTTGTTTTCTTTTGAATACTTATCTAAGAGGTCAATTAACTGTTTATTGTTAAATTCTCGACCTTTTTCACCAAAAAACGTCATGTGCATTTTCAGGTTATATGGTTTTTCTTTTACATATATTTCAAAAGGTGGATAGCCGCTCTCTAACATACGAGTTATCTCGTCTCTACTGTCTGGATGACTTGACCAGTAAGTCCAACCCAAGCTTGTTAAATAATTATCAATTCGGATAAATTCGTCAACTACATCCTCCTGTGTTGCATAATACTTAGTATAATTAACAGAGCATCGTGTAGCCTTTACTTTATTGTCGTAATTGCACTTTGAGTAAGGAATATATTTTTCCTCAAGTACAATATTTGGAAGCTGGATTTTATCGTATTCAATTCGTACTTCCTCTTTAACACTTTGCAACAAAGAGTGATTGCGCATTCCGGTCATTACATATATGAGTAGAGGAACTACAACAAGGAAGCAAACCAGGATTGCGAGAACCTTTGACTGATTACTCCATTTGGTTAAGTATGCCATTTAAATTAGTAATATAGCTCTTTAATTAAGTTAATAAAACTTCCATCTTGATTCTGATCTTCCTAGATGTGGTATACTTCACGTCACTCTCATGAAAGGAGAAATCGTATCAATGACCAAGCAAACGACCAAAAAAGTAGCAACAAAAGCTACTAAAAAAACTGAAGAAAAAGAAAAAAAAGTAACAAAGACAGTAGCAAGTAAGACAGCCCCAGCTGAACAAGAAACACTAACAGAAAAAACTCCAACAGCAAAAGTTGATCAAAAAACTCAGAATACTGTTTCTAAAAATGCTGCTCCCCAAACGATGGAGGAGTTGCTGGCTGCAGCAGACTACAAGTTAGACATTCCCCAAAAAGGCGAAACTATTGTTGGCACCATTACTGCCATTGGCAAGAAAAGTGTGCTGATTGATATTGGTGGTAAAACCGAGGGAATTGTGGCAGACAAAGAGTTTGGTTTGGCCAAAGAATATGTCACCACCCTCAAAGAAGGTGACGAAATTGAAGCCCAAGTAGTATCAGAAGAAAATAATCTTGGACAGGTATTGCTATCGCTTAAAAGAGCGGCCATGGATGCCAGGTGGGACTTCTTTTCTGAAGCAATGACAGAAAAAAACGTATTGGATGCCAAGGGAATTGATGTCAACAAAGGCGGTCTGATTGTGTTAGTCAACGGCGTGCGTGGGTTTGTGCCTTCCAGCCAATTTGGCAAGGATTTGGTAGGCAAATACATGCAGTTGAAGGGGCAAAAAATCAAAGTGATGGCAATCGAAGTTGATCGTGAGAAAAATAGACTGATCTTTTCGGAGAGACATGTTTCAGAAGCAGAAGAAATTGCTCAAAAATCACAAGCGTTGGAAGCAGTCAAAGTCAATGAAGTTTACGAAGGAGTTGTCTCTGGAGTAATGCCATTTGGTTTGTTTGTGACGGTGGAAGTACCGGTTGATCCTCAAGCAAAGGAAAAAGATTCAGCGGTGGGGCAGGTAGAAGGACTCGTCCACATTTCTGAGATTTCTTGGGAAAAAGTCAGTCATCCGCGCGATTACAGCTCGGTTGGCGATCGTATTAAAGTGCGAGTTTTAGGTTTGGACGAAAGAACAAACAAACTCAATTTATCGATTAAAAAACTGTCAGATGATCCATGGATCAATATCGACGAGCGTTATGAAGTGGGCACCAGCGTTTCTGGAAAAGTGTCGCGGGTTGAGCCTTTTGGAGTCTTCGTCAACGTTGAGCCTGGTGTAGACGGCTTAATCCATTCGAGTAAGCTTGATTCTAGTGTTGAGCTCAAAAAAGGCGATGCAGTCACGGTCAATGTGGAGAGTGTCGATCCAGAACAGAGAAGAATGAGTTTAAGCTTGGTGTTATCTGAATTGCCAGTTGGTTACAAGTAAGCTTTTGGTGATTGTTGACTTACGAGATAGCCGCCTTGGACATTCGATAAGACAACAGTAAGTCTGTTAGCATTGGGCGCATTTGATCAGCAATTTTGTAAGCTCAGAGACACGCAGCTTGAACACTTAGGTCTGCAAAAGTTATCATAAAGGAACTATGGCAAAAAAACGCATGATTGTGACAGATGACCAATTGTTGGTAGACATGGACTTAATTTTTTCAGCGATTGATGACGCCGACGGTAATTGGCAGCAAGTTGAGAAAGATATGGATCAATACGTGCGGATGGTACGGGAGATGATCAAAGATTCTGCCAAGACTGTTGCCGTACCTAAGCAGAGAATGGTGGTGACCGATGATCAGTTGTTGATTGATATTGATCTGTTGTTTAACGCCATCCGTGAGGCTAATGGTGACTGGGAGAAGGTGGCCGACGATATGCAAGCATATCTGGATGCAGTGGCCGATATGGTCAGCGATGAAGAAGATGATGAAGACTTTTCCACAACGGTTGGCATCAAAAATTGATTGATTTATGCTATAATACCTCCTGTAGATACTTCATATTTTTTTGAATTTGTTGATATAGATTTAGTAGATGGGAGCACTTATGGCATATGTAATTACCTGTGGTGACGAAGGTGTGCAAATTAACGCGGGAACTCGCTTGGGTGTGGTTGGCGCGGGTTACAAGGTGCCTGGCTTTAGTGAAGTCGTCAAAATTCTCAAGAAAATTTTTGGCAAAGATTTACGAATTGCTGCCAGCGAAGAGAACGACTGGTTAAAAGCGCAACTCAATTTAGCCAACTGGGATCAAGTCAATGCCAGCGCTCAGCAGCATATTGAAGCTTTAGCAGATAAAGAGAAGTTGCTATATGCTGGCTACTTGCCTTTCAGTGATCCTCGTCAATTAAAACACGATATTAAAGGTCATATGGTACGCCCCCACAAAGTCCATATTGCTAACAAGATTTCTTTTAGTTTGGGCGGGGGTGAGCAAACCTACAACTTAGGTCACTTTCAAGTTAGTGCCGATTGGGTGGCTGAAGCTGATGAAAAATTGGTCAAGTCATTTTTGGGTACTCAAGTAGAGTTCTATGAAAAGCTGGTTGGTGGTAATAAATTGGAGCGGGTGGTAGAGTTTAATGGTGATTTGGGTGAAGAAGTCGCCGCCAAAAATGAGGCTGTTTTGAAGAAATTGGGTTTTATTTAAGATTTTAAACTTGGTTTGAGTCTGATTTGAGCTCGGCTGCTTTGGGGTTGATCTGATTAATGTTGGTCGGTAGCTGGTGAATAACCTGTCCGACCGTTTTTTTGTAGATTTCGCGCAGTTTCATTAAAATGAATTCACAAAGCAATCCGCTAATAATCTGCTTGTATCTGTCCGCTACGGGATTATAATTTGCTCTGTTTTGTGGCTAGTTAGTGGCCAGTCTTAGGTGGAAGGTTGAAGAACTTTAGTAAGTAGGTCTGGTTGCAATACCACAGTATCAATTATTAAATCTTAAAGATTAATATGTCACCAGAAAAAGCTCAACCTACTAGCAGGCCAATTGAGCCTACTAACCACTCTGAGCAAGAGACAATGGTGTCTTGGCAGGAGTTTCAATCCGCATTTGGTGTGTTTGCCAACGACTACTCAATTGTTGGACATGATGGAGAGCCGGTAATTAGTATCTTTGATGGAGTTCGTGAAGCAGGCAAATATACTGTGACCGGTTTGAGCGACATGACTGAAGCAGAATTTCAGGAGAAAGTTGCTGGCAAAAGTTTTGTGGTTTTAATTCAATGTATGGATGCCAGGGGAGCTAATCAAACTTATCAGGCAATTACTCAAGAACAAGTTGTGGGTTCTGAGCACCAGCGGGGCACTCAATCAGAGATCATGCTTTTATCAATGGGCGGCGGGATTATCCAAGTACCAGAAATATTACATAATGGTGAACCCATACAAGTTAGTCGAGATCAGGCAATTAAAACAATCCTCCAATACTTGGCGCAACACATTGACTTAGCCAAGCTTGTTGCCACCGACCACGATTGTCGGTGTGGTGCTTGTGCATACTACAATGATGGTGTGGGTGTACCGGAAGTACTGGATGTAGAGCGTGGCTCTGAGGCCGAACAAGCTGAGATGATTAAAAGGATCGTTGATTCTATACATACCCTGGTGCCATTAAAATGGCTGCAAGATGGTTTGGTTGAGGCAAGACTAGCTCACTTTGATGGTGAGGAGGGAAAAGAAAAGTTTGCATCATTTGTCAAAATTCCCTTGGAAGTGCAGTAGCTTTTCAACAGTTGCCAGATTATTTCCAGCCAGCTTTCTACTTTTTGGCCAATTATTGAAATTAACTTGGGTGATTTAGAAAACAACGAAGCTAGGGTAGTTGGCTACTCACCCACTGCTTGACAACAGGCCATTGCATCGACTACAATACTGATCCTGTTCGGGAAACAGCCAGACATTGCGTTATCAGCTTCTGATCCGCAATCCCTCGAGAAATTTACAGATTTAAGAAAATAATACGCATCATTTTTTTTGGTGGGTATTTCAATCTGCCCAGTTGAGATCAGTCATGAGGCTGACCAGGCAGAGACATCTTAGAGCGTGTTTAACAACAAAACAGATGGGCCTGTAGCTCAGCTGGCTAGAGTGCCTCATTTGCAATGAGGAGGTCAGGAGTTCGAGTCTCCTCAGGTCCACAACCAGGGTTGACACTCAGCTATCGATCGGGTTGGCTCGGTAGCATCGATAGCAAACGATGTCGACAAGTTGTGTTGGCGGTGACGAAAAATTAGAAGTTGTGAATTGGATGTTGGTTTCTTACTAATATCCAATTCATAGCTCCTAACAATTTTGAAGGGTAGCTATCGCTCCTTAAAAAGTGAAGAAAAGTAAAATTGTCATGATGAACGTTAAAAACGTTCAAATGGCCATGCATCTTTATTAATTTTAATTAAACAAATATTTTTACACGCAAGTGTAAAAGTTAGCTCAATTTCGTATGTGAATTAACGCATATGGTGGATGCCTTGGCTTGTTTGGCCGATGAAGGACGCTTAACTCCGCGATAGTCGTCGAGTAACTGAGAAGAAGTGATGATCCGGCGGTGTCCGAATGGGGTAACCCCCCTATCAGAAATGATAGGGATCCCTGCCTTTTGGTGGGGATGGGAACTCGGGGAACTGAAATATCTAAGTACCCGGAGGAAAAGAAATCGTAAGAGATTCCCTTAGTAAGCGACGAGCGAACAGGGAACAGTCTAAACCCCCGCTTTGCGGGGGTGTTGCAGGAGCCCGTTATTGGACAACAACTTTTTAGCAGAATACCTTGGAATATGTAACCAAAGAACGTGAAAGTCGTGTACGCGAAAAAAAGTTGTTACCATAGGGATTTCCTAAGTAGGTTGGGAGACGGCAAACTCCCTTCTGAATCTGGGGTGACCACACTCCAAGACTAAATACCAAACAAGACCGATAGTGAACGAGTACCGTGAGGGAAAGGTGAAAAGAAGGGTGGAAGACCCCGTGAAATAGTACCTGAAACCATATGCTAACAATCAGAGAGCGCCCCGCCGCAAGGCGTGGTTATCTCGTGCCTATTGAAGAATGAGCCGGCGAGTTTTTTCATGTTGCAAGCTTAAGCTGTTTCGCAGCGGAGGCGAAGGGAAACCGAGTCTGAATAGGGCGATTAGTAACATGGAAAAGACCCGAAACCGGGTGAGCTAACCATGATCAGGGTGAGTCCTGTCGAAAGACAGGAGGAAGCCCGCACCGGTGTCTGCTGCAAGAGGCTCGGATGAATTGTGGTTAGAGGTAATATGCCAATCGAACCCGGAGATAGCTGGTTCTCCCTGAAATATATTTAGGTATAGGGTTATGTGAAGCTGCAGGGGGGTAGAGCACTGATCGGGTGTTTCTGGGGTAACCCAGGTCATCTAGTCAAACTCCGAATACCCTGTAGTACTGCATAGCACTCAGCATCTGGGAGCTAAGTTCCAGAAGCAAAAGGGCAACAATCCAGATTCACAGCTAAGGTCTCTAAATGCACGTTTAGTGGGAAAGGAAGTTCGTATCCTCAGACACCTAGGAGGTCGGCTCAGAAGCAGCCATCCTTTAAAGAAAGCGTAACAGCTCACTAGCCGCAGGATACGTGCGCCGAAAATTTAACGAGGCTCAAATGTGCTACCGAAGCTTGAAATTGTCTGTTGGTTTTCCAACGGACAGTGGTAAGGGAGCGTTCTGTGTGCGTTGAAGCCCCGCCGTAAGGACGGGGTGGAGCGATCAGAAGTGAGAATGCCGGCATGAGTAACGAAATTGAAGTGAGAATCTTCAACTCCGAAAGACCAAGGTTTCCGCACCCACGTTCGTCGTGTGCGGGTTAGGCGACCCTAAGGTAAGCCCCGCCGTTGGCGGGGGTAGTCGATGGATTACAGGTTAATATTCCTGTCCTTGGTACTTGTTGTTTGACTTGGGGAGGGACGGTGCAGGATAGTGCGTAGACAGCAGTGAAAGTTGTCTCAAAGCGTTAAGACAGTCTGGATAGGCAAATCCGTTCAGGCGTTTATTCGAGACGTGATAGGGCTCTGAACCTTCGGGGGATGAGTTACGCATGAGTTCAGCATCCTGGAAAAGCTTCGCAAGGAGACAAGTATCAAATCGTACCGATAACCGACACAGGTGGTCAGGTCGAGTAGACCAAGGAGAGCGAGAGAAGGTAGTTCAAGGAATTCGGCAAAACAGCTGGGCGTAATTTCGAGAGATGCCCTTCCCGCCGTCGCAAGATTGGCGGGACACAGTAAATGTAGTGGGATGGACTGTTTACCAAAAACACAGGTCCGTGCAAACTCGTAAGAGGCCGTATACGGGCTGAAGCCTGCCCAGTGCCGGAAGGTTAAGTGCGAGAGTCTCTCCGCAAGGGGAATGCTTTCAATCGAAGCCCCGGTGAACGGCAGCAGTAACTATAACTGTTCTATGGTAGCGAAGTTCCTTGTCGCTTAATTGGCGACCCGCACGAAAG
>CAZKSJ010000025.1:0-10419 GCA_964555515.1 uncultured Pseudomonadales bacterium
ACCATTTCCTGAACCAAAGACCTGACGTATTTCATCATCGGAATGATGTATGGATAATCAAACCTGCTTGATCCAATCACACCTATCCGACAGCTCTGTCCTCGAGCAGAAAAATCAGTAAAAATCATGCCCACTGACTCCAAGTTTTTATTGCCCATTTCTTGACCATAAATGACATGGATTGGGTTTTCACTAGTCGCACTGGAAAATATTTCATCTAATGCAGATATTTCTTCAATTAATTGCAGCACTTGTCGCATTACCTGAATATCGTAGAACTCAGGCATGTTCAATAAGTTGGCATATCCGGCGTGATAAACACGGTTGTGGTTCATCATCGAAATTCCTAAGGCATGAGACTTTTCTGCCATGACTTTAGATATTTCGTTTAGTAGCTGATCAATTTCCCGCCGCGTGTGCCATATCTTTTCTTTGGCAGAAACTTCATCTGCCACCGACAACTCTTTTTCTTTCATCAATTCGTTGACGTACAATTTTAATGCTTGTGGGGTGGGAATTCTGCCTGCGCTGCTGTGTTCTTTTCTTAAATAGCCCTGCTTGGTGAGCTGCACCATTTCATTTCGAATGGTGGCGGGCGACACACCAATAGCATACTTTCGATCGATGGTATCTGATCCAACAGACTCGGCTGTATCAATGAATTCTTGAATGACTGCGCGCAGAATTTGCACCTGTCTGGCTGATAAATCAATCATGGCTACCTTGTGTTCGGCTTGTAATTACTGCGTTATTGTCTCAACTTTATGTCTACAATTAGCAATGATAGCGCCTGTGTGCTAAGTTGTCAATCAGCCTGTCTGGCCAGAAAAATCTGAAGTAGGTTTCTGAAGTGAGTGATAGATAAGATTCGCAAACAGTCGATAAATCTACCCAGCAACCACAGCAAAATTATGCTAGGCTGAAGTCATGCATAGTAGCAAAAAAGGTTCGATTAGTTTTCTAAAGCAAACCAAAAATTTACTCGTGTTGATGATCATTGGCATCAGCTTAATTGGGGTAGTGCTTAATTTGAATAATGCCCAAACTCTCTATTCTAGGGCGACGGCTGAAAAGGCCAATCTAGTGATTGATACTAGTAAAGTGATTGGTCAGCTTAATAAGCCATGGCGAAATTTGGCTCAAGGAGGCGAGGATCATGCTTGGAGACTGGCACCCTTATCAGGTCATGTGGCCACTCTGCATCCAGAATATATCCGCATCGACCACGTTTTTGATTTTTATGACATCGTCAGTGGCAGTTCCGGCAATTTGCAATTCAATTACAGCAAGATTGATTTAGTCTTGGATGATATCGCAGCGGTGGGCGCTAAACCATATATTTCCTTGTCTTACATGCCCACAAGTATTAGTTCGGGGAGCATTGTTGACCCACCTATAAACTACATTGACTGGCAGATCGCAGTGCAAAACCTGATTCAACACATCAGCGGCACCAAGGGTGTCAGAGACGTTTATTATGAAGTGTGGAATGAACCCGATCTGTTTGGCAGTTGGAAGTACTACGGCAATGATCGCAACTACTTGCTCCTTTATATGGCAGCTGCTCAAGGCGCTCGTAACACCAGAAATGTGCAACCTTTCAAATTAGGTGGCCCGGGCACCACTGCGCTTTACGTCAACTGGCTGGATGCGTTGGCAGAGCACGCCATAGCGAATAATTTGCAGTTTGATTTTATTTCCTGGCATCGATACACGCCTGACGTGACGCAATTTCGTTCTGACATGATTACTGCTCAAAATTGGGTGCAAAAATATCCTCAGTTAGAACCTACTTTGGAGTTTCACATCACCGAGTGGGGTCACGATAGTGATTTGAGCAGCGGCTATGATTCCAACTACGCCGCCGCCCATACGGCGGCGGCGGCGATTGAGATGAACGCTGTCATCAAAAAAGCCTTCGTCTTCGAAATTCAGGATGGCAAATCTCCCGAAGGCAAATCACATTGGGGCAGGTGGGGTATGTTTACGCACCAAGATTTTGGCGCGCAACCTAAACCAAGATTTAGAGCACTGCAATTATTGGAGCGGTTGGGCGATGAGCGAGTGCAGTTGTTTGGTAAGGGAACTTACGTCAAAGCACTCGCCAGTAAATCAGCCTCCAATACATTTCAGGTCGCCCTGGCTAACTTCGACGCTTGGAGTCTCAACACCGAGGCAGTGCCGGTGACTTTTACTGCCCTCGAACCTGGAAATTACCAAATTACTCACTGGTTTTTAACAAAACAGCCTCGCACTTACTCTGAGTCCGTGACTGAGATTGGTGAGCTGAAAACTGTTGTACAGATGGGGAAGCATGAGGTGGCGGTGGTGGAAATTAAGAAGCAGTAAGATCAAACTGCTTTTCCCAATGCTGAATAAGATCGATCATCTTTTGCTCATAGTCTGGAAGGTGTACTAGATCAATCTATAGATTATTTTTCGTAGTTTTTTATAAACCATGCTTTGAAACTTTTAAATGAAGAACGAATTATCGTAATGAATCCAAGTACAATTACCAGAAGAATGTTGCCGACAAAAACAAAAGCTGTAGGAGCAAAAAATAAGATTCCCAACTCAGCATCAGATTTGAACCATAGCCACCAAAGGAATATTCCTAGATATAGCGAAGAAAAAAGATTGAAATATAATACATTGTAAAACTTCTTGCTTTTTAACTTAAAGATCTTATAAAGCACCTTCATTGACAGCCACACTAATCCTGCCATCACCAGGAGAAGAGGTGCATTCCACATCGCATAATGAAGTAATATTTCCATTTATGATTTCCTATAAATATCTGGTCATAATCGATGGGTTATTTTTTTGATAATTTAGATAAAATCTTAATTGAGTCTAGAAAATTTTGTTTTGAAAACTTCCTGGCCTGCTGATGAATTTTCATGCGATCAAACTTGATTTTGTTGAAACTCTCAATTGCTTCAATCAACCCTGCCACACTCAAATCGTCAAACAATAAGCCTGTTTTGCCATCGACTACGGTTTCTTTAGGGCCACCAGAGTTGTGTGCAATCACCGGCACACCATAGCCCATCGCCTCAACCGGCACAATTCCAAAATCCTCATCCTCAACTGGGTAGAGCAAAGCTGTGGCTCCTGAATATAGCTCAGCCAACTGATTGTCATCAACCGATCCCACAAATTCAATCTGAGAACCAGCCAATGATTCAAGTTGAGATCTCATATGTCCATCGCCCACCACCTTCAAAGGCAAATTCTGTTGGTTGCAAGCTTCAACCGCAATCTCTGGGTGCTTGGCAAATGCCAACCGATTAACATATAGATAATAGGGATTTTTATCTTTCGCTGATTGAAGCTCCAATTTGGAAGGAACATTGACAGGCGGATAAATCACTTCTGCATCACGGCGATAAAATTTGGCAATCCGGCGTTTTGTTTCTTGTGAATTAGCGATGTAGAGATCAACTCTTTGTGCCACATAAAAATCAACCACTCGCAAGTAATGATTGATGATCGTGCCAATCCACCGGGTGATGGGGTTACTTTTCCAATCACTCATAGTGCTGTATCCATAAAGTGAACGAGCTGGCGTATGGCAATAACAAATATGTTTACCATTTGGTACCCGTACCGCTTTGGCAAAGTAGGCGTTTGATGAAGAAATCACCAAATCATAGTCTGAAAGGTCGAGCGACTCAAAAAAACGCGGCGCAAATATTCTTAAAGGAGAATAAAGCTTTTTATAGAAGGGAATTTTTGTGATCCAAGTTTGCCTAATGTCCCAATCAGCAAACCGATCGGCATGAATACCCAGGCTGCTGCGATCTATAAACGCTGTATAGACTGGAGCATATGGATATAGTTCGTGCAGAGCTTCTAAAACGCGCTCAGCCCCACCGTACTCGCGTAAATAATCGTGCACCAAGGCAATTTTTGGAGATCTTGATGATTTAGCCATAAGTTGATTATAGCCTAATCTAGAACAACGCGTTTTGAATGCCTATTTCGAACTCATCTTTCGGCAACATACCAATTAAAGAATCAAATTGTAATTTTTCAAACAGTTTGGCAGCCGCCTCTTTGTCATACGCCGTCACCCGACAATCTTCCAAAGAAAAGTCCGTCTTAACATGGCGATCAATCGTGGCCAACTGTTGAGATAAGTAGGCATTCTCTTTATCAGCAACCAATTTATCTAGGAGCGCCCTTTTAATGATGGGATCACTCAAATTGGGATTTTTGACTAACCGGTCAACTCGCTGATAAACACCCTCAAGTGATTGAAATTCGGCAATGAGTTTTTGGGCAGTTTTTTTGCCAATGCCCTTCACACCGGGAATATTGTCTGAAGCGTCACCCATCAATGCCTTCAGATCAATAATTTGTTGAGGAGTCACTCCCAGTACTTGCTTTACTTCGGCTGGATCAAACTCCATATCACCTTTGCCTCGACCTCTGGCAGGCATCCAGACGTGAATTTCATCATCCACCAACTGCAACAAATCTTTATCACTCGTCACAATCGTGGCTTGAGTTTTTGGGTTATCACTTATTTGTTTGGTGATTGAACCAATCAGGTCATCTGCTTCTACGCCTGCTTCTTCAAACTGGGGAATGTTTAGGGTGGAAACGACTTCTTTCACAATCTCAATTTGCGGCCGCAGATCATCGGGCATAGCGGGGCGATTGGCCTTGTAGTCCTTGAAAGTCTCCGATCTTTTGGTGGGGGCTTTGTGATCGAATGCCACCGCCAGATACTCTGGCTCTAAATTCCGAATTGCAGTCAACAAAATTCTAGAAAACCCATAAACAGCATTGACCAAAGTGCCGTCAGTAGTACTTAGTGGGGGGAAAGCATGATAAGCCCTGTAAATAATGCCATGTCCGTCAACAATGACAAACCGGTGGTGATCATGACTCATAACTTAAAGATTATATTTTTCTTTGGGCTTTGACCATCCCCATAATTTTTTGGAATTCATCGCCATCAAGGGTCTCAACTTCTAACAATTTTTCTGATACTGCTGTCAACTGCTTCTTATATTTTTTCAATAAGCGCATTGCCTCTTTCATGCCTTCATCAATAATTTTGCTTGTTTCCACATCTACTTTTTCCTGTAAATTATCTGAAATTTTCAAAGGTTCGCCGGTTACTCTGGAGTAAGCCATATCATACTGCGGCGCGAAGTTCATTGGTCCCAACGCACTCATGCCGTATTCCATTACCATTGCTCTAGCAATCCTGGTGGCTCGATCAATGTCACTGCTCGCACCTGCGGTCAACTCATCAAAAATTAATATTTCTGCCGCTCTACCGCCCAACAAGACAGCAATCTCATCAATTAACTCTGATTTGGTGATTTGGAGCTTATCTCTTTCTGGAGGAGTAAGAGTGAATCCTAATGCCCGGCCACGAGACACAATGGAAATGCGGTGCACGGGGTCGGAATGTGGCGATACATGAGCGATGATGGCGTGGCCTGCCTCATGATAGGCGGTCATCCGTCTTTCTTCAACGTCGTGCAAGCGTTTTTTGCTGGGACCCAACTTGACTTTCAATGACGCTTCCTCGATGTCATCCATCGTAATGCTGGAACGATTATCACGGGCGACAGCAATGGCTGCCTCATTCAACATGTTTTCAATGTCTGCTCCAGAAAAGCCTACCGTGCGACGGGCAACTTTTTCCCAATTCAAGTTTTGATCGAAAGGTTTATTCTTGGCGTGGATTGACAAAATGTATTTACGCTCTTCCAAGTCTGGCAAGTTAACAGTCACCCGGCGATCAAATCTGCCTGGTCTGACTAGTGCTGGATCTAGCATGTCGCCGCGATTGGTGGCGGCCATGACGATAACATTGTCATTGGGGGTAAAACCATCCATCTCGACCAAGATCTGATTTAAGGTTTGTTCACGCTCGTCATGGCCGCCAAAGCTGCCCTGACCACGAACGCGACCTATAGCATCAATTTCATCAATAAATATAATGGACGGCGCTAATTTTTTCGCGGTGCTAAACAGGTCTCTTGCCCGTGACGCGCCCACTCCCACCAGCATTTCCATAAACTCACTACCCGCAATAGATAAAAACTGCACATTTGCTTCGCCCGCAACTGCTCGGGCTAATAAAGTCTTGCCTGTACCAGATGGCCCAACTAACAACACACCCTTGGGGGTACGAGCGCCAACTTTGGTATACTGTTTCGGCGATTTCAAAAAGTCAACAATTTCTTCAAGTTCTTTCTTTGCTTCGTCCATGCCACCCACATTTTTAAAGGTGATGTTCTGTTTACCTTTGATGAAAATTTTAGCTTTACTGCGACCAATACCCATGATTCCATCCTGACCACCTCTGGCTTGACGGAACAGAAAGAAAAACAGACCTGCCAATAACAAAATCGGCAACAAGACGATCACCAGCTCCCAAATCATCGCACCAACCGTCAAGTTTTCCACTTGCACATCAACAGCGGCTAAATCTATACCTGCTGAATCAAAAATTTCCACCAGTTGCTGATTATTTTCTTTACGAGCCAACCGATTAACTTCATCTTTATATATCAGTCTTAAGTCATTACCAGCCACTTCAATTTTCTCAACTTTTTCCTCGCGTACGTCCGCCACCATTTGAGAAAGGGTAATTTTTTCAGCTGAATTTGATTGAACTAAAGAAATGATGAACGGCAAAAACAGCAACCCAATAAAAAGATATAAAAATCCTTTGTTCATCAATTGGTTGAGGTCAATTTTGAATGAAAAAATTTTAACTTCCCGTGTTTTGACATTTTTGCCACCACTTTTTTGACCCTGATTGGGTGTTGGGTGAGCCTTATTGTCTGACGATTTATTAATAGGTTGTGGTGGTTTGTTTGCCATATACTTTTTTCAAATTTATCGATGATAATCAAATTGTTGATCAATCCTCTCAAACGAGCGTATTCTATCACGCCTGGCAGCGGAATCCAAAAAGGTTACAACGAAAATAATCTTCTGTCAAACTGCAGTTTATTGTGCAATTATCGCCGCCCAATCAATCAGCGCACTTTGCTGCCCAACACTGTATCTGATGACTGCTCAACTGTTAGCAACGCCGGCGGATCACCCGCAGCCAGCAACATACCCTGACTTTCTACCCCGCGAATGACTCTTGGTTCTAGGTTAGCAAGATAAATCACTGTCCGGCCGACCATATCCTCGGGGGGATACCACTCCCTAATACCAGACACAATTGTCCGCTCGCCGTACTCCTCACCTGCATCAACCGTCAACTTGAGTAGTCTATCCGCCCCCTCCACCACTTCAGCGGTGAGCACTTTCGCCGCCACAATATCTAGTTTCGCAAAATGATCGTAAGTAATTAAATCAGTCATAATATCCCCTCTCAACCGGATCCTATTTCAGCCCCATTTTTTGTCTAACTTCCTCAACAGTTTCCAAAGCCAATTGCCGTGCTTTATCAGCTCCCTCAGCAATTACCCGCTCAACATATCCAGGATCCGCCTCCAATTCGCGACGCTTACTTTGAATTGGCTCTAACTGACCATAAATCGCCTCCGCCAATTCCTGCTTTAACTCACCATACCGAATACCCGCACCTTGATAATCAGCTTCGTACTTATGCCGTTTATCTGCACCTTCAAATAGTTCGACTAAGCTCAATAAATTCGCCACCCCGACCGATTCTGCTCCAGATTGATCAATAAAACGCTTGCTTGATTGATCATCACCGACTATCTCAACTTTCCCTTGACCACTATCTGTGGGTGCAGCGGACAGCCTTTGCTTAATCGTTTCCAAATCATCTGTCAAGTTAATGTAACTTCCCTCGACGCTCTTACTCATCTTGCCTTCTCCTGTTAGTGAAGGCACGTACGCGCCCTCAGTTTTGAAGGAAACCGGCTCAGGAAAATCTGTACCATAATCCTGATTCATCCGCCGCGCAATCTCCCGCGTCACTTCTAAATGCGGCTCCTGATCTTTGCCAACCGGCACCAACCCGGCTTTGTACAACAAAATATCGGCCGCCATTAAGACTGGATAATTCAACAAAGCCATCGTGTTGTGCTGCGGATACTGCTTGACCTTCTCTTTGAAAGTAGGCAAGTGTTGCATTTTGCCAATTGTGGTCACAGCAGATAAATAGAAAGCCAACTCCAAATGCTCTTTCACCTCTGATTGTTGAAAAATAATCGATTGCTCCGGATCCAAGCCGACTGATAAATAATCAATGATCACCTCACGTCTGTTCCGGCGCAGCTCTTCAACATCATACGGTGTGGTCACAGTATGTACATCTGCCACCATGTACAACGTTTGGTACCGATGATCATCTTGAAGGGCTAACATACCCTTAACTGCACCCAAGTAATTGCCCAAGTGCAACCGGCCGGTGGCGCGAATACCTGAAAGGACGCGTTTAGTAGGATTCATAGCCTTATATGATACCAGGCTGGAGTTTAACTGAGAAGTAGGTTCGGGCGATTACTCAGTTTGATTGATCATAACTATATATCTGGGTCAAAACATCAAACAATAGGAGGTACAGCGCGTCTGTCCGCTTGATAAGTTCATGAATCGTATTGAAATCAACCCGTGCAAGCTCACGAATTTCATGCAAAGAGACCTGGAGAGCATTTATTTCTTGGACAATTCCATCCCGTTGTTGCCACAATCTCTCAAGCTCTTGAGAAGATTCGCCCGCACCAGATTGAAACTCAATGCTACCTATCATAATTTTACAATTCCTCAATCTCAATATTGGGCTGCATCTCTGGAGCTTCGATTAACTTTAAGTATTTTTCTGTAGTAGTAATTCTCTTGTGACCAACCAGCTGTGAAATGTATACCAATGGCGTGCCAGCTTTGAGCTGTTCAACAATGAAAGTATGCCGTAGGTCATTCACTTTGGCGTCTTTAATACCCGCCAACCGGAAATATCGATCAATCGCTGTACGAATATTGCGTACTAAAAAAGGACGGCATGTTTTGGTTAAAAACAACGTTTTTTCGCGGGCCCGGGGACGAATCGTTAAATAATCCATGATTGATTGCTTGGCAGCCGCATTCAGAGGGACTCTCCTGCCAGATCGAGAATTTTGAGGTCTAATCGTCACTACGTTGCGGTCAAAATCAACATCTTCAATTTGGAGAGCTGCTAATTCGCTAATTCTCATCCCAGTCTGCAACAACAATTCCACCACGGCGGACATTCTGGCATCGCCGCGGCAAGCATCGCGCAGGGCGCGATATTCTGTTTTGCTCAAAATACGAGGCGGAGCTTGATCATACTTGGGGTGGCTGACCACATCCGCTGGATTGTCATTAATCATCCCTTGACTGTTCAAATAACGAAAAAAGGCCTTAATTGAATTAATTTTGCGGGAAATTGATTTACCGGTATATCGCCTGGCCTTGAGGGTATTTTTAAAGTCCTCAATATTTTCATTGGTGACTTCTGCAATTAACTGCTTACCCTTATCCTGGACAAGAAACTCGGCTAATTGTTCAATATCTTTACTATAGGCAATCACCGTTGCGTGAGCCTTACCAGAATTTTCTAGATATTCTACAAATTGTTTATGGGCATCGGTTAAAGACTCGTTCATAACCAACAACTTTCTAATTTTTCAAAGCTTTATGCCTATACTGAATGCTACAATGGAACTGATTATAACTCTTATTTCTGTATCTTATAGTAACATATCGTAGGACTGAATGCAATGCGCTCATTCATCACTCACCCCGTCATAGTTCTACTATTTATAGTACTGGCCATAGTGTTTTATATCTCACTGGATCAAAGCGGTAAAAGAGCTGCTAATTCAAGCCAAGAAATTCAGGAATTGGAAGCCGAAATTTCTCAAACTCAAAACGATGTGAACAAACTGGAGAGTGAGCTAAAAATTGCCGAACATCCCATCACTGTGGAAAAAGTGATCCGCGACCAATTATTGATGCAAAAAGAAAATGAGTATGTTTTTCAGTTACCAGAGATTGAGGTAATCGAAAAACCGCCCGCACCAGTAGTTGAGCGCACGCCTTGGGAAGAGTGGCAAGAGGTGCTGTTTCAATAGCACTCTCTCCACAATCTTAAGCTCAGTCAATACACAGCATCACCGCTCGACCTTCTTCCACCACGGGCTGACAACCAACCACAATCCGCCATTCGGCACATTTGCCTCTAGTTTCAATTGGCTTATTATCTCGCCATAACTGCTCTAATTGCTCGTCACTCAAATCAGCAATGCACAAGCTCTCACAAGCCTTAGAATCAATGCAGCCGTTACCTGCATCACTTGTCTTGATATTGCACTGATCTACAGATCCAATGCCAATTTTGCCCCAAACTCCGCCCACCGCATCGCACATTTCTTTCGTGTCTGGAATTTCTGGCAAGTCTGAAATATCTTTTGATAGAATTTCGTCTAGATCAACTTCTGT
>CAZKSJ010000025.1:10519-13733 GCA_964555515.1 uncultured Pseudomonadales bacterium
CTTGCGATTAACTCTTGCCACGTAATTGAAGGCGCGAAAGTATTTTTGCCAACTTAAATCTGTGGAGTGATATTGGTTGGCATACACAAAATCGTCAATCAAACATTCTTTGACTCTCATCAGTTCTTTAAGCGTGGAACCCTTATCTATATGCTGCTGCGCTGTCAAATTGATCAGTTCCAGGGCACGAAATAATGCATGACTGACAAACTTTGGTTGATTTTTTGCTCGCCACTTAATCATCCGCTCTACTTCGCTACCAATGTTTGCCATCTGCTCAGCCAAACTCAGCTCATTCCATCTGCCAGATGACAATTGTTGGTGTTGCATCAAAAAACTACTCCTTAATCACTAAATCGTTGACTATTTTCCTGATCTGATTCCGAATTTGAGAGTCATCAACTCCTCTTGAGTTGTTTCCTTGAGAAGGACGCAAATTAATCATTGAGTCAAATTCAAGCCAATCATCAGTGCCATAAAGCTCAGGATACAAATTAATTCCCCACAACGATTGCTGTTTAGAACCAGTTCGCAGTAATGTCACTTCTTCATCTGCATGCAACTCACCATTGATTGCCATCACACATCGATCAATGTCAACAACTGCTTTCACTATGTCGCCAAATATCTTAGCAGCTTCTTGCTCTAACTCCTGAAGAGTAATTTGCCTGTCAATAATTTTGATCATATTAAGGGCATTTTAGCATGCGGTGATTTATCAGGTATAATATCAACACTGATTGAAGGGGATTTATGAGTTTAAATAAACTAATTCAACAAGGAGAAAAACTTCTTATTTCAGGAGACTTTGAAGAAGCTGCTGAGGTTTTAACGAAAGCATTAATCAAAGAGCCTCACAACCCCGAAATATATTACTTACTCGGTGATGCTTTATGCAAATTACGTCGCTTTGAAGACGCTATCACCCTACTCCGTAAAGCAAATCGGCTTTTGCCTCATAATCCACAGATTATTCACTTGCTTGGGTGGTCATTATTCATGAACAATGAGATTGAGGCTGGTCGGTTACTCTTGGAATCAGTGTTAAAAATTGACCCCACAAATCAACAACTTTTCGCCGATTTAACAGTACTAGAAATGAAGGAGGGAAATATTGGTAAAGCTAGGGAGTACTGTGATCAAGCAATTATGATTTTTCCAGACGATCCCATGATTCAAAAACTAAACTCGATGCTTCTCCGGGTGGAGCGCATTCAGAAAATGACTCATCCGGTCAATTGAGTTAAGCAGATAGATTGAATTTATTGATGGGATGTTTCTATCAGACAGTTTATCCCCAAGGATTAAATCATTGACCATAACTCCGGACATTCCCTCGCCTAAATCGGTCAGATTCAACAACTCATATTTAAGCACAGATTTGAAATAAGAAATGAGACGGGTGGTCTTTCTGATTTAATACTTATTGTGATTATCGATATCCATGCCCCTTGTTCGACTTCACCAATTGTTGCCATCCTCCTAGATACCTGCACCCATTCTTCGCTTCACTTGGTGACACGGTATTGCGGTGACATGCCTTTTTTGTTGATAGACTTTAAAGCTCTACTCGCCACGTGGGTCAGGAATCTCAGCTCCTTAAATTAAAGAATATCTCCGCCACTTATCAACCAGTCATTTGGCTGATTAGAAAGTGATTTTGATTTTAAAGTAAAATAAATCTCTATATTTTTTACTGCAAGAGAACGCGATGGCAGAGCTAACTTCCAAAAATGATTTGGCATGTACGTGAAGCTGATGATTAGCTTCTTCTTAGCCAAGGCTTCATATCTAAGCGCTTCAAATATTAAGCGATAAGATTCTGGTTTTTCATCGGTAACAATCTCTGACACAACATACACATTTCTGGAAATGTGCGTTACTGCATAGCCAACTAGCTCATTTTGAAATCTAATTTCAATAAAGTGATATTTATTTTTAGGATGTCGTACATAGCGCCAATTGTAATAAGGTTTTGATTTGACAAATGAACTGAAATAATGCTTTTTATTATTTAAATACTCTTTAGGAATATTGGCAACTTCTATAGTTGTGGTAGAGTTATTTTGTAACTTCGATAACCAGTATGCTGTTTGCAATTTTCCAATTACCTGGTATCCAATGGAACGAGAATTTTTGTCAATAAGAACTCCGCTTGCATTTGAAAAACCAAAGTAATTTTCAATTTTGGAATTACTTTCAATTGCCTTGGTGAGTTGTGAAACATATCCACGACGTCGGTATTCAGGATGGGTAGCCTGCACCGCACAGGAAAAACATTCAATCGAATGAAGTTTATTGGCATAACACCTTGCTGGAGTAAAACAAACAAACGCAACTGCACAAGATCTCTCTATACCAACTCTAGCCAAAGTACGATTAGCGAATAGCGGATCAAAGTGCTTCCACAAAAATGAAGACTTTGTGATTTTCTTTTGTGGAAAACAGACATTTAACAAGCTAACAACTGATGGTATATCAGATTTTTCAAACTGTTTTTGATTCATTGAGCGCGTTCGGCCAGTTGCGGGGCATATCGGTACTTCTTCTGAAAATATCTAGAAAAACTGATTCCACCATTTGCAACAACAAAACTTCCAACTTTGGGATGATGTATTGTTTGCAAAAGTCCTTCATCAAAATTCTGCCTATCACCTAAGACATCCAGCATTTTGTTGCATTGACCACAAGGCACATTAATTGCATGCAGTTTCTCGATAACTTCTTTTGTAGTAAACTGGCAAAATATTGTGTTGATGGCTTTTTCCAGTTCAGAAATATGTAAAATGCGATCTGAGTTATGTTGAAAAATGGATTTTTTCAAGTGTTCATTATCATGAGAAAAAAATTCGCAAAATTGTTGCCACTGCCTATCATTACCTATAGCCAAGGCTACACTACTGTCTTTTGTAGAAAAAATTCCAAATGGAGCAATAGCATTATCCATATTGCCAATTTTAGGTGGATTTTGTCTTGTTAACGAAGCTTGAATTAGATTTTGCTCAAGCAAATCAAATGTGGAGCCAAGCATTGAAACCGTAATTTGACATCCTTTTTGATTGGTAGCTCTGGCATAGAGAGCGGAAACAATGGCGAATGCGAGCTTCATTCCCGCGAATGCATCGGTAACTGACGTAGCTATTTTCATGTCAGCTGATGTTCCACTTAGCGACGCCAGTCCAGATTCTGCTTGAGCAATCACGTCATAGTACTT
>CAZKSJ010000026.1:0-13612 GCA_964555515.1 uncultured Pseudomonadales bacterium
GTCGTGAATGTGGTGACAATAATAGCTACAGCCGCCAATGGCAGGAAGAAGCTTAGCATTTTAGATTGAGATCTAAGATTTTGCATCGTGCGCCAACTTAACAATCATTGTTGAGAATTGATTGAGAACGTGATCTAGATAGAAATTTATTGATACGCTAAAAATTGCTGAAGCAGCAATATAGTGAAGCAGTCGTTTATTTAACCTGAGCGGTCAAATCAACCAGTTTTAGTGCGCCTAGATCGTGATTTTTTTGGATCTGATGAATTTGTTGATGTAGACGATCTTATTTTACTGGATCTAGCTTTGGTTTTTGTTGTCGCATTAGAATTTGTAACTTGGAGTTCTATTTCATCAGAATCTTGGTTGCTATTTCTAGTCTTGATCCATCTTTGATATAAAAGTGAAATTCCAATCCCTAAGCCAGCAACTCCACTTATAATCAGTCCAAGATAGAGATTGCTCTTCGCCACCGTTGTAGAAATACCCCGCATAAGGTTGCTAAAACTTAGTGCTAATTGAGTACTTTGAGCAACAGATAAGGCAGGTTGAAATGTGTTGGGATTTGTCAATGCGGTTTGTGAAATTAAAGTTTCTGAAATAAACCACTTGAAAGTGATGGCCAGCAACATCAGGGCTAACCCAGAAATGAGATAAATTGAAAAAAACGTTATCAATTTTTGGGTGCGAACGACAAACATGGCAGCAGCGGCGATTGTTAAACCAATTAAAATTGAGCCAATGGCATATTCTTTACTGAGTGCTACATAAGTGCGTAGCTCAAGTAAGCTTTGCTTAAGTTCTGCCAGAGAGAGAGCAATAGTGGTCAAGGTGTCAATAATTGGTGAAATACCCAGATCAGATAATTGTTGATCTACACTTGTATTAACCTGATCAATAATTGGAGCAGCCAGATGGTTATTTCCTAAATTATCTATGGAGGTTTGGATTTCTGGAGAGGTGCATGCAACTTTGAAAATTCTACCTTGTTCGGCTAGTTTGAGATTGTTCTGTATTTCTTCGTCTGTTTGACAAACTGGCAAACTGCTAACTCCCGTGGTCGTTAGTAGTAGCTCCATCAGATTTTTGGTAAAAGAGTTGTTTTTAAAGTTTTGTATGACGGTGGGATCTGGAATATAATTAAATATTTCCCTGGCCTCACGTTCACCCCTCAGCCAAGCCAGACTGTCAGCAAGACGCCCTTCTACTGTTGCCTGAATGACGGTCTCTACTTTTAAGTTTAAAAATAAATCACTGATCAATCGATTTGTTAGTTGTTGGATGAGATTGTTGAGTAAGTTGATGAGCAGGCGATCGATAGTCGTTGAAATATTTGTTTCATCCCCACCGTAACCAAGATTTAAGACTAACCTTTGGGTTAGAGAAATCGTTGTTTGAGTCAGTTGTTCTTGCAGGATGCCGGAGGTAGTTTGATAGAGACCAGAATTGACTAATGCCGTCGTGTAAGTTTCTTCACTAATTAGTTTGGCGCGGGTCACGAGCGTCAATGAGCCAAGAACGGTGAATAATGTTGCCAAGGTGACAAGCAGAATGTATAAGAATTGTTTCATTTAGTACTAGTAATATACTGTATATGGCCAAATGTGACAATTGGCACCTATATGTCTCCTGCTTGTAAATAAGATCACAGTCCGATAAACTGCACTCTCGAAAGTAAAACAATAAATGAAGGAGCTTTTATGGCAGGCAGACTTATGAGAACAGCGGCAACAGCCTCGATGGTTAGTTCAACTAGAACAAATCGAGCCCGTAGAAATGCGATTAATCAAACAATGGCTGCTCAGCCTGCAGCAGCTCCAATGACTGCTCCAGCCGCTGCTCCTCAAGAAGCAGCATCATCAGATTTGGCCAAACAATTGCAAGAATTAGCTAAGTTACGCGATCAAGGCATTCTCACTGAAGAAGAATTTGCTGCTAAAAAACAACAAATTTTGGGTATTTAGTATTAGTATTCAGCTTCTGTGTGGTTGTGGGATTGGTCATCAGTGATGAGCTTGGGTAGATTGATTGCAAAGATTCTCAGCGCAAGCGCGTCGAGTCTGTTTCTAAGGTTGTTGATCTCGATTGCTCTTGCCGGATTGGCAAAGAGGAGCTCAAATGTCAGATAAGACCTCATTTTACGTAAATTTTCGGCAGTGTTGGGGTTGTATCCGTCCTCATCAGTCAGTTGGATCATAGAAGGCAAACTTCTGTCCACAGCGATAGCTGATAAGGTCTGGTTGAGTTCGTATAGATCTGGATTTATTTTACTTCTCGATTCTTGTTTGGGCTCGATGAATGATATTGGTCGACGTTCAGTTGTTATTACCATAAATGGGTCTTTCTTTATAACTAACTGCTAAATTCACAACAAGCACAATACCTCACAAACTGGTTAAAGACAAGTAGCCGACAGTTTAGTTGAGAGTTATTCTTACGATTTCTTTTTCTTGACTGATTTAGAAGACTGATCGTCGGCCTCTGTTAAAAATTTGCTGGTTTTGTTGGCAGCACGAGTAGCTTCTGTTTTGACTTTCTCTGCGACTTGTTTTCCTTCATGAAGCATATCTTGCTTAAATTTATCAGGATCTGAATGATACTGTTTCTTCAATTTAGCAATTTGTTCTCGTGCTTCCTCGAGTGATTTCTGAGCTTTATCCCTATTTTGTTTCTTTGATAAAAATACCGCTGCGGCTCCAATCGCAGCTCCGGTCAAAAAAGTGAACAGGTTGCCTGACTTATTACTCATCGTACCTCCTATTTAGATATCTTAGGGTACTTGTATAACTTTTAGCGTGTTTGTCAAGCCGGGTTTTTTCCAGAAAGTGCCATGCACGATTAACACTGTATTTCCGCTTTCAGCTATTTGGTTTTCTTTAATCAAGCGCTCGATTTCCTCGGTTTCAATTAACTTTTCCTCTTGCATCTCAACCATATAAGGTTTTACTCCGTAGACTAGACTCAATTGATTGAAGGTTTGTTTGCTTTCGGTAAAGGCATGGATAAGCGGGCAGTTGCGGAAGCGGGCTAAAAAGCGGGCAGTTGCCCCACCATCGGTCAAGCACACCACCGCATCAATTTTTAACGGGTTTGATGGCCTTTCTGAAGCAGCGATCAAAGAAATTGCCGCATGGGTAATGGCAGTCGTGCAGTCCTCATCATGGGGATCAATAATTGGCGGTCGGGCATATTTCTCTGTGAAAGCAACAATTTTTGCCTGGGTACTCACAGCTTTGACCGGATATTTGCCAATGGTCGTTTCATCCGATAGCATGACTGCATCGGTGCCATCATAAACAGCATTGGCCACATCAGTTACTTCTGCTCTTGAGGGCCGGGGTACCGAAACCATGCTCATTAACATTTGGGTGGCGGTGATGACTGGCTTGGCTCGCAATCTTGATTTATAAATGATCACTTTTTGCCAGTGCGCCATTTCTTCATATGGCACTTCAACCGCCAAATCACCTCTAGCTACCATGATGCCGTCTGATTCATCAATAATTTCATCGATATTATCAATGGCTGCCTGATTTTCGATCTTTGCAATAATTCTGATATTGAGGTTTCTTTTGGTCAACTCAGCTTTGAGATTTTTGATGTCTTGAGCATTGCGGACAAATGAAAGCGCCACAAAATCGATTAAATCATTGGCAGCGGCGTCTAAGTGGCCATAGTCAGTATCAATTAGTGAAGGCAAATCAAGTGTCACTCCTGGAGTATTGATCGTCTTTCTTTTCTTGACCTCCAAATCTTCAGCTACACGCGTTGTCAACTCATGATCATTTGGTTTGCCAATCACCACGAACTCACCTAAGCCATCCTCGATCAGGATTTGATTGGTTTCCTGCAAGGCATCAATCATTGCTTGGGGAACAATCACCGCATTTGGCTCTTCCGTATCGCGGTTGCTGGTAAAAGTAACAAGCTCTCCCGCCTTGACATGGAAGCCTTCAGCCCCTTTTGGTAAGACACTGCGAATTTCTGGGCCCTGCAGATCGAGCAAAATGCCCACTGGCAAACCCATTTTTTCTGCGATGCTTCTCACCCGACGAATTCGTTCGTGGTGCCAAGCTGGTTCGTTGTGTTTGGTATTAAAACGCGCCACGTTCATGCCAGCAGCGAGCAATTTCTCAATGGTTTCTTCGGATTCGCTCGCGGGACCAATCGTGGCCACAATTTTTGTAGATTTTTGCATTAACTTCATTATGATTGGCTTCAGAGATCTAATCAAGACCATATTTATTGATTATTTCGACACTTGAGTAAGGCCAAAATTTGCAGTACAGTACTGATACTTTCCTCAGAGAAATAAGAAATACAGAAAGGTCATATGGCAGATTTGAAACAGAAACAACAGCTTACTGCGGCAGATGATCCCCTTTTGCCTGCTGCAGATGAAGTGCAACTCGAATCAGGCGAGGATTTGGCTGCCAAAGCTTTAGCCTCACGTACGGGTGGTGCCTCAACTGGGGTTGAAGAGGATGAAGCATCTGCTTCAGACGAGCTAGCAGACACATTGGGGCACTTGCAGAACGTGATCGAGCGGAACGCTAATCAGCTGAATCGTATCAAAGAGGCTCTCAAGGCCAAGCGTGAGAGTTTAACTAGCGTTTTTGAGAACGATGCCAAGCTCAATGAAGCCACAGAGGAAGCAGCTAAAATTAGCACTGCTGTCAAGGAAAGACGTGGTCAACTACAAAATGATCCTCAGGTTTCACAGCTGAAGATGCAGATCGGAGAGCTGAATGAAGAGAAGAAAGAACTTGAGGAGACGATCAGCAATCACTTGGTTAATTATTACGCACTGACCAACTCAAAAAGCTTTGACACCAGTGATGGTGATCAATGGGACTTTGATATTAGAGCTAAGGTGAAAAATAGACGCAACAACTGATGGCCGGAGTTTTGTAACTAGTGTTGGCCCCTGCAGACCTCGGGAATCGAATAACTAGTCTTAAGAGTCTGATTTCAGAAATAACAGCCAACAAGGGTTGGATTCAAAAATCAATCTCACCAAGAGTTAGACTTTTGTCTTACTTTTTTCCGCTAATTCGATCATCAATCCTTTGCAGTGCTGCTGGGTCAATGTTCTTCATGCGTTTTAACTTGCGTGCTCGCCTTCTCAGGCGAACTTGACTAATTTTCTTCTCTGCTCTGAGTTTAGCGGGTTTTTGGAAGTAAGCGCGATCCTTAGCAATAATTACCACATTTGTAGCTGCAACTGCTTTTTTAAATTTTTTGATCACGTCATTGGTATTGTCATTACCTTGAGCTTTAATTACGATTGGCATTGGTCGTCACCTCCTTCCCTGTGGAATCGATGTTAAGTACAGTCATCGATTCAGACAGCGTATTATACCTGACTAAACATGAAAAGCTAGGTTGGGGATTGAGAAGGAAATTTTACTTTGATATTGATCTTGACGAGCTGTAGTTTGAGCTTGAGTATAAATTTGCAGTTGAGCTTGACCATGAGCTTGACCTTTGGTTAGAGCTTGAATTTGTGGTGATAAGCTAATCTCTTAATCTCTGTCGGCAAGGTGGGCGGCAGTTTGCTGGTCTATTTCTTCAGCCGTCATGGCATGGTCCCACCCACCCGTTAAGTGCAGATGCAAGTGTTGGACTTGCTGCACTTGTTTGCCACAATTGAGATGCAATTGGAAATTATCATTGATACCGTGTTTAATGGCCATCTTGCGAGCAAGCTCAATCATTGCCGCATGAAAATGATGACTGCTGAGAGGTATGTCCTGCAACTTTTCAATGGGTTGTTTGGGGATGATTAACAAATGAATTGGCGCCACAGGCTGAATGCTAGTAATTACGATAAACTTATCATCTTCATACCTAATATCGGCAGGTACTTGCCGATTAATAATTTTTGTGAAAACACTTTCTTCAGTCATGAATACAATTCCTTGATGATGTTAACTACTTCCTCCAGACTGAGGGGTGAGGCTTGCTGGGTCGTGTGCTTTTGGGAGCCGTTGATAAGCATTTTCCCGCTAGGGTGGAAGTACCAGCTGCCTATTTTGTCCACGGCCGTGATTTTATCCCTCAGCTTATCCAGAGATAAATCTGCATCTGGCCGAGCTTTAATGCGAATATTACCAAGTTGAGGATCTTTCCGAATCACCAAAATATGACCTTCTTTTTGGGCAAGCTTGATGGTGTCATCGTTACTGGAGAGGATTGCTAAGGCGGTACCACCTTTGATTTGAAAATCCTCTGCCTTGAGCGCAATCTCTTCCTCGGCAGCAAAGCGTTGTCTCATCACATAAAGGCTGTTGTCTAAGCATTCCATGCCAAATTGCAGCATCGCTTCATCTGAATTACGATCAGACAGCTCCATGCCTTTGATCAACTCTTGAATCATGAACAAATAACGGATGTCGGTGGGGTCTGGCCAATAAATTTCATGAAAATGATCAATTTCTGTAATGAAATCAGCAATACTTTTTAGAGATCGGTCATCTTTGAGTTCAGGGTGGCGCTCGCAGATGTGTTGGTACACGAGCAAACTCGCGCTCAATAGTTCTTGACCTCTATCTGGTTGATGGTGATCAAACTCACCCAGTCCTGTATCAACGTGGATGGCTTCATGCGCAGCAAACCCAAGCTGCTCGGCTGCGGCAATACTTATTTCTTCTCCTGGATTGACAAAGGCAATTTTGGCATTGCCGAATTCTTGATTTAAAAATCTCATTAAAAACCAGACTGCACCAATGGCGTCTAAATCTGGAGCATGGTGAGTGACAATTAATTTGCGTTGCATCGACATGAGCTAGTATAACATTGATGTTTGTTGGATGGTCTAAAGGCTGGTTTTTAACCCTCAAGAGATGACCAATTGGTAGGGAGATTGGTGAAAATTGGCTAAAAAACAACCCACCGCAATAGCCTGTATCTAAATCTCAAAAAATGAGAGCCGATAAGTGAAATTGCAGTGGGTGCTCCTCACCGGAATGTATTGGTAATATACTGCGTGATGTAGAAAATACCCACCTGCAAAAAAACCTGATTGGACAAGGTATAGCAAGTCTACCTGATTGTAGAAAAAATGAATATAGGACACAATATTAATTGTGAATTTTGCAATTATATCTCCAAAAATGCTTAATTTTTCACTATTAGACAGAAACCTATAGGAAAAAATATAGCAATAAATAATTATCAAAAGTAATTAAGTTTGGTTTAGCAGTCGATTGATTATTTGTGAGGTAGATAATAGCTCAGTCTGATCATTGTTTCTTGCTTTAAGCTCTGTTTGACTTTGAGTTTTGGTTGATACCACCAGTCTGTAAGGGCAGCCAATCAAATCTGCATCACTAAATTTTTGACCTGCCGAAACCTGTCGATCATCCCACAGCACCTCAATGCCTGCTTCAATGAGTTGTTGGTAGAGCTGCTCAGCGTTGAGTTCACCACCTGGCAAGGAAATTAGATGAGCCGTAAACGGTGCCACAGCACTTGGCCAGATAATGCCCTTTTCGTCATGAAACTTCTCGACAATGACGCCTAGTAAACGGCTAGTGCCGATACCATAAGATCCCATCCAAACTAACTGCTGTTGGCCACTTTGGTCACTGTATGTGTAGTTGAAAGCTTTGGAAAACTTGGTACCTAAAGGAAAGATGTTCCCCACTTCACTAGCGGCAAAATGAGCCAGTGGTTGACCACTTTTGGGATTAAGATCTCCCGGTTTTGCGAGCTTAATATCATAGAAATGATCAGGTTTTGGCAAATCGCGCTGCCAGTTAACATTTATCAGATGGTAGTCAGTCTTATTCGCCCCGCACTCAAAGTTGGTCAGACTCGCTACGGCATCGTCTACCACGAGCGTGACGTTTGCTGGCATGTTGAGTAAGCCGGCATACCCTTGCTTAGCACCAGTAACCCCCAAAATCTCATCGGCACTTGCCAATTTGAGCGAGTTGCAGCTGACAACCTTGCGTAATTTAATTTCATTGATATCATAGTCACCCCTGACCGCAGCCGCTACGACTCGCTCATCATCGGTGAGGTAAATCATGGTCTTGACGCATTTTTCAACCGGTATTTTCAGAAAATCAACCAAGCTAGCCACCGTCGTTAGATCTTGAGTAAGAATCTCCTGCATGGCTAGTTGAGCGACTTCCTCATTTACTTGAGGAGCTTGGCTAGGTGCGACCTCCTTGTTGTAATATGTTTCGCTGACTTCATCAAAAAAGATGGTGTCCTCGCCACTCTCACACTTGGTTTGAAATTCGTGCGAATAATCTTTGGTAAAGTCACCTCCTGAAGCAAGCGCCAAGACTGTGTCATTACCCAAGCCTACTCTTTGAAATACACACTGGTAGGCGGTCTTAACCAATTCGTAGTAGGCTTGCAAATCAGCCTCTGACTCATGAAAGCTGTACAAGTCTTTCATTCTAAATTCACGTCCCCTCAACAAGCCTGATTTCGCCCGGGCTTCATTGCGAAACTTCGACTGAATTTGATAGAGCGCCACCGGAAAGTCCTTGTAACTCAAGTTAAACTTCTGCACAATTGGCGTCATCAACTCTTCGTGAGTTGAGTTCAGTACATACTCGGTGTTATTGCGCTTTTTTGAGGCTTCATTCCCACCTTGTGCCGTCATCAGCACGTCAATCGAGTTAAGTCGGTCGGTTTGTAACCAAAGCTGAGTTGGCGAGAGCGCTGGCAACAAGACTTCGGTGGCAATTAAGTTCATTTCTTCACGCACAATTTGCTCAATTTTAGTGATGACTCTTAAGCCAAGTGGTAGATAGGCATACACGCCCGCCATCGTTTGATCAATGAAGCCACCCTTAATCAGGAGCGTGGCATTGATTGAATCATACTGTTTACCGGTTTTTTCAGTCCGGGTGTGGAGTTGCGAATACTTCATAATTAAAACCATTCTTGTAAGGCTGCTACGAAAAGAGGTGATATATCTAAGATGACCATTTTTTCAGATTGATGGTGATGGTCAATGGAGTTGGTGACGACTAGCTGGTCAATGTTGCTCTCCTGAATTTTTTGGTAAGCTTGGTCAACCATTGGGCCATGTGACACGAATAGGATTATCTTTTTTGCGCCGGCTTGACGGAGGGTCGCTGCGTCTTGAAAAGCGGTGCCTCCAGATTGAACAACATCATCAAACAGTAGCACAGTTTTGTCAGTGACGTTGCCGTGTAAGATGGCAGAGGTGATTTCACCAGTTGCGCGATTTCTGTCTTTATCAATGTTGACTAGATCTAGATGGAGAAGATCGGCAAATGCCTCTGCTCGCTTCAGACCGCCAAAATCTGGACTGGCTACCAAGGTGTGGTCATCAACCACTTCTTTTTGGGCATAATCTGCAAACAGCTGTAGCGCTGACAAGTGTATTGTTGGGATGGAAAAAAACCCGGGGATGCTGGTACTATGCAGGTCAAGCAAGTAAGCTCTTTTCACATAACTGTGGGAAATCAGATCGGCGACGACTTTGGCGGCGATTGGTTCTCCGGGTCTAAAGACTTTGTCTTGCAAGGAGTAACCCATCCAAGGGATAATAACGTGAACTTCTTTGGCGCCAGCTCTTTCTAAGGCGTCGATGATCAACAGCAGCTCGATAATGTACTCATCGGTTGGAAAAGATAAGGACTGCACAATTACCACATCTTCACCAGCAACGCTTTCTTTAATCCAGACTCTTTTCTCGCCGTTAGCAAACTTATCAAAATCAACATCAAGTAGTGGCAGGTTGAGCTGATGACTTATTTTCTCAGCCAAAGGGAGGTTGGAAGAGCCGGCAATGAGTTTCATATAGATATCTTAACAGATTGTGAAGGGGTTGACCTTAATAAAGCAGAGCTAGATTTTCAACTTTATCATCACACCCTGCTCTAGCCTCGATGACCTGGTGCATTAATTAAGCCGCACTTTTTGTATTTTTTGCCACTTCCACACGGACAAGGGTCATTTCGGCCGATCTTAACGTGTTTTTCTCCTGGTTGTGGCTTGGTCGCCACTCTGGTGGCACTCAAGGCTGAAGCCAGATCACTCAAATTTCCTTTGGCTGTGATTGGGGCAGGATTTGGCAGAGAAGCATCTCTAACTTCTTTATCTAAACTTTCATGAATGTCTTCTTTTTGTTCAACCGCTTTCACTGGGGCTGCTTGCATCCTGGCTAGGGGTTGCAGTTGGGCGCGATAGATCCGGCTAGCGATGGTTGATTCAATTGACCCAACTAGTTCCTCAAACATGCCAAATGACTCTTTTTTGTACTCACTCAAAACAGTGCGTTTGTCTCCTCGCAACCAAATGCCTTGCCTGAGATTATCCATCGAATCCAGATGATCCATCCACTTTTCATCAATAGTACTGAGGGTGACCAACTTTTCTAGGACTCGCATTTGAGCTAAGCCGATGGCTTGTTCTCTGGCTTGATAAGTTTGCTCTGCAATTTCTGATAGTTTATCGGTAATTTCGGCGGCAGAATGAAGATCGCGTAGCGAAGTGAAAAGTTTTCCTTGAGAAACATCGTCAAACGGAATAATTTTGCTAAACTCTTTGACAATGGTGTTGTACTCCTCATCAGAAAAGTTTTGTGGAGCATAAAGATTGGCCAAAGACGAAATTTCGTCTGTGACGTAATTTAGCACCTCAGTTTTGAGGGACTCAGCATCTAGAGACGCATTATTGCCGGCTGCGGACTGAGCAGCCTTTGTAATTGAAGTTGTTTGGTTCTCGTCTGAAGCGGGGTTAAGTTGGTCGGTTTTTTCCAACAGCCGCCGGCGTCGAGCGTAAATAATTTCCCGCTGTTTATTCATCACATCGTCAAATTCCACGAGTCTTTTGCGTTGATCAAAGAAAAATCCTTCCACTTTTACCTGGGCAGACTCAATGGCTTTGCCAATCATGCCGTGTTCGATGGGTTGATTATCATCGAGTTTCATCATCTCCATCACTTTGCTGATCTGCTCTCCCCCAAAAATGCGCATAATTTCATCTTCTAGGGAAATAAAGAATTGAGAGGCACCTGGATCACCCTGCCGTCCAGACCGACCGCGCAGCTGATTATCAATGCGGCGTGACTCATGGCGTTCTGTGCCCAAGATAAAAAGACCACCGGTTGCCACGACTTCGTCATGGTCACGCTGCCATTTTTCTAGGGCAGCTTGATATTGTTTCAATTTATATTGGCTAGGATTGAGTGAGTTTGGTAAGCCTAATTTGGCAGCCAAAGCCTTTTGCACTTTCGTGGGTTTGTCAGTAGCCTTGTTGGCTTTACGAAAATCTTTCAGCTCTGGTTTGGCTCCCCCGAGGACAATGTCCACACCACGACCGGCAATGTTGGTCGCAACCGTAATGGCACCCTTTTTTCCGGCATCAGCAATGATGAAAGCCTCCCGCTCGTGATTTTTAGCGTTTAAAATTTGATGAGGAACTTTTTTTCGTTTCAAAAAATCTGAAACAATTTCATTATTTTCAATTGATCTGGTACCGATTAGAACTGGCTGGCCAGTTTCATGAATTTCGGCAACTTTGGCAGCAATAGCCGAGTATTTCACGGCGGTTGTTTTGTAAATTACATCTGCCTTGTCTTTTCTAACCACATCGCGATGAGTAGGTACGACCAAGACTGGGGTATGATAAATTTGTTGGAATTCCTCTGCTTCAGTTTCGGCGGTACCGGTCATACCGGAAAGTTTGTGGTATTGTCGGAAGTAATTTTGAATTGAAATAGTGGCTAAAGTTCGCGATTCTTGCTGAATTGGTACGGCCTCTTTGGCTTCGATGGCTTGATGCAAACCATCAGAGTACCGGCGACCATACATCAGCCGACCGGTGTGTTCATCAACGATGATGACTTGATTTTCCCTAACGATGTAATCTTTGTCCCTGGTATAAAGCACCTTTGCTTTGAGGGCAGACTCCACATGATGAATCGTATCAAAACTTTCTTCATAGAGATTAGACACACCTAGTTTTTGTTCAATGCGTTTCACACCCAAGTCTGTTAGGGTGACCGTGCGGCCTTTTTCGTCAACGCTAAAATCGCTGTCACGCTCTAAAGAAGTGACCATCCGGGCGTATTGATGATACTTGTCTGTGGGATCGGTATCGGGTGCGGAGATGATCAGCGGCGTGCGAGCTTCGTCGATCAAAATTGAGTCAGCTTCATCGACAATGGCAAAGTGGTGAGCGTGCTCTTTTCTTTGGGCAAGTCTATCTAGGGATTGCACCATGTTGTCGCGTAGGTAATCAAAACCAAACTCATTATTGGTGCCATAAGTAATATCAGCATAATACGCGGCTTGACGGGAAATTGGTTCAAAGTGTTCCAGCCTTTCGTCGCCACGATCTTCACTTTCATAGTCGGGATTGTAGAGACTAGATTTTTCGTGAGCAATGACCGCAGTTGATAATCCCAAGAAATGATAGATTGGACCCATCCAACCCGCGCCCAACTCACCCAAGTAATCATTGACAGTGACTAAGTGCACTCCCTTGCCTAGTAGTGCATTCAGATAAATTGGCGCAGTGACTGTTAAAGTTTTACCCTCACCAGTTTTTTGTTCAGTGATGGTGCCTTGGTGCAAAGCAATCCCAGCGATGAGCTGGACATCAAAATGGCGCATACCCAAGACACGACTTGAAACCTCACGGACGGTGGCAAATGCTTCTGGCAACAGTTGGTTGAGAAGATCTGCCTCATCTTGACCAGCTTGTCTACCCTCTTCGATTGTTTGCTTGAATTTTTTTGTTTGTGCCGCCAACTGCTTATCAGTCAGAGCTTTAATCTGCGGTTCAACTTGATTTATTTCATCAACTATTTTTTGGTACTTGTTGAGCGTTTTTTTGTTCTCGTCAAAAATGTCAGAAAAAAACTTAATCATGATTTACCTTATTTCTCTGATGCAACTAAACACGAACCAGCATTTTAGCAGAATTGGGCACAGATTGATAGCTCTTATGGGCACTATTTGGCGTTGTTTGGTTTGATTGCATCAAATCCACAGCCCGGTTGTAGCACCTTGGGTATTTGAATACTCCCATCCACCTGCTGATAGTTTTCAATAATCGCGGCTAACAACCTGGGTGAAGCTGCCATCGTGTTGTTGAGCGTATACACAAATTTGGTGCCCCCCTCTTTTGCCCGGTAGCGGATATTTAATCGCCTGGCCTGAAAATCATTGAAGTAGCTAGCTGAGTGCGTTTCCCGATATTTTTGTTGGGCAGGAAACCAGGTTTCTAAATCATATTTTTTTCTCTGTCCAGCTCCCATGTCACCGGTGCACATTAACAAGACTTGGTAAGGCAGTGCCAATTCTTGTAGTAACTGCTCGGCATAGCCAGTCATCTTTTCATGCCACTCTCTCGTCACCTCTTCATCGGCTACCGTGTAAACCACTTGTTCGACTTTATTAAATTGATGCACCCTGATGATCCCTTTGGTATCTTTGCCATAAGAACCGACTTCTCTTCTAAAGCAAGGCGAGACGCCAGCCATCTCGATTGGTAAATCTTTTTCATTCAGGACTTCGCCAGCGCGGTAGGCGGTTAGCGCAACTTCGGCGGTACCTGTGAGGTATTGATCATCTTGAGTTTTGTAATGATCTTCACTACCCCAAGGAAAGTA
>CAZKSJ010000027.1:0-13485 GCA_964555515.1 uncultured Pseudomonadales bacterium
GGGGCAAGGATGGTTTTGTGGCAGTGAGAGCCTATGATAAATATAGATTTGCCCGCTTTCCCAAATTGGAAGAATTGAGTACACAAAATGTTGCCCAAATATTTACTGCAAATTCTGATCGGATTTTGGTAGTGGAAAGTGGTCATCCGCCAGTGGAAGAAATGGCTCTATGGAAGAACATTAATTGGCGAGGGGAATGGCAGTGGTATTCTTGGCAGACAGATATCAACCAAGTAATTTTAGGACTAGAGCAACTATCTCCCAACCCAGATAGGATCAAGACCTTAAATTATCTGAAATCATGTGATCAGGTACAGTGTGATCTTTCGATTTTGTCAAGTGATCAAGATGACAGGTAGTCTTTTATGAATTGTCAGTCCAAACATCAGCTGCGGCAATGGTGCGTTTATATGGTAAGGTGCGCTGATGGGAGTTTGTATACAGGTTCGACGAATGATTTGGTAGCAAGAGTCGAAAAGCACAATCGGGGCGAGGGAGCCAAGTACACCCGCTCCCGAAAGCCAGTGCAGCTCATCTACTCAGAGCCAGCTGCCGATCAATCCGCTGCGTTGAAAAGAGAGGCAGTAATTAAAAGTTTTTCCAAAAGGCAGAAAACCGATTTAATTGAAGACGATGTGAATTGATGAGTTCTGGCCATTAACCAATTACCAGATCTAAAAAAAGACAGCTTCTGCTGGTTTATAAATCTCTGTTAAAATATTGCCCAGGCAATGAATGTACTTAGAGGATGATATGAGAGAATTTCTGACACTTAACTCCTTATTAATCTTGGTGCTAGGCGGCATAGCTGGTTGGACGGTGGGGTATGTTATTGAGCGTTTTGTCCTGGGTTATTTATCTAAGCTTGGTCAACTGAAAACTTGGCAACTGAATACAATTTTGACAGCGGCGTGGCAGGGTGTTTTGTCTTGGATTGGTTTAGCAACCGGCGTGTACTTTGCAGCCAAATATATTGAATTACTTGCTGAATCTAAAGTTTTTTTGGGAAGTATGCTCACCGTAGTTTTAGTCTTGTTATTCACATGGGGTATAGCTAGGATGATTGCTGGACTCGTTTCTCATTGGATGGTGAAGGCTAAAGGAGGGGCTCAGGCATCTTCTACTATTAAGGTTACCACGCACATCGTCGTTTTCACTGTGGGGATTTTAGTGGCATTGCAAACTGTGGGGGTAGCGATCACGCCCATCATTACAGCTCTTGGTGTGGGAGGTCTAGCGGTTGCTTTAGCTATTCGGCCGGTATTGGAAGATATTTTTGCAGGATTGCAGTTACTATTTAGCAATACGATCAAGCCGGGCGATTTCATCGAGATCAGTGAAGAATACAAAGGCCGGGTGATTGATATTTCATGGCGAACAACCACGCTTGATTCTTTTGGTAATAATCAGAAAATTATTCCCAATTCAAAGTTAGTTAAGTCAACGGTAATTAATTATGACCGACCAGATAAGCCATGCTCGGTACGACTCACGTTGACCATCGCTTATAGTAGTGATTTAGACAAAGTAGAGCGAGTTGTGATCAGTGAAGCAACTAAAGTCATTCAACAGAATGAAGTTGCTTATCAAGATTTTGAGCCGTTGGTTAGGTTCAAAAATTTTGCTGATTATGGAATTGAGATGCAAGTGATTGTCAAGGCAAAAGAATATTCCGATCAATATTTATTGTCGCATGAGTTGTACAAAGCACTGCATAAAAGACTAAAAAAGGAAAAGATCAAAATTCCTTACCCAATCACCGAGGTGCAACTTAAAAAGACATAGATTTTTTCGCGATAAACTAGAGACTTATCACAAGGCAACAAGTGTTTATAATAGCCGCATGTTGTCGAATCGGTTGAATTCTTTGAATTGGTTGCAGCGCTACTGGCTATTGTTAATTGTCTTGTTTTTATATATTTCAATTGAATTATCTGTCATTCAATGGGGAATTCCTGCTATTGATCGAATTTTCTTGTATCACATGGACGAGTGGCACCAATTAATGGCAGTTAGAGCAGTGCGTGATCATTTTAGTACTGTTCAGCCTGGTTCAGCGCACAGCACAATGTTTCACTTTTTGTTATCTGGCGTTTATTTAGCAGTTTTGCAGTTTTTGGGGATGATTGATGTTTCAGAAATTATTTCGCCGATTGCTGGTTTAGCACAACAACATCAATTGTTTATCTGGCTACGTTTAAACACGATTATGTTTGGTGCTGGCGCTATTACTTTTTTGTACCTCACGCTTAAAAAGTTGCAGCTGCCTTTATGGGTGATGATGTTATTTGTATTTTCCCCAATTTGGTTGACTTTGAGTGGCTACTTTAAGTATGACATTGCCTTAATCTTTTGGTTAAACTTTAGCATCTGGTTATTAACCAAATCGGCAGTTGAAAAAAACATCGCTTTATACGTTTGGGCTGGGATCCCCGTTGGTCTCACATTTGCTACCAAAATGAGTGGTTTGCCAATGATTCCATTTTATGGACTGCATTATTTTTTGTTTATTAAGGAGTGGAGGAAGCACTTGCCAGTTTTGCTGAATGGTGTGGCCATCTGTGCTGTGGTAATGATTGGCCTTGGAATTCCGGATATTGCGCTTGGAATCAATGATTATGCAGAAGTGATCACTGATGTAGTTTTTAACTATCCTCAAAATACAGCCAATTATTTGTTAGGTCTGCCCTATTGGTGGTATTTGCTCGTCAAGCAGTTGCCTCAAACCTTTGGCTACTCGCTAGTAATGTTCTTTATGCTGGCTTTGGCAGCAATCATTCGTCGTCTTTGGTCCTCTGGTTGGCAAGCCACTTTACATCAAAAATTTACATTGTGGATAATGCTTGGATTGGCTCTATTTTTGGTAAGTACTTTGCCATTAAAGCTGTTTGTAGCTGGCAATCGCAGCCTGGTTTTTTTGCCACCGATCACGATTCTGATTGGTTTAGGATTGAAAGACTGGAAATTAATGGATTGGCACAACAGTTGGAAAAAGCAACTCAAAGTTATCTTAATAATAGTCATGCTATCTTTGCAGATCATGCAGGGAATAGCGTGGATGACTGTCAAGTGGTCACCAGACCCAAGGCAGGAATCTTCAGAGTGGATCGCGAATCAAGTCAATCCTGGCAGTACCATCGGCGTGATTGGCCATCCTATTTATACTCGTGTGCCAGATATAGTGTTACTAGATTTTTTTCAACAGCAATATGGTGGCAATCTGGGTCTTTACCGATATCAAGTAATTGAAGATGTACCAGGCAAACTTCCTCAATATGTCTTGCTAATTTCTGCTGAAGAGGCTGCAATCCAGAAAAACTCTCTCACCAATGAGGTTGGATTGGCTCTAGATCAGGCAGGATACCAGCCAGTGGCGGTATTTTATGCCAAACTAGACTATGTGCATCGTTTTGCTACTGACGCAGATTTTCTAATTCCAAATTTAATACCTACGCCATCGAGCATTGTGGTGTATGCATTTACTGAAGATTAGTTTCCAGATTAAATAATTGACAACTCTTTGGGATTATGAGAGCCTAGTAGTATGTCAAGCAAAAAAACCACCCCCACAAAAAAAGTAGCACGCGGCCATTATGATTTAAGAGTACTGAATGAAGTCACTGCCACCTCGAAGATCTTGTCTGCAGTTTTGTTTATTTTACTTCCGCTGATTGCTTTTTATCTGGGTTTAGCTTATCAAAACACATTTGATTTTGAGTTTCGCAACTCATACATGTTGATCAGCTTGTCGGTTTAGGAGTTTGCTGGTGAGTTGTAATTATTTCCGATGTCTTCTCGATCTTCTAATTGTTGCTCTGTTCTAAGCGTGATGAGGGCGAGGGCTTGGATTCTTTCTGGGCTGGTGTCAATGGTCGGATCTTGAGTTGCTGCAGTATGCAATTCTGCTTCAATCTGATCGTATATTTGCTTGTATCGTTCGTATCCCAATCCTGGTTCGGGAATAGGAGTTGAAATAGTCGACCTAAGTTTTTCTGACATATAGTCCTATAATATCAAAAGAGTGCAAATTTTTCCACCCCGATTTTGATTTTTATTAACTGACTGACATTTGGACATGAAATCGAAAAAATTCATCAAAATCTTGCATTGATGCCCTAATCTTCCTACTTTAATTAATCACTCATCATGCGCTAATTTAGGTGGCGCTCTTGCTGGCAGTCATAAATCACCCTATACTGAAAGGAGATGCAAATTTTTCTTGATTCTGCCAACGTGGATGAGATCAAGTTCGCCGCTGAATGGGGCTGGGTTGATGGCGTCACCACAAATCCAAGCATGGTTGCAGAGACAGGCAGGAATTTTGACGAGTTGATGAGAGAAATTCTGCAGGTTGTGAATGGCATAGTGAGTATGGAAGTAATTGCTACCGATCTGCCAGGCATGTTGGAGCAGGCTCGGTACTTGAATCATTTGGGTAGACAAGTAGTCGTCAAGCTGCCGTGTACCACGGAAGGATTGATGGCGACCAAAATATTGGCGCGGGAAAAAATTAAGACCAATGTTACCCTGGTCTTTAGCCTTTCCCAAGGATTGTTAGCAGCACAAGCGGGTGCGACTTATTGTTCGCCATTTGTGGGCAGATTGGAAGACCAAGCTCCCCAACGGGGAGAAGAGTTATTATCACACTTACGCACAGCCTATGACGATCATCGCTTGCCAACCAAAATTATTGCCGCCAGCATCAGAGACGTGGCACATTTTGAGGAAGCAGTTGAGATCGGAGTGGATGCCATCACCGCGCCGCTACATGTTTTGGAGAAATTAGCTAAACATCACTTAACAGACCAAGGTTTACAGAAATTTTTGGACGATTGGCATCGAGCTAATTTGCAGTTTCTATCTCGCTAGCTTGACATTATTTATGTCGGCAAATTCCTGACTTAGGGGCGTTGATATCCGCTTAAAATACCCTCCTCACAAAAGGAAAAATAATCATCTGGAACGACGATGATGTGATCAATCAAATTGATGTTGAGGTATCTGCCCACCAAGGATAATCTTTCGGTGGTGTGATGATCTTCCATACTTGGTGTGACCTTGCCCGATGGATGATTGTGCACCAAAATAAACTTGCTGGTGGCAGATGCAAAGGCTGCCTCAAATATTTTTCGAGCAGGAATCACCAGCCGATCAGGTTGTTGGTCAGAAAAATTGAGTTTTTTAAGCAAGTGATTATTTTTATCAAGTAAGAGTACTACTGCTTGCTCATACTGGTTGGTTGCCAACTCTTTGGTATGAGGTAGAACTGATTGGACAGAGATGAGTTGTGGTAAGTAGCTCACACCTTGAGTTTAAACCCAGCTCCTTACATGAAACTTGCCTTTTGATTTTAAAAATGTGAAACAGCAAATGTTGTAGTAATTGGATGTGAGAATTGTTTAATTTTGTCTGGTCAAAGAGAACTCAGCTAGAAGTTTGTTGACAACAACGCTTCTTTTTGAAGTACAATTAATCACATCAAGGTATCGATTGGCCGTATGAACAACACACAAAAGGATCCAAGATTTTGGGAGTTAGACGTATGGCGTGGACTCGCAGTCACGCTGATGATAATTTTTCATAGTTGGTTTATGTGGGCACTTGTGTCGGAAAGGGATGTCAATGATTTGCCCTTGATCTCTATCATAATTGCCAGGCTTGCTTCCACCTCTTTTCTAATTTTGGTGGGGGTTAGCGGCTATATTTCTTATCATCAAAGGTTGCGTAAGGGTCAAAGGTGGCAACAGATCGAGCGACATTTTTTTAGGAGGGGCTTAATGCTGTTTGGATACGGCATTTTGATTTCTTATTTTACTTTCAAAATATTTCCCCACTACTTCATCTTGTTTGGAATTTTGCACATGATTGGCGTGACCCTGTTTTTAATGCCGGCAATTTTGAGATATAAGTTGGTGAGATTCGGTTTGTTGATCACGAGCGCTCTGGTTGTCATTTTGGAGTGGCAAGTCGGGGCTGAAAGCATACCAAAAATTTTTACTGGTCTCTTACCTAGACACTTTTCTACGCTTGATTATTGGCCGCTTTTCCCTTGGATTTCTTTGGTCATTTTTGGGTTTTATCTGGCAGAACGGTGGTACAAAACTGGCACGCGTAATTTTCAACTTAGAGAAAAAAACTTTTCTGCGAAGTACGTAGCAACAGTTGTGAATAACTTGGAGTGGATGGGCAAGCACGCGCTCGTTATCTACATGATCCATGCGCCGATAATTCTGAGTTTGCTCTGGCTGATTTATTAGTTGATATTCAGTGGCTGATTGAAAGTATGATAAACGGGAGCAATTTGTTGAGAAAAATTTCTGATATCTATAATCTAGCTCTGCTAGCGAAGCGCGGTTACCAGATATAAATGACTTTATTCAAGCGTCTTAATTGTTGTGTTTAGTTGTCATTGTGCTGCAGTTGTGACGATTGAAAGAAGAGTATATACTTCGAGCAAATAATTTAGGATACAACCAATGCTTAAAATTTTTATTTCGTTACTCATCGCAGCTTCTCTATTGGGACCCGTTTCAACTCAGGTTGCGGCTAGTTATGCAGAAAGTTCGGTTAGAGTGGAAGTAAATACCGACGGTGAGTCATCTGTAGTCACTGCCAATCAAGTTAGTTCTGATCAAGTATCGCAAATTGTGAATTCTGATGAGGTTACTGAACTTCGTCAACTAAGACAGGAAGAATTTGAACAGCAGCAAGCCGAATCAAAACTCAAAGTCCAAGAAAAAGCAACTGAATTAAATGCTTTGAGAGAGGAAAAGAGAGCCCAACTGTGTGCTACGGTACAAAATAGGTTACAAGCCCACGCCGAACGGTATCAGGCAAACGGTGAAACATATATCTTTCGAATCAGACACATCGAGGACGTTCTTGAAGCTCTGATTGAGCGGTTTGCAGCGAGTGAGATTGATGTGTCGGCGTTACAAGCGATGCTGACTAAATTAAGTACAGACGCCGATAGTTTTAATGAAAACATACAGGCACATATTGGTTCTCTCCAAGGAGTAGTGTATGCGGCTTGTAATGGTCAGGATGCCGATTACCGTCAGCAAATGCAAGTTATTAGGACAGAATTTGAGCAAATTAAAAGTGAAGGCGACGCGATCAAGAATTACATAGAAAATACCATCAGGCCCGAACTGGAGGCTCTGAAGTTGCAGCTTAGTCAAAATAGACCAGCCGGGGAAATGTAGCAGGGAATTGAGTGGGGGAAAGGATGTGACATGAAGAAAATGACGATTTTGATGGTGTTGGTGGTGACTGGCGTGTTGTTGGCAGGGTGCAATCAAGTATCTGAACAGATACCGCCAGCTAATGAAGAGACACTTGAACAGGATAGTTTGGATCAAATTAGGGAAACTGGGGACGATGAGGCTGCTGCCGATACGGCTTTGGAAGCAACAGACCAAGCTCTTGAAGAGTTGGACAATGTTAACTTCGGTGAAGCTCCTGGTGTAGACATGTAATCCTGATGAAGAAATGTAACTGGTCTGGTATGCTACAGGCATGATGAGCAGGCATGATTTGATTAGGTTGATCGTTTTGGGATTTTTTATAGGTTTGAATATTATTCTTGGAGCATATTTCTTAATGACGGTAGTGGGCACTGGTAAATTGCCTGCTATTTTGAATAACCCCCTTAAAAAATTAGCGAGTTACTTAAATGTTGAGTTGGAGCAAACACTTGATCTAGTTTCTTTACGGCAGTTTCAGGAAGTAGATCAATTTGAGTTGAGCAATGCAGAGGTGATTAGCTTGGTAAATCAAACTAGAAATGATGCCAAGGTGGCTTCGGTAGCCGCTTCTATCAAACTTAGTGCTGTGGCAAAAATCTTGTCTGAAGACTTAGAGGCAGCAGCTCTCAATCCAAAATCTGACACCGAGTTAGATAGTATGCTCACGACAGCTTTAAAAACAGGTGCATACCCATATAAATCAGTTTTACAACAAGCAGTGACTGGACCCAAGACAATCCTGGAACTTGAGCAGTACTGGATTGATAACGACTTGTTTGAGTTGATTACTGCTACTGAAGTTAGTGAAGTTGGGGTGAGTACAAGATTGATTGATCAAGAAGGCCAACAAGTAGGTTTGACGGTGATACTATTGGCTGAGCCGCTTGCAGCGCAAGCGGCTCAGCCCTCTTCCGCTACCAATAATAACGCCAATAATGCCACATCGACTGCTAATTCGCCTCCAATCCCATATGTTAGTGATCAAGAGGTATTCACTGCTTTGAATCAATACCGGGCAGATCACGGCATCCATCAGCTGGTAGAAAATAACTCGCTGTGTCAGTATGCTGAAAAACGTGTCCAGGACTTGATTGCTTATGGCGGGTTGGATAACCATCAGGGATTCCAAGCAGACTTCGCTGACCTAGAGCATTTACCTGAACCCATTAAACAGTACTCTGGGGGTAGGATTGGCGAGAATCTTGCGCACCAATTTTGCCGGAATATGACGACTGGCGACTCATTTGTAGCCGAAACGGGCACTGCCTTGATTGAGTGGTGTTTTGATTCTTCCACCAAAGGTCATCGTGAAGCACAGCTTGATCCTACCTTCAACAACGTCTGCATTCGCCATGGAGAAGGTATGTATGTGGTCATTTTTGGTGAATAATTTGTTATCTCACGTGGAATCAGACTGAGTCGACTAATCGTTAAGTTGCCCGGATTGCCTCTTACTACTCCTTGAATCAATCGGTAGCTGATTGAACTAGGCTAGAACTAAATTCAATTACATAAAATATCGAGAAAAATCTTGTCTTGGAGAAATTATTTCTGGATAATCACCTGTCTTAAGCTTGGATCAGCCTTCGCAACCACTAAATTGGCGTGTAACCAACCAGCAGTATTGCCCCCATCCAAGTACTGTCCAGCCGGGGTGTGAATCACGACTGGATGATTTTGGGCAATGATCGAAATAGTGTCGGTGATATAAAGTTCCCCAGATTTCTGATCCACTGGTTGAGAGTTGATGACTTCAAAGACCGCTGGTGAAAAGATATATTTACTGATATTAGCCAAATTTGATGGCGCAGTACCAGGAGCAGGTTTTTCTACTAATTTTTTAAGGTAGGCATGACCATTTTTATGCGAAATCTCCGCTATGCCATAGCGGTGCAATTCATCATCGTTTCTTTCAATGCACGTCGCCAATGCCTCAGCCTTAGAATTTTCATAAGTGGTGATCATGCGGGCAGCTTCTGAACTCCCATCTGCATTGTAAATAAAATCATCTCCCATGAAGACTAAAAAAGCGTCCTCACTTTTCAGTTGCTCTTGAGCTAATTTAATAGGGGTGGCAGTGCCATATTGATCTTCATCAGATTGAAGGATGAAAGTAAATTTAGCTTGATTGTGTAAGTTTTCTACTTGGCTATATAGATCCAATTTATGCATTTTTTCTAGATATGAAAATAGGCGTTTATTCTCTTGATAAAAGTGCTTGACTTGAGTGTTGTGTTCTGAAATGACGAACACTATTTCTTCAATGCCAGCTTTGACACAATCTTCGACCACATAATCAATGAGCGGCCGATTTAAAATAGGCATCATTTCTTTTTGAATGGTTTTGGTGATGGGTAGCAGCCGCGTGCCAAATCCAGCAGAGGTGATGAGAGCTTTACGAATTTTCATGAGCATAAGTATAAGTGAAGCTACCAAGATTGACTATACTTAGTTTGATATATATTGAGCAAAGTTGTGATCGAGATCATCTGATCTATGTAGGCGGAAAAATAACGGCCTAAGGCTAAGAAAAACCACGACATCTCTTTGCTGTCATTGAAAGATATTGAGTCACAACAATCCTAGGATTACTCAGTAGATTCCGCTGCGTTATTGAGTTCCTGGAAGTAATCATCCATCGCTTGCTGCGCTTCTTCTATTGCTTGCTGTTGTTCGTCAGACAGACCTTGAGTGTCAATATCTGCATTAAAGTTAAACTCTTGATCAGCCTGATCAACGTTACTTTCTAACACATCATCAAATTGAAAATCATATTTTTGGTTAGAATAATCGCTTGGTGTTGAATCAAGTGCCTGTTCAATTTGATTCATCAAGTTGGGCAGCCGACTAAATAAAACAATTGACAATATGCCAATCAACATCCACCCAATGCCAGCGACCAGCCACATCCAAGTGATGTTGGCCAAATTCTTTATATTAGTTTTTTGCCTAATTTGGTGGTAGAGCAAGATAAAGAAAGCCATCACCATCCAGTTAACGAGAACACCGGCAAGACCAGTTACCATGTTGTATAAATTTTTAAGTGGCTCAGAAATAGCGCCAAAAAATTCTGGCACAAACCCAAAAAATACCAGATAAAATCCAACCACTACTAACCACCTGGTGAAAATGAAACCAAAATTATCATTGACCATTGTGTAACTGCCGCGTAGTGAGTCGGTGAGATTGGTGGAATGTAAAATTCTCTCGAAGAGGGCAAAACTCAAAAAGATGGCCATGATTAAACCAGGAACAACGAAAAGGACAAATCCACCAAGAGTCATCAGTCCAATGACTAAACCCAGCAAGTAAACGGGGAGAGCCAGCTTCATACCTTGATTAAAGACTTCCTTAAAGGTTGGTTTTTCTTGATATCTATTTAGCGCAATAATTACGGCGGCATTGATTCCTGCAGAGAATATGGAGTAGGCAATGACAGCGACAATAAATATTAGTCCGAGCATCGTGCCAGCCGGAGAAAGAATGAGCTTCAAAAACTCAACGGGATTGCTCATCGTTCCCAATCCTCCTGCAGCCATAATAGTACTAAAGCCAAGGGTAAAAACGATAATCCCCAGCCCAACAGTGACACCAATCATCACCAACCACATCAAGATTAAATTGTTTAAACTACCTTTAGTCATTTTCCATGATGATTTTAAGTGATCTTTGATGGAAACAAATTCCGAAGTGACAGGGCTTGCCTCTTTAATTGGCGTACTAGTCTCATTTGTTGGCATGATAACTCCAGTAGAATAATAAGTGATTGTGGATAATTGTACACTAATTATCAAATTGACGCAAAATATCCGCTTAATTGGGTGTGATTGTGAAAATATAATTTGGCAGTAGCGGTGGAAATTGTGCTAAGGACCAAAAAACAAGGCGCGACTTAGTAACTTGTTAGTTAGTTACTAAGCCTTACCTCTATACAAAAACGTTTCGAAGTTGATCTTATTTATGGTCTAGTTTAAAGTGACGTATCCCCAACCTGCGTTTTTACCAGAAGCCCACTTACTGCTGTCAGTATAGGCAGCGGACCAGTTGGTGCCACAGGCCTCATCCAGGAACGGTAGTTGCCAGACATCATCGCCTGTTGCCCGCCACGAACTGCCAAATCTGCCATCTTGCAGAGCCGAGGCAGCCCGACAAATAGCCCGATCGCCAGCTTGCCAGATTGGCATACCAGACCTTTCTAGTACGCGGCCGGCTACTGTGAATCCCTGTAGACCTTCCCATGGATACCCGGTTGATATTGGATTTGGTCTGCAGGAACCGCCTCTTCTCATGTCATCAGGAATGATGCCATCCACATTGACCAATGAGCCACCGCAAGTTATCACACAATCTTTTGGATTAATCCAGTTTGGTCTGCTACTGTCGCACTGCCAAGATAACTCACCGTAAACAGCCTGCGTTTTTTGTCCGGTGACGCTGGCCACATAGTAGTCTCTGATTTCCTGCAAACGGGCAGTATCACCTAGGTAGCTGTAAATGGCAGCCAAGCTGGAGAACGCTTGGGAACCCCAGTTGTTTGGACGTCTTTTATACATGTCTAGCAAAGTCACGTTGAGTTGGGAACCCTTATAGGTTTCTGCCATGTCGCGCATCTTCTTTTCGAATGCCGGTGTGCGGTATCCGATCAGGTCGGCAGCCATTGCATATGCTCCAGTTTCCCTACCCCATGCTAGCGTTCTGCCGGTTGGTTGAAACTTCTCAACCTTTTGCAGCGCATCAATCACCTTATTTTGATAGGTGACATCTTTGGTTCTGGCAAAGACGATTGCTGCCGCCAAGACTTTGACATTGGTATCATCATCTTGGTTATCTAGATTTGGATTGGGATTGCTCAAAGAGTCTGCAGCGCTTTTGAGTTGGTTCCAAGCATCACCGGACATCGGCAAGTTACTCAGCTCCGCTGGCGATGTCCAGATGCCCTTTACAGGATTTGTTGAAACCGGTGGTGGTGGAGGTAGCGTTGGATCAGGATTAGTTCCCGGAGGTGTGGAAGGCGTTGTGGTGGGCACGGTGGTTGGCTGAGCCGTCACTTGAGCAGTGGGGGTGGGTGCTGGGGTGGCTGTAGGTACAGGTTCAACAGAAGCCATACCGTTGATACTCATCACCACTACTGCCCAATCTGTATCGCTACTCAATTTTCCCTCGACACGCACATTGCCAGCTGTCAAATTTTGTTTAGAAATCAGGGCAACTCCAGCTTTATCTCCATTGCTTTTACCATACTGAAGTTCCTTTATTTCTGTAAAACCAGCACTGGGTTGGTGTGTTCTCAAACGAGTGGCCACACTTCCAAAGATGAGTGAGTTGTTGGAGCCAACCACATCAAATGCATATTTTTCGGTATCTTTTCCGCCTTCACAGGCGCCGTTAATACCGAGTGTATTGACCCCATAGACATTACTGACTGGATTGGATAAATCTACGTTGGCAAACTTAGAGACCGTGATGATGCTATTTTTTGCTTCTTTCTCTAATGAAGCAGTCACCGTGCCGGAACTAGCACTACCTTTGGCAATCCAAACCTCTGTTGAAGTCTGTGCCCTTGCTCCACACTGAACTTTCACTTTTTCCCAATTCAAATTCAATCCAACCACTGTGTTGACTTGTCGCTGTGGCTTAGTGGTGATGGTTGCCACGTACAAAGCTGATGAATCTGGAGTGACGCTGCCCGATGTTACCTTGGTACCTTCGGCGGCGGTACCAACAATGGTGCCAGCGTGCTTTGGTGGAACGGGGGTGGAAGCCTGCGAAATTTTAAAAGCAGGGTTGGTTACCAAATATACTGCGGCAAAGATGCCAAGAATAATTAAAGTTAATACAATTAAATTTTTGCCTAAAGATCGCATGGAATCTTTATGGGCGTTTCGACTGGTTGATTTGATTCTTTTTCTCATACCTACATCTAACCAGATATGGTATCGCTGTGTCAATGAGAAAAAATTGAAATAACACACTTTTTTAAGAAAGGCACTGATGCGGAAAGTCAAGACCAGTTACGCTGGTTTGCCGGACTGAGGAAGCGGTGGTCCTGCGGACATTAGGCAGGCACTTTGTGCTTGCCGTCAGGATTAAATAATACCCATCTCTAACCAATTCAACCAAACAATTGGCTGAGGCCAATTATTTGGTTGAGCGGAAGCGGTGGGATTTGAACCCACGGGCCCGAAAAACGGGCGCGGGTTAGCAACCCGCTGCAATTGACCACTATGCGACGCTTCCT
>CAZKSJ010000028.1:0-12845 GCA_964555515.1 uncultured Pseudomonadales bacterium
GTGAGTCCGCTGGGACTCGAACCCAGGACGCACAGCTTAAAAGGCTGTCGCTCTAACCGACTGAGCTACGGACCCACTGTTAAATAGCAATGTGCGGCAAAAATATGCCAAACACATCTCTGAACCTCTGATTATATCAAGAAAAATCTAATCGTGTATACTTGGTTTCAAATTTTCTGTCCTGATTTTTTGAATTTAGATGGAGAAAATGACAAAAAAAAGCACATATGCCAGAACTTCCTGAAGTAGAAACCATCAAGCGCCGCTTAGCGGAAAAAATTGTTGGCAAAAAAATCGGCAAAATTGAAGTTTTGCGAGAAAAAAGTTTTCAGGGCAATCCTGATCAAATTCTTGGTTTAGCAGTGACGGCGGTGACCAGGCATGCCAAGATGATTTGTTTACATCTAGCTGATCAGCCGGCGTTGTTGGTGCACCTGAAGATGACCGGTCAACTGATTTTTAAGGATGGAGATATCAAAGTGGGTGGTGGCCATCCCACCGCCGATTGGATTGGGAGCTTACCAAGTAAGCACACGCGAGTAAGGATTGATTTTACAGACCAAACCACTCTATTTTTTAACGACCAACGAGTTTTTGGGTGGTTGAAGATGATTGATCAAGACCGATTGGCAGATGAACTGCGCAACTATGGTCCAGACGTTATCGATCCGATTGTTACAACAGAGTTTCTATGGAGTAAATTTCAACATCGCTCCGTGCCAGTCAAACTGGCCATTATGGATAACAAATTAATTTCTGGAGTGGGCAATATTTATGCCAATGATGGTTTAAACCTAGCGAAAATTGATCCCCGTCGGCCGGCCAAATTACTCACTAAAACCGAGGTTAAACGCTTGCATCGTGCACTACTTACGGTGATTAACTCAGGCATTGCGCTCGGTGGCGCGAGTATGAAAGATTATTTAAACATCGATGGCTTGTCCGGCGGTTATCAAAACGTGGTGCGAGTGTATCAAAAAGAGGGTCAACCTTGCCCCAATTGCGGACACGGGTTGGTGCGCATTAAACAAGGTGGTCGTAGCGCATTTTTCTGTCCCAATTGCCAAAAATGAACGATTGATGAAACACTTTCTAACTGACCAAATTAAGGGAAATTAGTTGAAGCGGTCGAATGCCTTTGGATGCCGTCGAATTTCGATTTTTACAAGTACTGCTTGACTGTATTAACACTTTTTTCTAGTTTTTGCTTTTCTTCCCAATCTAACCTAATTTCTAGCGAGCGCTCTACCCCACCGCGGCCAATCACGCAGGGCACACTTAAGGCTACGCCAGAGTGGCCGTAATAATTATGCAGAGGTATTGAGAGTGGTAACACGGATTTGGTGTCGAGTAGAATCTGTTTGACAATATGGGCAATTACCGCAGCGATACCATAATAAGTGGCACCTTTGCTTTCAATGATCTTATAAGCGGCATTTTTAGCTTTTTCAAAAGCACTCATGGCTCGTTCTTCAGAAAAACTTTCCATGCTCGTGAGTGGTTGGCCACCCACGGTGGCATTTGAGATGGCAGGAAATGAACTGTCGCCGTGTTCACCCAAAATATAGCCGTGTATGCTTCTGGGGTTGACGTTCAAAAACTCAGACATGTGGTAACGAAATCGCGCGGTGTCAAGCGTTGTGCCTGATCCAAAAATCCTGCCTTTGGGCAAATCCGCCATCAAGTAAGCCTTATATGTTAAGACATCTACGGGGTTGCTCACTAAAAGGATGATTGCGTCTGGAGCATTCTTGACTACTTCCGGCAAAATGCTTTCTAAAATGGCGACGTTTTTAGCGGTCAAATCAAGTCTGGTTTCTCCGGGTCTTTGGGCTGCCCCAGCAGTAATAACCACAATGTCGGAATTTTCCAAATCACGAAAGTCATCAGTGGCAGTCACCCGGGTGTGGGGTAAAAAACTCATGCCGTGTTCTAAGTCAAGTTGTTCGCCCAAGACCTCGTTTTTGTCCCGACCATACAGTACGAGATCATTGACTATTCCGCCATGAATCAGGGAAAAAGCGGCGCTCATGCCAACTTTACCACAACCAACAATCGCGACTTTGTTTGAATCATATTTCATATGTGTTCATGGTAGCACGAATTTAAGATGAAAATAAAGTTATCTTTGGAGGATTTGCTTGACCTCGGTGACTAAATCTTGCGGGGTGAGATGATAGCGCTTGAGTAATTGTTCGGTTGTGCCGGATTGCCCAAACTGGTCAATCATACCCAGTCGTTTAAATGGCAAAGATATCTGATTTTCTGCCAGGACTTCAGCTACTGCCGATCCCAGTCCACCGATGATTTGATGATCCTCCACGGTGAGGATCGCTTTGGTGTATTTGGCAGAGTGTATGACCGCTTTTTCATCCAGTGGTTTGATTGTGGACATATTAAGTACTGTGATGGAAATTCCTTGTTGTATCAGCAGATCTGCAGCAGCCATGGCTTGGCTGACCATCAAACCAGTGGCAATGATCGTCGCCGAACTGCCTTTTCTCAGTTGCGTCGCTTGGCCAATTTTGAATTGGTTGGGCTTAGTGTAGATGGGGACAGCCGGTTTGCTGATGCGGATATAGACTGGACTGTTGGCATTGAGCGCGGCAAGCACCGCTTGCCGCGCTTCTTCTCCATCCGCAGGTGAGAGGACGATCATGTTGGGTAGCACCCGCATTAGTGCTAAATCCTCTAAAGATTGATGAGTGGCTCCATCTTGACCAGTTGAGATACCCGCATGACCACCCACCAAGATCACCGGCAGGTTTGCATAACAGATGCTGGTCCGAATCACTCCCCATGAATTGGCCGGATGAAAACAAGCATAACTAGCTGCAATCGGAATCTTGCCTGCCATCGCTAAACCAGCTGCCACCCCAGCTAGATTTTGCTCGGCAACGCCAACTTCCACAAATCTGTCTGAAAAGTCTACTGCAAATTGCTGCATGCGCACTGATTCGGCTAAGTCGGCACAGACTCCAACGACGCGGTCATCCTGAGAAGCTGCTTCGACTAGTCCTAAGCCAAAACCGTCTCTGGTGGACATTTTTTGAAGCTGGTTGGCGGCTTGTTTAGTTTCCATAAAGTTCTCAAATTGCTTTTAAATGTTTGACGGGCAAAACTTAGTTGACTTCCCGTTATTCTAATCAGTTTCCGCCGAATAATTCAGTCAGAGCTTGCTTGGCTTGTTCTTCACTCGGTGGTTTGCCATGCCACTCTGGTTTGTTTTCCATAAAACTCACCCCTTTACCTGGGGTGGTATGACAAATGATGGCAGTGGGACAATCTTGTTCGAGATCAGCAGCTTCGGTGGCAGCAATGATTTGGGCTAGATTGTGACCATCAACTTCAATTACTTGCCAACCAAAGCTTTCAATTTTATTTGTAAGTGATTCTAGGGGCATCACTTCCTCTGTATAGCCACTGATTTGAATCTGATTACGGTCAATGATGTTGGTCAGGTTGGCTAGCTGATATTTGCGGGCAAATTGATAAGCTTCCCAAGTTTGTCCTTCTTGATGTTCGCCATCACTGGTGACACAAATGACGCGATTTTGCCGTCGATCTAACTTTAGGCCCAATGCCAAACCAGCGGCAAGCGATAGCCCCTGACCGAGCGGCCCACTAGTATTTTCTACACCAGCAATTGAGTTCTGGTGAGGATGACCTTGCAACCTCGAGTTGATGTGACGCAGGGTGAGCAGTTCTTCTTTAGGAAAGTAGCCGGCTTCGGCTAAAGTTGCGTATAGTACAGGACATATGTGGCCATTGGATAGGATCAGCCGATCTCGTTCTGGCCAGTCGGGTTTTTTTGGGTCAACTTTCAAAATATGAAAATATAACGCCGCAAAGGCATCCGCCATCCCCAGTGCTCCGGCTGGATGCCCGCTACAGGCATGAGCAAGCATCCTAATTATTTGGCGGCGGATGAGAAGCGCCTTCTCTTCAATCATTGGCAAGGGAAGTTGATGTTGGACTACCATGGTTGGATTCTTCTTAGTTTTGGTTGTCCTGATCAAGAACTTCATGATGGACTTAATCAAGGACAATGATCTAATATCCGATCTACAGAATCAATCTAATAATAGATATAGTGTACTTAATTATTGACAACTGGTGAAGTGAGAGGTTGTTATTGCGCCCCATCGATTAATTGTAAGAGATCCTCAATTGCAATTGATCCCAAAATGATTCAACTTTTTTGATGCCTCTGTGACGAGATGATCAGCAGAGATCATTTAAGGAATAGATATGGGATAATTCAAAACTGGTTTCCACCACATCTTGTGTCTAATTGTTTCCAATAATGCACTTGCAATTCACTTTCATTCCGGTTTAAACTGGTAGCGTGTACTAATAATTGCATGTGTTTACAAGCGCGAAAGACGTTTCATGTCCTTGAGCGGTGATGCTGTTTTTATGATTGGCTGGGAGTACCCTCCTCATAATAGTGGTGGTCTTGGTGTGGCCTGTCAGGGCATCACGGAGTCACTCAGTGAAACTGGTACCCAAATCTTTTTCACCTTGCCGCACGGCAACGTTGGTGGTGCGGGCCATATGCATGTACTCAACTGTTCAGACGCATCCTGGTTCACCAATGGCTATACAAATCAACCACCCTTCTTGGCTTATTCCTCATCTTCGCCTTCACCCCATCGAGTATTTAGCGGCAAATTTGATCAGACCAAACTCCACTTATTACCAGAATCTGAACTAGAAGAAAAAGTAGGTCAATATGCTGATTTAGTCACGGCAGAAGGCATTAAGCATCAACGCGAGTATCGCATCATTCATGCCCACGACTGGATGTCATTTCCAGCTGCTCGTAAGCTTTCGCAAGCGACTGGCAAACCATACGTGGCGCATGTTCATTCCACGGAGATGGACAGAATTCCAGACGGTAATGGTAGTCCATTCATCATCAGCACCGAGCTTGAGGGCATGCACCATGCCGCTCGTGTGATGGCGGTAAGCTACTACACCAAGCAATTATTAGTACACACCTACGGCATTGATCCCGCAAAAATCGATGTCGTCCACAACGGCATCACACCGTTGGTTGATCCTCCAGACACGGGGCGCCATCACTTCGCGCCCAGGCGCCCCGTGATTGTCTTCATGGGCAGGTTGACGGTTCAAAAAGGTGCAGAGTACTTTTTGTATCTCGCCAACTCGGTTTTGAAAAAAATTCCGAGCGCTTTGTTTGTGGTGGCAGGTAGTGGTGACATGTATCACCAATTATTACTTGAAACAGCAGACCAAAGACTGTCTGCTCATGTTTTATTCAGCGGTTTTGTTAGAGACAAACAGCGCGAGGTGTTATTAGATAGAGCGGACGTGTTTGTCATGCCTTCCATTTCTGAACCTTTTGGGCTTGTTGCTCTTGAAGCAGCGCAACGCTCCACACCCGTGATCGTTTCTAAAAATGCCGGTGTGAGTGAGGTCTTGCCGAGTGCTATTCAGACAGACTTTTGGGACATTGAAAAAATGTCTAGCGAAATAGTCAAACTCATTTCCAAGCAGTCGGTTAGCCAGGAAGTCGTGACTGGTCAGTTGGATGATTTATCAAAAGTGACTTGGTCAAGTGCCACCCAAAAAATTAAGGAAGTGTACCGAAAAGTCTTTTTTAGTGATTGAGTCATGCCGCAACTTTGTTTTTATCTTCATCTACATCAACCCAGAAGGCTGAAAAAAGTCAATGTTTTTGATGTTGGTTTGCATCAAAGTTACTATGAAACCGAGCCGAATGATGGTAACAGGATAATTTTTCAGAAAGTCGCCCAGAAGTCATATCTACCCATGTTGGCCCTGCTGCGTGACTTGACGGCTTGGCATCCAGGTTTTAAGGTGTCTTTTTCCATCACTGGTGTTTTTTTGGAACAAGCTGAGGCCTATCAACCCGAGGTAGTACAGTTGCTACAGGAAATTATGGCAACTGGCCAAGCTGAAATATTGGGTGAAACTTATTATCATTCATTGGCAGCGCTTTACTCTAAGGCTGAGTTTAGAATTCAAGTCCAAAAACACCGGCAAATCATGCAACGATTTTTTGGAGTGACACCGCGAGTTTTTCGTAATACCGAGTTGATTTATTCCAACTATATTGCCAATTTGGTGGAAAAAATGCCTTTTGAAGCAATTTTGACCGAAGCAGTTGATCGTTACCTACACGGTCGGCCAAAAACTAAGGTTTACCACAGTTACACGCCCAAAAGATTACCCTTATTGCTCAAAAATGCAGAGCTTTCTGATGATATTGCCTTCAGATTTAGTGATAAAAATTGGCCGGAACACCCCTTAACAGTGGAAAAATATCTCAATTGGGTGGAAATTTACCCAGAAGACCATTTGGTAAACTTGTTTATGGACTTTGAAACTTTTGGAGAACATCAGTGGGAAGATACTGGTATTTTTCAGTTCTGGGGCAAATTTGTTGAACAGTTTTTACAAAAAAGTTGGAATAAATTTGTCACACCCAGTGAAGTGGTGGCAGCCCTACCCAATCATCCTGAGTTGTGGGCAGAACATCCCTGTTACGACGTGCCGGAGCTAATCTCTTGGGCGGATGTAGATCGAGACATTACTGCCTGGCGGGATAACCCTCTGCAATTTGATACTCTCGAAAAACTATATCGGTTGGAGGATCAAATCACCGCCACTAATGATTTACAGTTGATTGATGACTGGCGCAACTTACAGACTAGCGATCATTTTTATTATATGTGCACCAAATGGTCAGCGGATGGTGATGTGCATTCTTATTTCTCGCCATACGATGATCCGTACGAAGCGTACCGTCGTTTCTCCGTAGTTTTAGCAGACCTTGAAGATCGGTTGATGGAATAACCCTTAGCAGTAAATTTTCTAGAACAAATTTTTTTTATAATAAATTCTCTATTGTTCCGTTCTCCCTTAGTTTGCTACACTGATGTGATTGGCTAATTAAGCAGGAGAGCATATGGCGCGCGCGCTGACTTTGGGAAATGGACACACCTTGGTTTGTTTAGACGAGTTTGGTTTCGTGCGTGATTTCTATTTTCCCTACATTGGACTCGAAAATCACGTGGGTGGTGAACAACACCGGATTGGCGTGTGGGTGGATGGCAAGTTTTCTTGGTTAGATGATGGCAATTGGAAAATCACCATTGGTTACAAACCAGAAACGATGGTGGGTTATCTACTCTGTAAAAATAAAAAACTTAACGTATCTTTGGTCATGGAGGACATTGTTTACAATGAAACTAACGTTTTTGTGAGACAGGTTGACGTTTACAATCATAACCCCAACCCAATTGCAGTCAGAATCTTTTTTCATCAGGTTTTTTGGATTAGCGAGACGCAAAAGCGGAATACGGGTTTTTATGATCCCACGCACAACGCAGTCGTTCACTACTTGGGACGGCGTGTGTTTATTGTGAATGGCAGAACTCAATCTGGTACGCCTATCGATGATTACACGATGGGTGCCTACAAATATGCAGGTAAAGAAGGTTCATACAAAGATGCTGAAGATGGTGAATTAACCAAAAATGCGGTAGAGCATGGCTCGGTGGATTCTGTAGTCAGATTTTGTACCTCGTGTGAACCAAACAGCAAGAGCAGGCTATATTACTGGATTTGCGCTGGCAAATCCCTAGATGAGGCCTACCAACTAAATCAGTTAGTCATGCAGAAGACTCCTGAGGCGATGCTGCACTCAACTGAGTCATATTGGCACGCTTGGTTATCAACCAAACAAGATGAGATTGATACCAATCTTTTACCAGAAAATCTAAAAAAACTTTACGATACTTCATTATTTATCTTGCGCAGTCATACCGATGATGGTGGCAGCGTGATTGCTTCGTCAGATAGTGAAATGATTCAGTTTGGCAAAGATGATTATAGTTACATGTGGCCAAGAGACGCTGCGTTTATTGTGTCTACTCTTTGTCAAGCTGGTTACGAGGAAGCGACCAAACCATTTTTTAAGTTTTGTCAAAATATTCTACATGAGGACGGGTATGTGCATCATCGTTTTCGATCAGATCAAAGTTTGGGATCGACTTGGCACTCAACTACTTCACAAAGCAATTGGCTAAAGGATAAAATTCTCCAATTACCCATCCAAGAAGATGAAACAGCGAGTGTGTTGTGGGCTCTATGGAAATATTACGAGGCATCTGATAATCTTGAATTTATTGAGGAGTTGTACAAGCCGTTGATTGAAAAGATGGCCAACTTTTTGGTTTCTTATAGAGACCGTGACACTGGCTTGCCTCTGCCCTCATACGATTTATGGGAAGAGAAATTTGGAGTGGCCACCTACACTTGTGCCGCAGTTTATGGGGGATTGACGGCGGCGGCCAAGTTTTCTGAAATTCTAGATAAGCGCAACCACATGCGTGAGTATCAGCAAGTCGCGAAAGACATTAAGGCCGCCGCCACAACCCATCTATTCAGTCCCCAAATGGACGCATTTATTCGCACCGCCACCATTAAAGATGGCCAGGTCATCAGAGAGGAATCTTTAGATTCTAGTTCGTTATTTGGTTTGTGGTATTTTGGGATGTTTGAACAAACAGACGAACTGTTTATAAAAACACAGCAACAAATAGACAATAGATTGGTTAATCCAGCCAAAATTGGCGGATACTTGCGTTATGAAAATGATGAATATTTTCGTGCCACCGATTTGCCCAATCCTTGGTTCATTACCACTATGTGGCAAGCTCAGCGCAAACTGCGTCATCCGGTCGTGACGATTGATGATTTACGTTATGCCGAGCAAGTCTTGAACTGGGTCTATGAACACCGTTATTTATCTGGTGTCCTTGCCGAGCAGATCAATCCTTACACTGGGCGCTCGCTGTCTGCTACCCCTTTGGTGTGGAGCCACGCCGTGTTTATTGAAACCATTCTTTGGTACTTGACCATCAAAAAACAGCTGGAAACACCTCAGGCAGATGGTGGGACGCAAGTCGTGCATGAGCTATAAGCTGGCTAGTAGCGAAATTAAATATAAAAACACAAAAATACATGCAGACACTTTATCTAGGTATAGACGGCGGAGGTACCAAGACAGATGCAATCTGTGCCGATCGTCAAGGTAATATCCTTGGGACTGGTCAGTCTGGTCCCACCAACTTAACTTCTACAAATGTCGGTGCAGCCAGCTTCAATCTGAAAGAAGCTGTTCGCCAAGCATTGCAAAAACTCACCGATGAATACGAAATTGATACTGCTGCGATGGGCTTGGCGGGCATTGATATTGAAGAAGAATATAATCAAGCTTATGCTGCTTTTCGTGAAATATTAAACCAATTTCGCGTCAAAAACTTTACGCTTTATCACGATAGTCAAATTGCTTTAGCCAATGCCTCGGCACAAGCTAATGCGGTGGTTTTAATTGCTGGTACCGGCTCGGCTTGCCTTGGCCGAAATGAGCGTGGGGAAACCGCCAAAGCAGGGGGGATGGATTATTTATTGACCGATCAGGGTTCTGGATATGACATAGGTAGGCACGTTTTAAGGGAAGCCATTAAAAGCTATGATGGCCGCCGGCCAAAAACTATTTTAGAAGAAATGGTGAAGCAGCACTTCAGAATTGATTCCCTAGAAAAATTGAAGCTGCATCTCTATCAGCCACCGATTTCCAAAGTAGAGGTAGCAGAACTTGCGGAAGTGTGTGATCAAGCCTTTCAAAAAGGTGATGCGGCAGCGCAACAAATATTTTATTGGGCACAAGGGGAGTTAATTTTATTGGTGCAATCGGTGGTGCGTAGGCTCCAGCTAGATCAGCAGGCGTTTGACTTGGTGATGACCGGTTCTATTCTTGGTTTAACTCATGTCAGAGCACCAATCGTGACTCGTTTGCAGAGTATTTATCCATTGATGAGTGCGATTATGCCGGAGAAACCAGCCGCGCATGGTGCCCTCAAGCTCGCGCTCCAAAGCGGCGCCAGTGTGCAAGAAACTGCGTCCACTCCTGCTTGATCACTAAAATCCCCGTTTTTGGTATAATACACATATTAAATATATGGATAAATCCATTTATGCAGTATCACACTGGCGCCTACATTTTAGCCCTGCGATACTATTTGAATAAATATCCTAGCCAGTCCAGTACGTCGCCCGTCCAATACGATGTACGAATTACTTCTCCAAAAAGTAAACGCTACCAAATTATTGTTTCTAATGATCGTGGCTCAAGTCTCCATTTGGAAACAAGAGGTCTCTGGACGTGTCAGTGCGATGCAACGATTAGTAGCCGTGGCAGCGACTCAGTCAGGGCAAGACTCAAGCACTCAGATTCAAGTCGATCGACTGATGAATTTGCTTTGTATCCAACATCCGTACAAAGTGGGGTATTTAATTCAGAAAATGGCAAAAGCTACCCCTTCTCTGGTCACGTTTATGGATCGACTCAACTAGATGTGAATGCGGTAAGTAAAAGTGGCAACTCAGTCAAGTGCTCTTTTGAGCTCTGCTAGAGAGCTTCGTAACTTCAGACATTTCTAGTTTTTCAAACCAGCCCCTTTTATACATGACAGCAATGATGGCATAGACGCCAATGTCAACCCACGTTTCTTCCACCGATTCATTGGCAGGATCTTGGCAAGTGAGGAGTAAGTGTTTGAGTCTTTCCACCTTTTCACTCACCCGCATCGCGATGCCCAACTCTTTATTAGCCAAAATGTTGCCTTTGCCGTAGTCATTGTGTTTCTTGATGAACATTATTTCCATCTCTTGGCACACTGCCTCGAATGCTTCATCGAGTGTTTGAGGAGTACTTTTTTTAGGTTTATTGGTCATAGGACTTTCAGTGCTGAATAATAATACTAAACTTAATTGTTAAGGATAACCTCTCGCAAAGGGTAATTAATGTCAAGCTGAGTTTTTTCCCTCGTTTTGCTCGAACTTCTTACTTTACATCCTTCAGAAAAAGAATTACGCTGTTTTACAAGCAAATAAATCATTTATGCGCAAATTTGTGGTAGTCATGCTGGCGCTGGTTTTTAGCACAAGTTTTTTGATTGGTGCCAATCTTGTTTGGAGTGGCATGTCTTTTCAAGCGGTGTTGGGTGACAGCATTACTACCTCTACTGACTTGACCAACTCCACCGATCCAATTATTTTGACAGCTGATCAAACGGAGGAACTCAGAGCGGCCGCTCTGGAACCAACTCCTACCCCTACTCTCAAACCAACACCCACCCCAACGCCATTGCTGCGCTTAGATACCACTACGACCACCACCACGACCACACCTACTACCACTGACTCACAAGTGACTACAACCACGGTTGAAATGGTGCTTAAGTTGGATCCGTACAAAGTTCAGCTCGCGCCGCTCCAAAAAAAACAGTTTAAAGCCTATGTCGAAACCAAGGATGGTCGGCAAGTGATCGATCCCAAAGAAGTGGCGTGGTCTGTGTCGCGTGGGGGTGGCAGAATTGATCAAGATGGAGTTTTTCAAGCGTGGGATGCAGCAGGGACTTATCAGGACACAGTTGTGGCCAAGTATCGCGATCGAGTGGTAAGAGCAACCGTGGTGATTGTTAACGCCACAACTTCTTCTGATCAAACCTCAACCGCACAACTTGCACCAACCCCCAAGCCAACAAGCACCACTGTTGACAGTGTGATTGAGAAAGAAATCACCTCGATTTCCCAACCAGAGTACTTTACTGCTAATGAATCTATCAAGACTGATCAAGTTTATGACGCCGATTTGCTGCGCAGTTGTTTACTTCAATCATTCTCAGAATCTGAAATTCAAAAATACTTTAGTCAGACTGGATTAACTGAAGATTTATCACCCATCTTAGAGCGAAAAACCGCGATTGAAAGGTGCATCAAGCAAACAAGGTTGCCCAATATTACTGCTCAAACCGAGCAGTGCTTGAAAACGCAGTTGGGAACAGAGCGCTATCAAGAGATTGTGCTCAGTGGCGATATTGCTTCAGCCAAAGAATTGTTTTATTCAAGTGGTTGTTTTACAGAACCGCAACGCATTAGTTATCAAAAATCTGCAGAACTGGATCCAAATGTGATGACCTGCCTTAGGCTAGAGTTGGGTGATGATAAAATCAAAGCGATTGAATCTGGTCAAAAATTATCTGCGACAGATCTCATGAAAGGCAGGGAGTGTTTCAATTTAGAGAAAAACGAAGCGGAACCCCCAAAAGTGATCGAGCCAGACCCAGATACTGCCAACTGCGTTATTGCCGCTTTAGGTGTCGAAAGAGCTGAGCAAATCAAACTTTCCAAGACTTCAACTGCTAATGAGCAGGCAAAAGTGCGGGCTTGTTTGCAGCAAGTAGATAGGGTGCAGCAGGAGTTTTTGCCTCTCCCAGCAGAGTATATTTCATTCGTGCCCATCAATGGTGGTCAGGCAGCAATTAAGACAGTCGCCATTCAAGATCGGGAAACTAAAAAGACTTTCACCCTGACAGGTCAGACGTTTCCAGATAGTGTGGTGGACATCTATATTTTCTCTGAGCCAATTGTGGTCAGCACTACCTCAGATGCCAATGGCAACTGGGATTATGAGTTGTATTACCACTTACCAGAAGGGACGCACCAAGCTTACAGTGTGGTATCACATCCTGAAAAAGGTCAAATCAGGAGCGAAGTGTTTGGGTTTGATGTGGCGTACGCCCAAACTGTCTCTGGCGAGTCAATCATTCCTGAACTAGTGTCTGTGACTCCGGTTTCGCAAGATTTTTCAAAGGCGTATCTTGGCGTGGCAGTGATGATCACTTCATCTGCTCTACTGATTGTCTTAGGTATGTATTACTACCGTAACAGATCGGTGGTGGTGGCTAACGGCGCATCGTCAGCTACGCAGTCGCCAACCCAAA
>CAZKSJ010000029.1:0-1166 GCA_964555515.1 uncultured Pseudomonadales bacterium
GAATTTCAAGTTCTGCAAAAAAATCGGTTAATTTTTTCTCACTTGGCATCAGCGCCACTGCGCCCTGTTCTACCAACCTGCGCAATTGACTATTACTTTCTTCTGGCAGGCAGGTCTGGAGTAATTGGCCGACCTGTTGATGAGGAGTGGTGAGTTTGATGGTCGGTAGATCTTCCGGAATTTGCTGATTTTGGACAGTATTTTCGAATACTTGTTCAGCAGCAGACGCTTGACCCGCATCGTGATACTCGGCTGTAATAATTTTTGCCAACTGCTTTTTGAACTGGAGTGGATTGTCACCATTTGTCATCGCTTGTTTGATCTGTTCAATTTCGGTCATTGGCACGTCGGTCAAAAGCGTGAAATAGGGTACGATTTGATCATCGGCGATGGACATCAATTTGCCGTACATTTGCGGCGCCTCTTCTGTCAAGGCAATGTAGTTGCCGTAGCTTTTACTCATTTTGCGGCCATCGGTGCCGTTGATAATCGGGGTGGTGAGCACCCACTTATCACGATTATTGATGGATTTTTGTAGTTGTCTGCCCATCATCATGTTAAACAACTGGTCAGTCCCGCCAATTTCCAAGTCGACATCCAGGTGAACACTGTCATAACCTTGCAACATGGGGTAAATCACTTCATGACCATAAATGGGCTGCCCTTGCTTCATTCTGTCTTGAAACATATCGCGTTCCAGCAGTTGTTGGACGGTAGTTCTGGCCAGTAGTTTGACGATATCTTGGTAGGTCAACTGATCGAGCCAATCGCCGTTATGAACGACCTCAATTTGATCAAAATTGAGGACTTTGCTAGCTTGGGCTTGCCAGTTCTGGAAATTTTGTTGAATAGTGTCATCGGTTAACTCTGGTCTGGTGGTATCACGGCCAGTGGGGTCGCCAATCCGCACGGTGCCGTTGCCAATCAGCAGGATGACATGATGACCTTGGTCGGCGAACTGCTGCATTTTACGTAATGCCACGCTATGGCCGAGGGTCAAGTCATTGCCGGTGGGATCAATCCCCATGTACAACTTGAGTTTGCGCTCTGCCATTTGGGCAGCTAAGCTTGCCTGGCTAGGTAGGATTTGTTCCACGCCTCTGCTCAAAATTTCGGGTATTGATTGTTGGGGGCTTGAATCTGACATGAGGTTATTGTACCGCAAC
>CAZKSJ010000029.1:1266-12469 GCA_964555515.1 uncultured Pseudomonadales bacterium
GTTATTACTAATCTAGGCCGGTTGTGGCCACAATTGTCTGCATCAATAAAAATGCAATTGGTTCCACAAATGCTAAAAATCGCTGAAAATGCCCATCGATTTGATCAGCGACACAATTATTTTTTGGATATCTTGGAGGCTTCTGATGTGTTAAGGATTGATAAGGTTGAGCAAGTTAACCAGCTGAGTCGACATAACGATAAAATTGTGTATCTTTTGGAATTCCTTAAGGGAGGAGTAAATGCTCAAGAATTACAAGCAAGATTGTGGGAGTTTGCTCCCACGGGGATGGTTTATGGTAGAAGGCGTGAGTTAGTCAATTATTACCTTGATAACGCCATGTACCTTGGTTTACAACATCTGTATAGTTTGATGCCAGAATATGATTGGATAGAAGAGGTTGTCCCAAGTTTGATTGAAGCCGTAAAATTTCATGTTGATCAAGATAATTTGCACACAGCCAGGAAAGCGCTTAGATGTTTGCTCGCTATTTATCCTAGAGTAAATCTGATTGAAATTGGCTTGAATGACGCTCAGCAGCAAGTGGATACTCCAATCAATGCTTCTGCATTTTCAGCCAGGAGTGATTATGGTTTAATGAATGTTCCCAACGCAATTATTAAGTTCAATATTTTAGAACTTCTCTTAGCCAAAGCTCATCAGCAAACTGATCTAAAACCCACGTTAACTACCGAAGATCAATCAACTGTTGTTAAAAAGGAGTTGACGAATGGTAGTTTAAGAACCATTATGCAGTTGCAGGAAGAAGCTAAAAATCTTCTTATAACAACATTTTGTTGGATGAGACAGTATCTAGTCAGAACAGTACAGAGAGAGTTGTCTTATCAGCGCTACCGAAAAAAATCACCAGGATTGCTGCCTTACAAGCGTGATTTAGCAACTAATGGCAGTGCTGAAGATATCAGGATCTTTTTTTTAAGAGCTGCCAATAATTTTCGGTCAGGCTGGGAAACAAAACAAGAAGGGCACTCGATCAGCGGTCACCAACAGGAATATAGCCTGATTGGAGGAGAACGGTGGGCACCAATATGTGATTTGGGATATCAAATGTGGTTAGTCGATGAAAAAGACCCCGCATATTTTGGGAAAAATTCTATCTCTGGATTAATCAATATTTTTATTCAAATTCGCCACAACTCAGGAGGTTTGTTAGAAGATGAGCCAAGAGCGTTATTTGCTAAAGACTTGCAGTCTGATTTATTAAATGTTATCAGTCAGAGCACCGACTTGAATCAACTCATTTCTTGGGCGGTAAGTCACGGTTATCTTACTCTGGATGATGAAAAAAGATTTCAAAGGTACATGGGAATTTTACAGTCGTAACGGTGATTTATCTTTGCTAGTGCGGTAAAATAGGGCTTATGAAGAAACCTGCTCCCAAGGTGGAGGTCATGGCTTTGGACGATGATCCTCAGGCAAATCCACCTCAAGATCGACTTGATGCTGCCCGTCCAACCCAGACGATGCGTGGTCGATGGCATGGCGATAATGAACAAGCAGATGCTATCGAGAATTATCAACAGAGTAATCGGGAGAATGCTGAGCTAAAAATTGAAGAAGTCATGCTGGGAGTGACAGCAGAAGCTGAGGAGAAAACAGTAGATGCACAGCGTGTTGTCGACCAAGATCGGGTTGTCGGTCACAAACCGGCGGATGATCATCACGAGACGGTTGATCCAGAAGATAGTGTGGCAACGGTTGGGGAAAACGTCGGGGAAAATGGGGGAAGAAATTTGGGAGAAAATACTGTGCGTTTGAGAAGACGAAAATCTCAGCAACAGCGACCATTTGTATCCAAGCTAAAAAACTGGTATAACGCGCTGTTAGCAAAAGTTGCCACAATACTCAAGATTATGCCCAATCGTGCTCCTTCAAGACGAGCTACCAGCCGGCTGACACAAGCTCAGCGCAAGTTGTTGTGGATGAAAATTCTTCGTTTTGGTGCGATTGGGATGCTTGTTGCCGTGGTGTTGGGTATGATTGCATTTTTCGCTTTATTTGTTTATTACTCCAGCCAGTTGCCCAAGCCAGGTGAAATTGTGCGCCGCTCTGGTTTCAGCACCAAGATTTTCGCGCGCAATGGCGAGTTGTTATATGACCTCTACGACCAAGAACGGCGCACCCCAATTAAAATTGACCAGGTGCCGGAACACCTCAAGCAAGCTACGATTGCGATTGAGGACAAAGATTTTTATAACCACGAAGGTTTTGACATGCTCACCATCGTGCGGATTCCTTACAACGCGATTGTGAAGCAGCGGGTGGTTGGCGGTTCTACCCTCACCCAACAGTTGGTCAAAAATGTGTTTTTGACCAATGAACGGAGTGTCACTAGAAAATTCAAAGAGCTAGTGCTTTCGTTGCAAATTGAACGCACTTTTACCAAGGATCAAATTTTGGAGATGTACCTGAATGAGGCGCCTTATGGTGGCACTGCTTGGGGAATTGGCACGGCTGCTGAGATGTATTTTGACAAGCCCGTTCAAGAATTAGGTGTCGTTGAAGCGGCAATTTTGGCAGGCTTACCTCAGCGGCCTTCAGCTTACTCACCATTTGCGGGCAAGACAGATGATGATGGCGTTCCCCTGTGGAAAGTGAGAACTTTGGGGGTGCTTAGGCGGATGAAGGAAGACGGCTACATTTCAGATTTGGGTTACGAAGAGGCAATTCAGGAGCTTGACCAAGTTGTGTTTAACACTGGTGGTGTGAACATTGTGGCGCCGCATTTTGTGTTTTATGTGCGTGATTTATTGGCAGAGCAATACGGCGAGGATGTGGTAGAGACAGCCGGTTTTAAAGTGACTACCTCGCTTGATTTAGAGTTACAGAAAGAATCGGAAACGGTAGTGGCAGAAGAAATTGAGAAGGTGGAGAGTTTAAACATTACTAATGGCTCAGTCGTCGTGATGCAGCCCACCACCGGTGAAGTGATCGCCATGGTGGGTAGTAAGGATTTTAATAGCGAAGATATTGACGGACAGTTCAACGTGGCAGTTGATGGCTTAAGACAACCCGGCTCTTCAATTAAGCCAGTCACTTACCTAGCGCTGTTGCAGCGAGGTTACACGCCATCCAGCATGTTGATGGATGTATCAACAATTTTCCAAGTCACAGCCAATGACAAACCTTATCAACCTAAAAATTATGACGGGGCTTTTCGGGGACCCGTGTCTGTCCGGAACAGCTTAGGCAGTTCGCTGAACGTACCAGCTGTGAAGGCGTTGGCATTGGTGGGCATAGACAACTTTTTGGAGCAAGCCTACAAAATGGGTTTTGTGACGCTAGAGCCCACCAGAGAAAACATGCAACGCTTTGGGTTGGCAGTGACTTTGGGAGGTGCCGAGGTACACTTGCTTGATACAGCTACGGCGTACAGCTCTTTTGCCAATAGTGGCTACAAAGTTGAGCCAGTGGCAATTTTGAAAATTGAAGATCGCGACGGCCGGGTGATTTTTGAACACAAACCGGTTCAGGGCAACCGTGTCATGACAGAGGGTGAGGCATTTTTAATTAATGATATTTTGTCTGATAATTCGGCCAGAGCAATTGCTTTTGGTACTAATTCACTCCTTAATGTGGACGAACACGTGGCCGTCAAAACTGGAACGACCAACGACCAACGCGATAACTGGGCAGTGGGTTGGTCTCAAGATGTGCTGGTAGGAGCTTGGGTAGGTAATAATGACAACAGCGCTATGAAGCAAGTGGCTTCGGGTGTGTCTGGCGCAACTCCTATTTGGCGCAGAATTATGTTGGCGGCTTTGGAAAAGGAGGAATATGGAGCGCCAGCATTTGAGATGCCCGACTCGGTGGAACAAGTCCAAGTGGATGCTATCTCAGGTTATCCGGCGCATGATGAATTTCCCGCCCGCACTGATTATGCGATTAAAGGTACACTGCCAGCTCTACCAGATCCGATTCATACCAAACTGAAGTTGTGTCGAGGTGAAGATAAACTAGCCAATGATGCGCGAGTAGCAGCTGGCGACTATGATGAAAAAGAATTTATTGTGGTTAGAGAAGAAGATCCTGTTAATCAAGAGGGGAAAAATTTGTGGCAGGACGCGATTAATGAATGGCGAGGCGCCAATACTGATCGGCGCTTTCATCCGCCCAATGAGTATTGTGGTACCGAGAATGAGATTTATCTGAAGATGAAGCGACCAGAAAATGAGAAGAAATATGATTCTGAAGACATCGAAGTAGAAATTGAGGCAGACTCCAGCGATGGCATCAAGAAAATTGAAGTTTGGGTAGATGGTAGCCTCAGGGAAACGATTAACAGCAATCGGTACAAGGGCAAGATTAAGATGTCGGCTGGCCAGCACGAAGTGTATGCTAAGGTTGAGACAAAAGATGGTCAAACCAAGCGCACTGATACGGTCAAGATTGGTACTGGCGGAGAAGATTGGAAGAAGCCTGATCCTACTCCCACTCCTACACCAACGCCCTCACCCACACCAACTCATCCTCCTACCCCGCCAGTAGAGGAAGCTGACTAAAAATATTGCCGTCATTAATCTAGATCTAATCAAATGTTTGCCGTGTGATTAACGTGCTGGCTTGGTTGAACTCGATTTGATTTGAGGTGTGATGAGTAGGAGAGTCATCAAGACCACAAACGTGCTGATTAATAATCGACCGGTTTGGAGAGTGAGTAAGTAATGGTCAAGAGCGGCAATCGGGAGGAGAACCCAGCCGATCAGCTGCAGTTTGTACCAGGTAAGTTTTTTTCGAACGGTGATGATGACTGTGATTAGCCAAGCAATCCCAAACAAACCAGTCTCTGCCAAGCCTAACAAACCTAAATGATGGGCAGGCTGCACAAATCTAACCAACTCTTGATTCTGTAGGCTAGATTTAATTTGCGTGGTAAACAAGTTGAGACCGGTGCCCGCAAGAGGTTGCTGGGTAAAAATATTAACAGCGGCTTGATTGAGCCAAGCCCGTCGGGCTAGAGACAAATTATCTGGTTGACCACTCGCAAGGACTGATATTACAAACGGAACTAGTGTAAAAATTATAGCCATCCAGATTAGCGGTCGACTAGCCGGCGTCCATGTTGACAGAAGAGTGAGTTTTTGCACAGCACCACTCGCTCGATGTAAATATTTGGCGAGAAAATTTTGTCTGCTTAAGTCATTTGACTTTGAAAAATTGGTTGCTAACAGGGTTGAGCCAATCGCGAGGGCAAGTAAAGCGGATAGACTTTGAGTGATGAAAAGAGTAATTAGCGCACAAGCCAGTATGCCCATCCCGATCAACTTGCTTAGTTGAGATTTTTCTGTTGGCCAAACCGACAGCCAGTGCCAAGAGATCAAGCCATATAAAACAATTACACCGGCCAACACATTGGGGTGCGCGGTGGTACCGTAAGCCAAAGCGACGTCTCTACCCCCAAAACTAGTGTGAGCAATGCCGTAAGGAGATGATAAAGCCACTTCTCCTAAGAAAGCATAACCCCACACGCTGGATTGCGTCCAAAACTGGGTGATAGCAATGGTGGTTTGGAAGAAGATGGTCGCGACCAGTGCCCACCACACCAGTGAGTAACTCGACCCGACAGACCATAGGCTCGAAGATGATTGCGGTGGTTGGTTGCTAAACAGCCTACGACGGTTGAGGAGCATCACCCATCCCAATAATACTGCTTCAAGTAATTGCAGAGTAAACCAGCCACTAATCAGTGGATGAGGGGAAAACAACTGACGGACAATTAACAACGTCGTGGTCACGAGTAACAGTTGCAACCGCCACGATGCGCGCACGGCTTTTTTCACGGCATCGATTTTTTCTTCCAAAAAGTTGCTGTCCTGATATGCTTGAGCAGGTTCCAAAAACCACAACCAACCGCCCAAGCCTATGACTACTAATGCCACCAAGTCATTGAGATATAGCTTGGGTAACAGATAATCTACCCGCAAGCCAGTTACATAACCCGAATTTTCGGTTAGAACCATAAATAAGTTGCTTGGTATCAGAAAAACTAAAGTCGCCAAACTGATCAGAAAGAGGCGTTCAAGTAACCTAAAAAGATTTGTCATCTACAGTGACCCGATTAGTTTCGCCTGAAATTGTTGAGTAACGGTGTCAATAATTTTTTGTCTCAGTGGTTGGATTTCTGCAGAAGAAAGTGAGCGGTGAGGGTCATTAAAAGTAATTTCGAAGGTAAAGTTGTGTTCGTAAATATCCTTTAACTCCACAGCCGTAACTTTCGCGTCAGCCGTAATAATTGTCTGCATGACTTTGCCAAGTGCAGTTTTGGGTGGCAGCTGAAACGTTAAATCTTCCTTTAAAGCTTCACCTTTAGAAATTGGTTGGTAATGAGGGTGAGTCTTGAGATGTGGTAGTAGTTTTGAAAAATTAATTTCTACAGCAATTCTGCTTTGGGGTAGGATTTTGATTGTTCCAACCAGATTAGTGCCAGAGTCATTGCCGATGAGCAGATCGGCTGCCAGGTCAGAGGTTTGTTTGATGGTGATTTGGTCAACAAAAAAGCGGCGTAAAAATGCCTCTATTTCTCCCCTGAGTTCACGATAAGGTAAATTGCAGACCAACGTTAGGTGAAACTCTTGTTTGGGTAGCTCACCGGCTTGAGGGTGATAAACATGGGCCAACTCAAATAGCTCCAGTTGTTTTCTATCGGGATGTTGATCCATTACCTCCAATAGAGACGGAACCAGACTGCGTCTTAAATAGACTCGATCATCGGTTAAGGGATTGGCTAATTTGAGATGATCAGTGAGTGGATGGCCCGATTGGGTTGCCAAATCGGCGCTAACCATGGAGTATGTGTAAAGTTCTTGCCAACCCAAGTCGGCGAGCATTTCTTTGACCCGGTGCTCAATCTCAAATCTCATCTCTGTTGGCCGGTTGGTGGGAATCGGGGTGTCCATCAACTTACTCGGCAAATTATGATACCCGTAGATGCGAGCGAGCTCTTCAATCACATCGACTGCGAGCACTAAGTCGGCCCGATAAGTGGGCGGGGTGACGCTTAACGTCTGATCATCTTGCCACTCAACTACACAACCTAGATCAGCAAGAATGTGAGTAATTTGGTCTTTGGGTAAATCTAAGCCGAGGTAGGCATTGATTTTGTGAGTGGTCAGGGTAATTTTTGCTGGCTGGGGTGGTAGAGGAAAATCATCATAGACAGGGCTGCCAATTTGCGCGGCGCACAATTCTTGGTATAGCTGCACCGTACGCTTGAGAACATCCTCTGCTAAGTATGGATCAACCTTCTTTTCCATCAGTTGCGCCGCCACGGTGCGAATGGCATGGGTCATGCTGGCAAAACGCACTTTTTGCGCGTCAATTGATTCCATTAGCAGCAGAATATTGGTGGTTTTTTCGTTGACTGAAGTATTGGCGGTACCCTTAATAGAGGGTAAATCAATGATACTGCCAGCCGGGTTTTTGAAAACTACTTCTCCACCAACGGTGATAAAAGATTCACCATCAAGGGTAATAAATTTCTCACCAGCGGCAGCCTCGGTGATAATGATTTCTCCCCCCTGCTCCATGACTTTGTCGTAGTCAAAGGCGTGGCAAGGATGACCAAGCTCGTGAGTAACATAGTTGGTGATATCAATGGCGGCATCATGCACATTCATTTCTACTTGTTGCAGTCGGCGAGCCATCCATTCTGGAGTGGGGTTGCGTTTAATGTTGGCCAAAACTACACAAATCATGCGTTGGTTGAGTTGAGGATGATTGGTGATTTTGGGCAATGGTAAGGGTGGATCAATGGAGGGTTTGATCTCGATGTTCTCGGCCGGTTTGGGCTTCAACTTGGCAGGTACATCGGCTTGTTGCAGAATCACCGCGGCCTCGCGCGCGATGCCGCGCACAGACATGCTGTCCACCCGATTGGTAGTCACTTCAATGTCGTAGACTTGATCCCCCGCCCGCTCCTCTACCCGTTCCACGGATGGACCAGACAACGACAGTAACCGCTGGATATCATCATGACTCGCCTCGGTTTCGAGGTGGTCAAGCAGCCAGTGGTGGGGAATTAAGATGTTCATATCAACTTATTCGACTCCTAGATATGGCATTATGGGAGAGTACATGGACTTATAAATGCTATACGTAAAGAAAACAATATACATAACCCATAGCAAAATGCTAAAGCTGAGGTCAAATGTAGTTATTTTTTGATATCTTTTTTTAATAAGTGGAATTAAATACTTGTTTATGACAAATAGATATGTTGGCACTAAGCCCCAAAATGCAATCAGCACAACATAGGTTATCACTGAGAAGGAAGCGTTGTTTACATCGATAAATAAGGGAATTACACCTATTAACAAAAAAACCAAAAAAGCTATGCACATGACGCAACCAATAAATGTTAGGAGCTGGTATAAACTTAATAGTAAAAATTTTTTCATATTTAAAACTGCTCCAAAAATCGTAAATCTCCGCTGTAAATGAGGCGAATATCATCAATGTTCATGCCTTCTTTGAGCGTGTAGGTGCGTTCCACGCCCCAACCGAAAGCGAATCCAGTGTATTTTTCCGGGTCGATGCCGCCAGCTTTGAGCACGTTGGGATGCACCATGCCAGCGCCACCCACTTCGTGCCAGCCAGACTTACAAAACTTGCATTTCTGTTTGGTGCCATCCTCGGCTGTGACCTGACCAGTGCCGCCGCATATATGGCAAGAAAAATCGACTTCCAAAGATGGCTCGGTGAACTGAAAGTGAAAAGGCCTAATCCGGCTTTTGGTGCCTGGCCCGTAGAATTCTTGGGCAAAGTAATCGAGTGTGCCTTTCAAATGTTGGAGAGAAATTCCCTCGTCGACAACTAATCCTTCAAATTGGTGAAACATCTGGGTATGGGTAGCGTCTTGTTGCCGGCGGTAGCAACGGGCAATGTTGATCATCCTGATTGGTGGTTTTGAGTCATGCCGCTCCATCTCTCTGACCTGACCATTTGAAGTATGGGTAGTCAAGACCACTTTGCCTTTTTCTTGATCTTCTGGTGCATCGACAAAGAACGTTTCCCATTCATCACGCGCCGGATGATCTTTGGGCATGTTCAGGCTTTCAAAAACGTACCAATCCCAATCAACTTCTGGATATCTGACCCTGGTAAAACCAATCCGCTCAAAAATGCGGGTAATTTCGTCCATGGCTTGGGAGATGGGATGCAAATGACCCATGTGGGGTTTAATACCAGGCGCAGTCAGGTCTACCCAGTCAACTATTTCAGGTTGGGATATTTCTTGATCGGCGATGTGTGTTTCCAAAAAAGTTTTGAATTGATTCAAGAGGATGCCTGCCTGCTTGCGCTCGGTTGGGTCAATCTGCGTTAACACTTGGGCAATTTGATTGAAGTGTCCCTTTTTCCCTAAATATTTGCTCCGCATACTGCTGGTTATGGTTTCTGAAGCAAGCTGGGTCTTGAGCAGCTCAATTTGTTGTTTTAATTCGGCAATGGTCATATTTTGAACTTAGGCAAACTTGAACTTAGACAAACTGTTCATTATTGTACCAGCTTCTCGGGCTTGATGTTGGCTCGGGATTATCTTTTTGGAGTTGACTGGTTGGTCAATTCTGATTGTCCTATAAAGACTAATCAGGCGAGATCAGCGCACTATCAACGTACCATCAGCGAACTTGAGCGGCTTTATTTTTTCACAAAAAATCCCGCCTGATGGCGGGATGCTTGTTTGACTACTTATTTCTACAAAAATGCTTACCGCACCGTTTCTACAACCTGCTTGAAAGCATTAAAATCTGAAACAGCTAATTCAGCCAAAATTTTGCGATCCAAAGAGACATTTTTATCACTCATCTGTTTGATAAAGCGTGAGTACTTCAGATCAGGATCAACAACTTGTAAAGCGGCATTGATTCTAGTGATCCACAACCGGCGCATGTCACGCTTGCGCAACTTGCGGCCGATGTAAGCATACTGGCCAGCATGCAAGTTAGCTTCTTTAGCTCGCTTGTATAACCGGCTGTTGGTGCCACGAAAACCTTTGTTCTGATTTAATATTTTTTTGTGTCTTTTACGACGGGTAATTCCGGAATCAACTCTTGGCATAATTCTTTCTTTTAATTTTTCGGTCGATATTAGGCAACGCCTACCATTTGCTTAATTTTTTTAGCCCAAGCGCCTTTGATTTCTACTGGGATACGATAAGCGCGAATAGCTTTCTTACTTTTTTTCCGGCGCAGATGGCGCATGTTTTGGGAGCGACGCAGCACTTTACCACTAGCAGTAATTTTGAAGCGCTTAGCGACGCCTTTTCTGGTTTTGTGTTTATTTTTCTTGATCATCTTGAGTTCCTGTTACGATTGCTGGTTGTTGTTTTTTTGCTTCTTTATTACTGACTGGTTGGAGTTGGGCAATCAGTTTTTTACCCAACATTTTTGGTTCCATTTCTAGAGTGGCGATGTCATCGGTCGCGGTAATTACTCTAGTAAACATGTTGAAACCAAACTCCTTTTTGGTGATCTGCCTGCCTTTGAATTGCAGGGACAGTCTCACTTTATCACCTCTTTTGAGGAAGGTTTCTACTTTTTTTAGTCTTGAATCAAAATCGCCATCGCTCATAAACGGAGTAAACCGCACTTCTTTGATATCTTGAGCTTTAGCTTTTTTCCTACTTTCTGCGTCTTTTTGCTGTTGTTGATACTTATACTTACTAATGTTGATAATTTTCGCGACTGGGGGTTGAGCCTTATCGGCAATCAGTACCAGATCTTTTTCTGCGATTCTCGCTCTCTCAATAGCCTCCTTGGTGGTCATCACGCCCAATTGACCGCCCTTTTCGTCAAGTACTCTCACTTCAGCGGCTCTTATTTGATGATTAGCAGTCACCCAAACACGTGTGTTGGAGTGGTGCTTCATTGGTCTTTTCCGAATCACCAGGTTTTACTCTTTCTAACAAGTTCTTTGCCTGTTATATCTCTTCTTTCTTGAAGAACTGGTATTGTATCTCTAGTCAGAAAAAAATGCAAAGACAATTACCTAAGGGAGGTATTATAGCATTTTGTGGGCTGGGGTCTTGCGGACTTGGCTGATTAGGTCTCGATACATTTGGTACTTATTAACAGCTTGAGGTATAATGCAGGCTCTGGATATTTGAACTCGTAGCTCAGTTGGTTAGAGCGCTTCGTTGACATCGAAGAGGTCAGAGGTTCGAGTCCTCTCGAGTTCACCAAAT
>CAZKSJ010000030.1:0-12437 GCA_964555515.1 uncultured Pseudomonadales bacterium
CTCAATCAGGGTAAAACCGGCTTTTTTGGTGTGAACTATTCTCTGCTCTGGTTGCTGCAAATTCGCGGAGGTGCGCATAAATATCCCTGATATTCCTGATTCGTCTGATTTGACTATCCAAAACCTACTCGCCTTAGTTAACTTCCTGCCAATTGAGCGTGGTTTCTTTAAGGATGTCTGGGGCATTGGTCACAAAGTCAGGCCGGTGGATGAAAAGCTCAGTTGGCGTAATAAGATGATCGGCATTGTCATCAAAAACACGCTTAAAAACTATTCCACTCCACCCTACATAACTGCCTTCGGCAACGCACCTCTTATTTCCAGAATCAACAGTAATTATGCCATCTGCAACAATGACGGCTTCAATATTTGAGGTAGTGTCAGATTTGTTTGTATTACCAACAGTGCCATCAATGGTTACATCACCACTTACCACGAAAGCCAGGAAATTACCTTCTGGCACTTCTATGAGATGTTCTAAAGTTCCCCCTTGTTCAAACTTCAAATTCCCTGTGACAAAAATTATATGCTTGCCCGTAACAGTGATGGTATCAATCGGGCGGACAGTTAAATTTCCAACTCGTTTGGAGACTAATGCTTGACCTAAACCAGTTCCCCTTACTGTTCCCGGTGGAAGACTTGATATGCTTTCACTTGAAATTTCATGAATACCATTAATGTCAACTTTTTCAGAAAAGTAAAGGAAGTTCTCGGTTGTCTGCCCTGTTTTCATGTCGGAATTCAGGGCATATGGCGTGCTGCCATTTCCCGGATGTTGAGTGAGATAACCTCTAATATTTTTCATGATGTTATCTAGTCTAGTAATAGGAATACCGGCAGATTTATCGTTGCTAGTGGGTGCGGTGATCAGGTACGGCTCACAAGTTGAGGACTCTTCACAGGCTGTGCTATAGATAGGTAGATCTGAATGAATGTTATTGTGACCATATACCAAACCACCCCAGACTTGCCACCAGGGCTCAGCCGAAGCCGCAGCATCAAAGACAATAAAATCTGCGTCTGTGTCTCCAGGGTCTGCTGAGATCTTACAAACTCCTGGATCAACTTCATTGCAGGCACACGCATAGCCGCTAGATTCTAAATCCAAAGTAACAGTATGGGCGCCTTCAGCGCTCGTAGATAGACTATATCCTGTTCCAGCGGCTTCATAGGTTATCGGTAAAGATGGATTGCTGGTTATTGAAGTTGTGTCCTTCAGATTTACCAAAGTTGACTTATCAGTACAGGAATTACTGTCTGTTGTGAGGTAGAAATTTCCGGAAATTGATTTGCTTGTGGGTGGGCTTGAGCTTTTATACACACAGAAGTTCTGGGTGACGTTGCTGCCTCTTGGATTAATATTCGTAATACAATTTCCACTTCGATCTGCCGGGTTGCTATTTGCGCATTGAAAATTAAGGTCATTAATAACCAGGCTTAGTTTGTGATTGATCGAAGAATTTGCTGGTTGAGTATTAAAAGAGAAAGATTTGGTTAACAGGTTCTGAGTCATAATATTGTTGAGTGGTGTTGGAATAGAGCTGACTTTGAAACTCCCAAGTTCGCCATCTTGAAAACGAATTGAATTTGCTTGACTACAAGGGGTGTCTATAGATGCAACTTGATAAATATTGCCGCTAATTAATGGAGTAGTCTCCTCTCCACAGTACACGAGCGTGCAAGTTGTATCATTGCTTCTATAATTTGGGAGTTCCGTTGTACCATCTGCACCTGCCCACCAAATATAGGCAGAATATGGTACTCCAACTTTCATGGCACCAAAGTTTTTATTATTAGAATTGCCTAAAAAGGCTAAATTGTTAGTGATGTTGGAATTGATACTTAATTGCTTGCCGGTTACTGGATAATAATTCCAGAAGTTATTACCCCAATTTGCAGTTGCTGTTGGAGCAAAATTAAAGACCCAATTAGCGTTGGTATCACCTGACCACGTCCAGTTAAAAGTCATTTTATCATTTGTATCCCCAGTTGTGGGGTCAACACAACTTGTTGAACAGCTCAAATTCACTGGTAATGGAGGTATTTTCTCTTCATATATAAAACTACACCGACAGACTTCGTTATTTCTTCCCGGGCCGCTGCAATCGATGCCTGAGTTCATTTTTTGACCAGTATAAGCTAAAGAGCCAACTGGAATATCTGCCCATGGTACAGTGTTGGGAATTGGATTTTTGCGCCAATCCCAGTTCCATCCTTCACCACTTGTTTTTCCTAAACCAAGCAACCCGGCAGGTGTGGTGTTAGATTCGTTATTGGGTAAGACTACGTCATATAGTTCATTGTTGTAGATGAAATCAGCTACATTAAATCGCCCACTGTTATCTGTGGTGACAACTCTATTTTGATTATTTTGATCCTTAACTTTGACGGTTAAATTAGTGACTGGTTTACCAGCTGTGGTGGTCACGGTGCCACAAACTTGGCCGGTTGTGTTTGTATCGGTATATTTGACGTTCCAAGTAACATTGCGGATATGCCAATGCATTTGATTGTAATTTTCACAATCATTAAACATATCATTGTCATCACCCGATTTATCTAAACACTCAAATTTAATTCTGGCAGATTTAATTTTATTCTCTCCGTCTGATGCCTTTAATTCAAGATGATGTACTTCATAACACTCATCTTCTCCCCCATACTGCAGTTTCACAAAATCTTTACCATTATGAGTGGGGTTAACAAGAGTATTGATTTGACTTTCTCTTCCACATAGTACGTTGGCATTACCGTCAATTCGTAACGTACTAACATCTTGATCCCTCTCGACATCTTTTTCTTCACCATCTAATCTGGTTACATAAAAACTAAACCCCCCATCTTCATCATGATCATGCATTTCTAAATCTACCGATGTCACTTCTGCTAAACCCTTCACGACGTCCGGAGGTACTGGAATAGGCACGTTGATATCATTTTCTGTTTTTGAAGAAGGCCAGGTGGGTGTTCCAAGATAGATTGTGCCATTATTACCGCTTGTGTCTGCTGTGAAATTGTAGGTGTACTTGACGTATGTGTCAGCTGCAACTACGTATGATGGCAATACAATTAAAGAGTATGTGACAGTGGCAACAACAGTCATTACAATTGAAAAAAATGATTTGATAATCGTCATAATATTCCTAGTAGTTCCGCATCTTGAGAGGGGCTGATCTCATGCTTTTGACTCAAATGTGGCTTGATTACTTGCCACACATTTGGTTGGCCATCTTCTTGAACAGTGTGACTCACCAAAATTGTATTACCATTTTGTGATATAAATATTTTTGATGAACTTGGGACCTCTGTTTGGAAAATTGTTTCTCCATTTAGTGAATAAACCTTGAGTTGTTGGATATTCCGGTCGGTAGGCAGCCATGACGAAAGGATGAATGATGAATTTTTTGATGACCAATGAATAATAGGATTGAGTTTCATTCCTGAATTAATTTGAATTGCTGGAATTTCGGGTTCTGATTCTTTGCTGATCTGAATAAAGCTGACAGAACCTTGATTGTTATAGCTTGCTAGATAATTGGATGGATAGCCGGTAGTAGAAAGCAATGCATTCGGAAATTTATTAATAACCTTTTGAGAGCTGATGTTTCTTGTTTCTACCACCGTCTCATTACCAGTAGAAATTTCTCCTGTGATCGTTTCTAATTCATGATCATAATGATAGACGTTGACCTGATCTGCGCTAAACGATCCTTTTTGAAGAATTTGGGGAATAGATGCATCCACACTAAAAATATTTTGCTGGGTTGATCTATCATTTGCTGCGTCCGAACCGATCATGACAAAGTGATGAGAATCAGCTGACCAAGTTGCCGAATGAAGCTCAATATTTTGATCTGATCCAATCAATAATGCTAAATCGGTTAATTGATGTTTGAGCGTATCAACTAAATACAGGCCGTTGTCGTGGGTTAGGATCAACCAGTATCGAGCATCAAAAGAAACTTTGACGTTCTTAACTCTATTTGGGATTTTTTTAAAAATGGGATCAATCTCGGTAATTTGGCCAGAAGCGGGATTCATCATCTGCAAACCATCGTTGGTTGAAACCAATGCCATTCCCTCAAGCTGAGAAGCATCGAAAGATAGTTTTTCGGTAGTAGCTAATTGGGGAAGATCTTTTTTTTCAAAGTTGTTGCTAACTGTATCCTTAAACATATACGCCCCCATGGCAATCAAGATGATCCCCAAGCTAGCAAGCACGATCAACAGCGGTGCGTTTTTGGTAAACTTGAGTCGCGGCCAGCGACGCTTTTTACGTGGCGAGCCAATCACCAGCGGTGGGTGCTCGGGGTGGTGGGTGGCAGTGGGGTGTGTGACCGTGTGGCGAGGGTGATGGCTAGTTGGTGCCGACACTTTTTTGGGATCAGGGGCTGCTCCAAATATTGTCTCATTTTCAGTCCGGAAAGCTGCCTGCTTATCCTTTGATGACTGGTGCTTACTCTCCTCCTTTTTGTCTTTTTTCGACTTAAAATGAGTCCATTGTGCCGGGTGAATGGAGTCGTGGTCAAGCGTTGGTTCGTAATCTGTCATAGCAAACAACCCTCACAAAATTGGGGTACTACCAGAATACAGGAATTTTTGCCTGGTCGTCAAGTTGGAGAAATGGGGATATGGAGGAAGGCGGGAATTAAAGCTACCGCTTAGTTGGCTTCTTTCCAGGTGAGGTCTGGTGTTTTGATGGCTTCTGGGGTGTTGGTCACTATGTCTGGGCGGAAGAAGAATTGCTCGGTGGGTGACACGGCGTTCTTTTGGCGGGCAAGTTGATCTAGGGTTTCATCATTGTCAAATTCTCTGGGTAAACTGACGTTGTTCCAACCCACAAATGTGCCACCCCCCACGAATTTACGATCTAAAGTGCCAGTGCCATATGATTCAACAGTCATTGTGTTTGAAGCGATAAAAATACCTTCAATGAGTTGACCTCTACTGTTATCTAAACACGTGAGTCCGGCATCGTCTGAACCACAATGATAGCCAATATTTTTATCAAAGGTAATATTGCCACTGGCAACGACCATGAGGAAACCGCCACTGGCGATATCAATTGAGTTTTTGCCCGCCATCGTAAGTCTTGTATTGGGTTGCCTTACCCTTAGATTACCGTCAATCACTAATATGTATTTACTATTTGTGTCGATATTCCACGGGTTACTATTATCCCCAACTATCAAGTCAACCGTTCCCGAAGAACCTCCAGTTCCTGGCCTGAGGTAATGGACATACACAGTTTTTGTGGTTTCTCCATCATTGAATGGAGTGATAGGACTAGTTGGAGTGCTTGAGTTGTTGAATCTGGCTTCGTCTCCACTTCTCGGTGTTACTGTCTGCAGATCTAGCAACTTATAAAAATAATCATAATCTTGTCTGTCGGTCTCAATGGCAGGAGGAATTCCTGCACTTATAGCGCCCGTATCAGACGGTGCTCTGTTAGTCCACCAGCTTCCGTTAAGAGTATCGATGGCATCATCATTTGTAACTGGTATGCCCGCTTTCTTATCATTTACGTCTGGATCAACAACTGTGGGATGAGCGTTGATAAAGCTGTGATCTTTGCACCAATCTTGAGCTTCGCAGTTTGCATTGGCTGTACCACTATCATTAATTGGTATAGCACTACTCAAGCTATTATTTCCAAAAATCAACCCCCCTACGGTCTGCCACCAGGAGTCGTAAATTAAGTTGGCCTTGACGACGTAGAAGGTGTTATTAGAAGGAGAATCAATACTATTTATTTGGCAGACGTGATTGTTGTCCGTTTTGTTGCATGCACACGCATAATCTTCAACATTGGTTATCGTTAATTTTGCGGTATAACTATTTGCCCATTCTGATATGGGATTTGCAAAAGGTACTTGTTGAGCAAAGGTAAAAGAACCATTCGCAAGCGGCGTTTGTTTAAAACTGATTCCATCATCAGGATTTTCTTGCTCATCAGGCCAAGGAAATTCTGTTATCCAATCCAATCTGACAATTCCTTCAACACCTGGGTCAGGGGTGTAAGATCCGGTAACTGAATTACAATTTGCTGGGATGGAATTTACTGCTTCAACTGTGGATGAAACAGTACAACCTAGCTGATACCTTCTAGTCGTCCATCCCGATGTAATTTTTTCGCCACAGCTATTAATTGATGATCGAACAGAAATTTTTAAATCAGTACCCAAATCTGCAAGCGCAGGAATTGAAACCGTGGCATTTCCACTAGCGTTTGGAGTAGCTGTTGCAGAATGCTTATCAGTGAAGCTTGATTTAGCAATATCGGTTATCGAGGCAGTTTCACCTCCTTTATATACTAAAATCTCAAAAGACTCCGCATCTGCTGTTGGGTCACTTAGAGTGACATTGTAAGCGTAATATCCCCCCGATAGAGTGGGACAGATTTTCTGATTATTGCTCAAGTTAACTGTGGGATTTTCAGCAATTTCGTCGACACAAGATTCTATTGTCACGGTTTTGCTACAAGTATCTGAGCAGTTTGTGGTGAAACTTGGATCCATAACAGCAGTGTTTAAACCGCACGTATTGGTAGAAGGATTATAGTCTGGATGACCGTAACAGCCTCCGTCAATCCCGTCATACAACCAAGCAAATAAATCATACGTACCTGTTGTCAGTTCAGGAAGCGTATATGTATTTGAGTAAATGTTGCTTCCGTCTTCAATTGGAAGTGCCTTGTGACCTGGTGATGTCGGTATTTGATGATCAGTGGTGCACTCACCATCTGGCCTGAGACCAATTGCTACCTGGCCTTTTTTTGAGCTAGTAGCCTTAACATTATCCAAATACAACTTCGTGCCGTCTTCAATACCTCTAAAAACTATCCTGTACATAGAACTGTTATTACCATTTGGAACCGGCCCAAAAGTGGCAGAGCCAACATAATGTGCCCATTCTCCGGTAACTGGTATGTCATACTCTGCATTATTATCTATATCAAAAACAATAGTCTCAGAATCCTCTGGAACATTATATTGAAAGGGAATCTCTGGGTCAGTAACTTTTTGAAATGGATATCTGTTAATGTGAGTATTCCGAAGTGTAACGACTGAACCTTCTGTTTTCATATCAAACTCAATCCTTATGGTCGTATTGGTCAAATCTCCGTCGGTATGAATCCATTCTGTAAATACTGCTGAATTATATAAATTAGTACCCTCACGCATGCCATATAATAGGGATCTATTGTCGTCAATGCTTTGAGTAACCGGGCAATTCGGTCTGCAATCAACAACCTCAAAATGTGAAATCCGTCCAAATGTGTGCCAGCCAATAATTGAACCCCAAGTACCAGCTGGTACCATGGTAAAAAATTGGTTCATCCAAGGGTTATTATCATACCTTTGTAAGGCATCTATTTTAAAAATATATTCTTCTCCTGGTATTAAAGGGTCGTCACTGTCTCCGGCAACCTTTTTTAATTCACCGTCTTCCATTTCCTTCAAAATGGAAAAATTAGTGCATTTAGCAGGTGAATCATCCCCTTTTGGGTCAAAGTAATTTATTTTAGTTGTTTTATCTTTGACTAGGCAATGGTCATCTGAGGATGGATCACATTTTGGCGTGTAAGGATATGATGACAAAGAAGCCGCCCAAGTTAAATCATTTTCTACATCGTCATTATCATCGGGGTTAGGGTCAAATCTTAACGCATAAATAGGAAGTTGCATGGTTATGCTTTTTAAATAGGCATTACGACCATCAGCCATGACGGTGTAAAAAATATTGTCTAGCTTGCTACCTGGTACTGGATTATCACGTTGATATATAAAAAAGTAATCAGCTGGATCAAAGGTTTTCCAATAATCAAGACTATAATCACGTATCTCGCTAGGAATATCTCTGTTAGTTTGAGCATTTCCAGGCCACACGGTCTCTGGACTTAGACCAGGGTGAGCAATATGCCAATTTCTACCTTCCATCCTAACAATTTCAATATCTTTACTAATACCTAAATATGAACCGGTGCCGAAATTACCGGCCGGAAGAGCATCTCCACCGTTGTAATATTTCTCATGGGTTCCCCAAGGATTGCATGAATTAAGATCTATTCTGAAATAGTTGTGGTCGTCTGCACCAATACTCTCTGCACAGCTTTGGTATGGTAAATGAAATCCGTAATGATCTTCGCTTCCCTGCAACGGGATTTGCCTCTGCATCTTTACTGACCAAGTTGCTTTACAATCAGCTGGGGTGCGGTATGCCCTTTTTGGATAGCTCCAAGCTTCAGAAGGTTCATGATTTTGTACCCAAGATTCATCCAAAATTGTGTAGCCCCCATCTTTTTCCAGTTGAGAAAGTATAGTTTCATTACCGGTAAAAACTACAGCTGGTTTATTGTGTCCTTGATAAAAGTACCAAGCATTAGCGTCTTCATTGAGTAGATAAAAAGATTTAAGTTCCATCTCGGGTTCCGCAACCATTACATGAAAGATATAAGCATCATCTGGGGCAGTAAGAGTTTTAATGATTTTTTCTGTTGGTGATTTGTTGAGTAGTCTATCCCAAGCAGTATTTCCCCCTGGTTTACCCCAAGTTAGCCAAGTTTTGGTATCTCCCGGTTTAATTACTTCATGAGCCCAGAGCCTTTCATCAAGAATGTCTTTGCAGGAGCTGAGACCAGCATTGGGGTCACCGGGGGGTGGGCACCCACAATTCAGGGCACATGCAAAATAATCTGTTCCTGACGCAGAAGGAACACAGGCACAGCCTACGCATGAATAATAAACTGGTGGTGGTGTAGTAGACTCAGGATTTGGAGGATCTGGATCAGCTGGAGGTTCAACAGGTTTTGGATTTGTTTTTGGTTCTATCCAGGTACTACCAGTTGTGCAATTATTAACACAATTACTACCTCCTCTTGAAAAAGTTGAACAGCTGCCATCTGAATTTGAGAAACACCCATAGGTTGTTGCGTTCGTTTCTATTTGATTATTGGTATCGCATGTTCCACCTCCTAGACATCCAGTTGTACAGGAATCTCCATCATTTTCTCCCCCCTCACACACTGGATAAATTGTTTTCTCATAGCACTCAATCAAACCACCACAATAATATGTCCAATATGCTTTAGCATCTTTTACTCCCAAAAAGCCAGTTTCCACAATATAGATAAATAAAACCAGAATAATTAAATATATAATTAATTTTTTAGTAAATTGCATCTCTACTAATAAAGAAGTAATCATTGTTTCTTGCTGCATCCATGGTAATATCAAATGAACTTTCTTTCAATGAATCATAATCTGGGTTATAAGTATTTTGATCAGACCAATTTAATAACTTCCAATCCTCAATTACGTATAACTCGCAAAGCAAGAATACAGCTTGTAAATAAAATATTCTTTGCTGAGAATTGAGAACTGGATTGATGTAAATATGCATGTTGATTGCTTCTTCACCAATTTCAAACCAAAAACCACTTGCCAATGTGCCATCTGGCTCAATAAAACTTTGTTGAATTTTTTCAGAATTACTAGTTAAATAAATGTTGTGTTTGATATCAAGGATAGGAGTGTCTTTAATTTTTTCCGCAACTTGACTGTATCGGAAGACCTTTTCATCAATGAAGTATTCTTGATCATTAATCTGATTATGAATCTCGTAGGTAAAGGCAGCTTTTTGACCATTGAGTAGTTTAAAAAAATTGCGTTGTATTTTATTAATATTCAAATTATCAGCAAAGTATATGAGCAGACCAAGGCTTGTGATTAAAACACCAACAACACCCAACAAAACAAGCAACTTCTTACTGTACATTAATTTAGAATAAATCAAAAAAACAATACACGCAATACCAAGAAGTTAAATGGAATTTATGACTTCTCAAAGTATTTAATGAGGTTCTTAGTCATACACCAGTGAGCCATCTTCGTTCATCGAAGTCACAAATAACAGAGCGTGAAATACAATGGCTTTACCATCAATTTCTAACAAGTTTAGTACGGCATCGTTCAGGTTATCGAATATTGGAAAATTGTCATATAGTTCATTAAGCCTATCTGGTACGATGCCAACTTCTTTTTGGAGAAAAAGTGCTAAAGGCAATGTTAATGCGCCGCCAAGACCGGCTGCTCTTGGGTGATGTTTAGTAATATCAAAAAATATCTGTCCATCAACAATAATCCATGGGTCTTCAGGTACATCAAAGACGACCTTTGGTATATACCATGACTTAGAGCCATCAAAATCTGGGTAGCGGAGCAATCTAAATTGAATTGGTTTTGATATGTCGATTACTTCCCCATTTTTTAACTGATACTTAGTACCGTCGTGTGTTAAATCACTACCTTTAATCATTTCTTTGAACGCTTGAACCATCTCGTCTACTAGTTTTTCACCACTGATGTTGCGATCAGCGATTGGTATTTCACTTTGACTTATGTATCCATGTTCTTTGTAAGATTCCAGAGCCTCAGAACTGGGGTTCACATTGTGTTTTAGTTTGGTTTCTGATTTTTCAAGTCCTTGCAGAGAGTTAGGAAGAATTTTCAATAGTAAAATTTTGTCGCCCTTAACCATTGATTCTCTTGTGGGATGGACACCATTAAAACTTGCATCCAGATATAAATCAAAATTCCTGCCGTTAAACTGAAAAATTTGCCAATTACTTCGATAATAGAAATCCACCCAACTCAAGTCTACTTCGTGACCCTCTTTATTAACTAACGCGTGGAGTTTTACTCCAATAAACCAAAAAGTGAAGTTATCACTGGTCAATTCCAGTTTTTCAGACATGTTTGTTTCATAATTTGCCACTAGTAGTTCTTCCGGTAATCTCTCCAATGCTTCCTTCACCATCTCATTCTCTCCAAACTCTGCCAGCAACTCGGCAGCGGTGTACCGCTTTGCATTTATCTCCTCCTCCGTCCTCCATCTTCCCCCCTCAAACTTGCCGATTTCTTGATTACCGTCTCCAAATGCAATTGGCCCTCGTTCACTATCCACGGCCACACTCACCAGTTTGTCGCCAAACTTAATTCTGGCCAAATTCATCAATTCCTCTGGACTGATTTGGCCACCCTTTGATTCTGGATTGAAAACTGCACTATTTTCAGACTCAACCGTGGCGTATTGACTTAACACTGGATTTACTTGTAGATCAACAATTTCTGCAGTCACTTTGCTAGTAAATTGTGGGGCAGCAGAGATATATGATTCCACCCCATTGACTACCACTTTGTACCAACCATTCACTTCTTCTAGGATTTCTGCTTGATCACCTTTGTTGAGTGTTCCCACCACTGCGTGATCGGTGCCTGGACCTGAGCGGACGTTTAAACTATCTACAAGCACCACGGCGTTATTGACTGTTTTGGTGGTTTCTACTAGTTGGGCGTCTGTTGCTTCTAGCTTAGACTCAGGTATCCAGCCAAAAATCACCACTGGCTCCGCGTTCGCTGCTGCGCCTGCCGCTGGTGGCAGCACTATTTTTATGGCCACATACGTGATACCATCCACAATCATCTTTGACCCTGACTGCAACTCTTCACCAGCCTTAAACTCAACCCCATCCACGGGCTTAGCTGTCGCTCTTGGTGCTTCAAGTGGCACCGTATCGGTCAACACCTTATAAGTAATAAGTGTAGGAGATACCTCTAGAGTTGATTTAGTTATTGCTGATTCTTCTTGCCCTGCTTCTTCTTGATTACTCTCACTTACTAGCGCTGCATCCTCACCATTAAGTTGATCATTTGGTTGGGTTGGCTCTGGCGTAGGTGTGGCCGTGATGAGTGGATTTTCTCCTGATTGAATAGTGGCGGTAGGGGTAGGAAGTTTGCTTTGAGCCGAGGCTTCATGCAAATTAGTTGCCATGAGCGTGATGGCAAGCACAAGCGCAGTTACGAACCTAGGATTGTCGGGAAAAATGTGTCTTAAGCCTTCCCAAATTTTCTGTTGCCACTCTGGCAAAGGTAGTGGCACTTGATGATCGATGTCACCAACCAATGATTCTATCCTAGCGATTTCTGGTGGGGTTAGGCTTTCTTCTGGAGTTGCCGCTGCAAAGTTTTTGACAACGAAGGAAATAGTTGTACGTTTCCAGGTAGACAGCTCGCTGCTTAATTCTCCCTCAACGGCATTGGCCACATCTACCTGGTCTGAAATTTGAGTGTGTGATTCATTGGTGCGGGGTTGTAAATCTGCTAATTTGGCTGCAAGTTGTGCTAAATTGAGCTGCTCTTCCCTTCTTGGCGATGATTCACCAACTTTTCTCCTTTTTCCCAACAGTGCATCTTTGGTAATTCGAGGAAGATTGATTGGGTTATCACGGTATTTAGTTAATAACTCTAGATTGGCAGTCATAAATATCCTGTAATTGAAATATGTTTACTATTATTAAGCCATTATCTGCTTCAAGTCAACATATTTTAATTGTATCTTATAATAATTGCAATGTGTATCAAATACATACTTGAGAA
>CAZKSJ010000031.1:0-4414 GCA_964555515.1 uncultured Pseudomonadales bacterium
GAGGGCTCCGGGAGCCATTTCTCGTAGTCGGTCAATTGATTTGAACAATTGCCCACGATGGCTGTAGCCAAAATCTGTTCTACCAAATCCATCCTTAAAAATAACGTCACCAGCAAATAAAATAGGCTTATTAGTAGTTAAATTATCCTCATCATGGTTTGGGTTAAGCTTGGGTGGAAAAAGAAGGCTACAGCTGCCAGGAGTGTGTCCCGGAGTGTGAACAGCTTGTAACGAAACATGACCGAAACTAATCAGTTGACCATCTGTCAGTTCGTAATCAGCGGGTGGCACGGGATCGGCAGCTAGCTTGGTCCAATGTTTGGCCGAAGCTTGGGCTTTTTTCATCAAAAAATTGTCAGCTGGGTGTAAATAAATTGGAATGTCAAAGGCAAGTTTGACAGAAAGGCAACCTAAGACATGGTCAAAATGACCATGAGTCAAGACAATCGCCAAGGGATGAAGCTTCTGTGCCAGCACTTCTTCTACAATTGCTTCGCCATCATCGGCGGGATCAATAATGATCGCCTCGAGTGTTTCTAAACAGCTCGCCAAGTAGCAGTTGGTTTGCAGCGCTCCCAAAGTCAGGGTGGTGATTTGCAGTTTGTCGGTCATAAAAATCGGCAAGATGGGTATGTTAATTATTCTTATCAGTTTGATCAGTTTTTAGAGTAGGCCAAACATAAACGAGGCCAACTGTAAATACCAGCCAGAAATGAAGGTAATGACTGGAGAAATAAGCGTAGAGACGGCGCTGGTACCATTGACCAGGGGCAATATGAGGGCAATTAAGAGAAAAGTGCCATAGCGCCTCATAAAATCATCAAACTCTAGCGCCAGTTCAGCTGGTAAGAGCGCCACCGCAATTTTGCCACCGTCAAGAGGGTGGATGGGGACAAGATTGAAGATCGCTAGCATCACATTGTAGAAAATGGAATAAAGCAGGATTGTGCCTAAAATTGACTCAGAGATGCCAAGCCCAATTCCTAGTGGCAGGGCTAAGGATAAGATTAAAGCGAGCAACAGGTTGGCCGCTGGCCCGGCAAAGGCAATCAGCGCCGCTTCTTTCGTGGGATTCTTGAGATTGTAAGGATCAAACATAACTGGCTTACCCCACCCAAAGCCAATCACAAAAATCATCAAGGTGCCGATTGGGTCAAGGTGAGCTTTGGGATTGAGGGTAACTCTGCCTTGTGAACGAGGGGTAGGATCACCCAAATGGTCTGCCATCCAGGCGTGAGCGAATTCGTGGACGGTAATCGCGGCAACCAAAATAACAGCAATCAGCACGAATAAGATAGGACTAGTGGTGAGTAATGAAATTAAACCCATAACGCGCTCCATTATATCAGCCTACATTATTGAGCAAACCGCAATCTGAGTGATTTGAGAATGTGAAACTGAGCAGTTTTAATTTGTGCAGGCGTATTTTAAGCGAAGATGATCATGCTCGGGGATCATTTTTGGTAGAGAGAAGAATGTTGTCAAAAATAGGGACTCGATTATTTTTATTGGGTTAGCACCTGATCTTTGCGTTTCTTGAGGCAAGATGTTACAATTGCAATTCTTCTAAAAGTTATTGAGGAAATATGGCATCTTTTAGTTTTAAGTTTCCGCGCACTGCACACATTGGTCATAATGTGTCTCACGCTAAGAACAGAACCAAGCGAGCATTTAAGTATAACCTGCATACCGTGACGGTGATGATTGATGGTCAAAAGCAGCGGATGCGGGTGCCTACCAAGATTTTGCGGATGTTGAAAAAGTCTGGCGTGACCACCCATTTTTCAGCAGCGCACGCCGAATAATTTTTTGGTCAAGCTTCACTGTGTTTTCTATTTTTTTCTGCAGTGGTTGAATTATGGTCTGATTGGGACTGTGATTACTTCTGCACAACGATGTTCCTGCACTCAGACCACTGGGCGGGATTTTTACCTTCAATTTGTACTTGATCAAGCATTAATTGCAGGGGATCCTGTTGGTTAAGGTGGCAGCTCAAGACCTTCATCCTTAATTCTCCTTGTGGGGTTGGTATTATTGTCCACAATCCTGGCCATGGGTAAAGGGCACGACAAGCGTGTTCTAGCATGGCGGCACAACTGGTGTGAGCGGTTCGCGCGACGACTAGCAAAGGTGACATCTGTTCTGGTCCTAACTCAGCGCAATTGACGCGCCGGCCTTGAATCACTTGTGATAACACCTGCCAATTGACGAAGCCATCTGATCTATCTAGCTGGCGAGCTGTGATGGTGGGTGATTGGTCAGTTTGGGGTAGCGGCGAGAGTTGATCTTTGGCGAGTTGATCCATCAGGTCTGGCAATTTTTCTTTCATTAGAGCAAATGCAAAGTCATAGTAGTCGCCTTGTGTCCAGGTTGGCAGAACTTCAAATGCTAACTTAGTAACTACGCCGCCTTGGTCAAGCTTCTCATTTGGCACCATCAAACTGATGGCAGAATTTTTTTCACCAAAAAGAATGGCAAATTGAGCCGGCGAGCTCCCGCGCCACTTCGGCAAGTCAGATGGATGGATGTTGAGCGGAAAAATGTTGGTGTATTCCAATAGCCACCTTGGGACGAGATAACCAAAGTCCACAATCAGCAAAAAATCAGGTTTGGGCTGGGTGAGGACTTGTTTCTTGATTGAGTCGTCGATTTTTTTATGCACAAGTAACGAAACAAGCTTGTGTTCTTGCCCAAATTGATGAAGGGGTGTGGGAGAGGGTATTTTTTGTTTGCCTCTAATTTTTGGTTGAGGGGTTAACAGCCAAACCAATTTAAAGCGCTCATCATCTTGCAGACTTTGGGCGCACAGCCTAGTTCGATTGGTTGATCCAGCTACTGCCACTAGATATGGTTGGGTCATCTTTGGTGTTATCTTTTCCTAAACTTTTCTATCAGATTTTTGCACACGGGATCCAAATGATCTGTAAGATTTATGTCAGAAATCTGTAACCTACAATATTTCTACAATACTCGGTTCAATTGGATTTAACTTTTTGGTTTTTTTATCCTCCTGGTAGAGTGGTAAATCAAATTGTTTTGTGTAATCAATGAATAGTACACCATTCAAGTGATCAAGTTCGTGTTGAACTACTCTGGCAGCAAAGTCATCGAAGGTTTCGGTTTGGGTGATGAGATGGCCATCAACAATTTTTTGGAAAGTCATCTTGACCCAACCGTAACGGGGTACCGGTCCATATATTCCTGGGATTGAGAGACAACCCTCCAGATATGGATCATCTGTTTTTGGCCCAAGAGTCTTTTTATCGTCGCGATCAACAATCTCTGGGTTGATAAACGCCCGCAGTTGATGATTGAGCAGAGTGGCAAAAATCCGCTTTTTGGCGTTGACTTGGGTTGCGGCGAGTCCTACGCCTTGAGGATTAATGGCTTGTCGCAAAGTATTTTGTAAATCTTGAATAAATTTAAGGAGTTGTTTATCCACGGCAGTGACTGGTTGAGCAGTAGCGCGGAGTGAAGGATGGGGAAGAGTGACGATTTTCATGATGATGAACAAAATTTGCGCGATTAATCTATGGTAGTTTAATTTGAGCAGAAATTGAAGCTAAGAGATCTGCTGCCAGCTGACTATTAGGGGAGATGTTGGTTAAGATGTAGTCAAGCTGGGCGGCGGCCTTTTCTAGTTGATTTTGTTCGTAATATGCCACCGCCAATTGATAACGAGCTACCTCATAGTTTGGTTTAAGAGCAATGGCTTGCTCCAAATGGATTAATCCTTGATCAATTTTCTGCAGACTAATTTCAATTAGCCCAAGATTATACAGTATTTTTGGATCAGTTGGTGATAGGGTTTGGGCTTTTTCCATTGCTTCAGCAGCCTTAATTAAATATCCAGGATCAAGTTGGGAAAGGGTGATGTACATTCTGGCACGCGTTTTGTAAAAGTTGAGTTGATGAGGGTTGAGCTTCATGACCGCATCACTGCTTTGTTCTGCCGCTGCCGCCAGCTGCTGTGCCTCGTCAGGCTTTTGGGCTTGGGCGAGGCTGATGGCTGAGGTCGCAAAGACAGTTGCCAACTGATCATAAAAAGTGGCTTCTTGACCGTTGAGCTCAATAGCTCGGTAGAGGTTGGTAATGGCTTCCTCTAGCTGGCCGGCTTCTGCGGATGACTTTCCTTGGCTATAGGCAATATCTGCCCGCCAATAACTCAGCGTCGCGTTGAGGGCGACCACGCCGGCCAGCCCCACCGCACTCAACAACAAAATCTGCACGATATTTAGTCCTCGCTCTGTGGTTTTATCCTCAGGCCAGTCTTCAGGCGGATGATTAAGTAAGACGGCAACTGCCATAAAAAGATACATCAAGATGGTCACCATCACGGTGGAAAATCCAAAAAAGTTTGAAACGCTTAGTGCTACTATTCCAGAGAGTAGGGCAGCTGTGACTAATTTATCGG
>CAZKSJ010000031.1:4514-11017 GCA_964555515.1 uncultured Pseudomonadales bacterium
TGCCAAATTTTGATTGCTCCAGACCAGACAATTTTTCTAATTTCTCCAGAGTCTGTGCCACCAGTTTCAAGTCTGTTAGCTACCGGAGTTGGATTGGTGGGATCGGCAACCACCGCGACTTGGTCGGATTGATTGGTTTGCCACCTGAGTGTTGGTGTATAGGGTGCTTCAATCAGAACAGTCATTAATAAGCCGGCGCCGACCACCGCTGCCAATAGCCGCCACTGTTGCTTACCCACAAAGACAAGCATTTGTTGGCGCTTCAAGACCCAAACTAGCAAGACCAACAAGATAAATAAACCCAAGCCCAATCCAAGAATGCCAGATCTAGATTTGGTAAAAAGAAGGGTAGCAAACATCAAGATGATTGATCCTGCATAGTAATACTGCATCCATTTTTTACGACTAATGAGCATGAGTACTACACCCAGTGGAATGAGCATGATCAGGTAAGCGGCCAACCAGTTGGGTTGACCAAAGCTGGCGAATACTCGGTTCTGGACATCTTGAATCCAACAATCAACTCCAAATGAAGTGCCTTCAGTAGCAATCCAACAGCTGATTGAGTGCCCAAAGTGTTCTAGGCTAGCATAGATGGATGTCAAGATCGCAGCGAGAAAAGTAGTTACCAACAGACTGGGGAGATGTTTTTTAGAAAGATTGGTCACGAAAGCATAATAAAGCGCTGCATACGTTAAACTTGACAACAGTCCGCCATGAAAGCGCGAGTAATAACCGAGCAGTGAGGTGTAGGGATGAAGTGAGAAGAACGTGGCGAGTAGTTGAGAAAGTAAAAACACAGCGATTGGAATATCCAGCGGGGTGCGACGGAAGACAAATCTTTTTGCCGTAATCATTTTCGCCAGCCAGGCTACTATGATTACTATCGTCAAGGCATAAGTGAGCACCATCTTGTTAAACTCAAATAACTCACTGGTGTTGAACCAAAAAAAGAGAGGCACCATTAATAATAGTGCATGAAAGCTGGTCACCAATGTAATTTGAGACCACTTGAGTAGGCCGGAACCTTGGCTTTTTTGGGGAGGAGAAGGCGGATTAGTTTTAGTTTGTTGTTGACGCGCTAGTTTTCGGCGGTGTTTTTTTGACACAAGCAATAATATCTATCTATTCGTACAAATTTTGGTCATTATCTAATCACTCATCTCATCATCTGTCAGGTTGACGTTAGGATCACGCAAGACGAAGATAACAGCAGTATAACATCCAATAATTATCATTCGGGCAGAAATTTTGGTCGCATCTGATCTCATTTTATGTTTAAAAACAAACCCTTTCGTTTTCCAATCATTCCTAAATCGATACACTCTAGAGTAGAAGCGAGTCTTGAGGCTCTAGTGCCTTTTAGTGTACACTTAAATTGTAGCCAACATTAGTTATGTTAGGTATTGTTATGAATGACGACTCCTCACTCAACTCAAGTCCACATTATGTGGATGCGTATCAACCTCCTGGCCAGTCGTCTGGTCAGACGACTGGCCAATCGACCGCTCAACCATTAGGTCAGCCGGCCGGTCAGTCAATAGGTCAATCAACAGGCCAATCAGCTGATCAACCGACAGATTCGCCGTTCGGTCAATCAATGAATCAACCAGTCGATCAGCCTGTGGATCAACCGAGAGATCAGCTTCCAACTCAATCACCGGATCAGCCCGCGGATCAACCATCGCAAAATGGGTTGCAAGATCAATCATTTGATCAACGGCAAGATCAACATCCAGATCAACCGTTTGATCAGCGTCCAGACCAACTGTCAAACCAGCAACCAAATCAGTCCTTAACTCAGTCAACCGTAGCTGAAACAGCTACTAAGCCAGGATTACTAGCAAGTGTTGGTGATGAAATGCCCACTTCCGCAGCAACCACCACCACCACAACCACCACATCAGAGGCTCTTGAGGATCAAAATATTTTCTTCTTGTTGGGAGTCAATGACGGCACGAATGAGCAAAAAGAGGCGTTTTTAGATGAGCTCCAAGAAGTCATTTGGGAAGATTTTTTGGAATATGACGTCAAGTTATTGATTACCAATGACGAACAGCAGCAACTCCAGGCTATGTTGAAGTCAGACCAAGGTTCTGAGGAGCAGCGGCAAGAGGAAGTAGTCCAATTCTTGGAGAAATTAATTCCTGATCTTGAAGAAATCATGCTGGAAAAAGCCCTAGAGTTAAAAGAAGAAATGGTGCGTGAACGCGCCTCAGGATTGCGTACTTTTTACGCTGATAACTCCCAAAACTTGGGCCGCATCGCAGAGTCAGAAAAACTGATGGATGAAAATAAATGGTATTCGGCTGCCCATTTGATGAATAGCTTGGCTGCCAAATAATTATTTCTGCCAAATAATTATTTCACAGCGTAATCATCTTGCAGCTTGATCATTTGTCGAGTAATTGTCCCGCGTTGTCTGGTTATTTCTCACTTTTTGTACCACATGTTCCGTTTCTCGAGAATTTTATCTTTATCCCTGAGCGTGAATTCTTGTTTTGACCTGGCTGGTGTGTTATACATTACCTGCAATGAAGCACCACTCCAAAATTATTCGATCAGTCCATCTGCAATCGTCAAACAAGGATGTTTATCTGGAAATTGGCTCATCGCAGGCAAGAGTGATGATAGACAATAAGTTGGTCTTTAATCAGCCAAGTTGTATTGCATATAACCCTTCTCAACAAACCTTGCTCGCCTTTGGTAACAAGGCTCATCAGTTGTTGGGCATAAGAAGACAGGGTTTGCAGGTTATGTTTCCCATTCAAAATGGGGCTGTTGCCAATCGCGCATATTTGCAGTTGCTGTTGCAGGCAATCAATAATCATTTACAACTTGATACAGTCTGGTGGCAAGTGTTAACTCCTAGGCAGTGTTTAATCGCTGTGTCTGATTCATTGACGCCAGCTGAGAGAGATCAAACCACTCATGAATTTGCCAAGTTAAAGCTTGGTAGAAACGCCTTTTATTCCGCAGAATTGGCAGTGGCCACGCAAGCTGACCGGTGCAACTCAGATTCATCTGCCAACTACTGCCTCATCAATATGGGAGGTATGACTACCACGATCGCTATCGTGCAGAGAGGGGAAGTAATCCATGTCGAAAGAATTTTTTTAGGTGGCACGCACTTTACTGCTGCTGTCCAGCACTCGGTAAGATCAACTGAAAACTGTGCGATCAGTTGGCACGAGGCAGAAAGAATTAAGAAAACCATTGGATTGATAGAGCATACCAATACACACCGCACTATTTTAAATAAAAAACTATCGGTGATGGGTAAGGATATTGCCTCACAGCTAGGTAAAACAGTGATTATTTCGGCAAGCCAAATCAGCATGGGATTTGTGAATTTAGTTGATGATTTAGTGATTGGTTTGAAGCACTTTTTTAACAAAGTACCACCCGAACAAGTCACCGATTGCTTGCAGAACGGCGTATTTTTGACTGGCGGGGCAATGCAGCTCAATGGTATGAAAGAGATACTTCAGCACCACTTGCAAGCAGAAATGGTCATGTCTGAAAATCCAGAACTTGATGTCATCGAGGGGCTGGTAAAAATGGCTGATGGCCATAAGTGATAGTCACTAATGAGGGCTCATGATGCGAATCGATTCTTGGAGTAATTCAACTAACACTCCGTCTTTTACCTTAGGAGTGCTAGTGATTTGCGGGATAGCCATTTTTTTGGTAGAGCAAGTTAGGTGGGATCTATTTTTAAGGGAGAGATTGGGATGGATGACTGTACCAGTTAGTAAAAGGGTCGTCCAAGGCGTGGAATTAGTGACCCATCCAGCTTACTCGTTAAGCTCTTATTTTTCGGCTGCCACAGAGCTTGACAGGCTGAGGGTGCAACACGCCCAAGATTTGGCAACGATTGCTGAGTTAGAGAGGTTAAAGGCGGAAAATGAAATATTAAAGCAGATGGTTGAGGGTGAGGGTAGTACTCAACAGGCCAAGATCATTGCTGCCCCAATCACTTCTTATGCTTATCCTGCTATTGGTGCAGGGTTGTCTGAGGGGGTCAGCGAGGGTCAAGTAATTGTCACAAATGAAACACTCCTTGGTAGAATCACTCAAGTTGAGTCCGATCAATCGAGAGTGCAATTGTTATTCAATCTTGATTCACAACCAATTTTGGCAGAGACAGCCTCTGGAGCACAGGGATTAATCAAAGGCACGGGTAAAAAAGTAATTTTTACAGAAGTGTTGCCAGATAACAAGCTCACGGTTGGAGAAAGAGTCACCACTTCTGGCCAACCTGGAATTAAGCCTGGCCTGCTCGTGGGTGTCATCGCTTCAATTTCCCCACCTTCTTCAGTACCGACTCAAGTGGCAGAAATTGATCAATTAGTATCATTTTACACAACACCTCTAATAGAAGTTAGGTAGCACCATATGTTATGGGAAATTTTCAAATACTTCTTTTTGCTCACTGGTTTGTGCTTGGTTTTGCTGATTGAACAGGTCTTAGCCTTGCCATTCATTTTTTTTACGCTGCTGATGTTATGGACCAATCGGCAGACGCCTCTCATGTCGGTACTCACCATCGTGACGACTTCTTTGGTATGTGCGGTTATTTTTGGTCAAAGCTGGTTGCTTCTGTTTGCTTTTATCGCCTTAGCAATTCACTTAGTGAAATTTTGGCAGACAAGGTTTATCAATTCTTGGTGGGCAAGTAATTTGCAGGTACTAATCATAGTGACTATGTTTTCTTTGATTATTCCGCCACAATCAACTGCTCAATTTTTAGTCTTTTCTAGTATTAGTTATCTGATTAGTTTGATTATTTTGTGGGGAAATTATCATTGGCTAAAAAGACAAAAATTTTCCTTTCGATTTACTAATTACTAAAATTAATGTTAGCTGATGAACAATCTGTGCCAAAACTAAATCACCACCTCAGCAATTATTGGCTTTTAACGATCGCTATTTTGTTAAGCGGTACCTTAACCTTAGTGAGGTTGATTGATGTGCAGGTCATTAAAGGCCAGAGTTTTTTAGAAATGGCAGAAGCAAACAGACTATTTAAAATTACCTTGCCTAGAATGAGGGGCTTGATTAAGGATCGTTATGGCCAACCTTTGGTACAGAATTATCCAATTTACCATCAAATTTCTGATCCCGATCGGGTATTTGCTGCCAAGAAGCCTATTTCTGCGGATGTCGCTTTGTCGCTCATGGCTACCGAGAGCGGCAGTGTAGAAACAACCATCAGAAGAATTTATCCACTGGGTGAGGTGTTGGCACCTGTTCTAGGTTATACTGGCGCCGTCTCGGCGGAGGATTTGCAGCAGGACAAAGATTTAAAACCGATTGACTTGGTTGGTAAGCAAGGCTTGGAAAAAACTTTTGATTTGAATTTAAGAGGTTATCTTGGTGAGGAAATTTATGAAATCAATGCTTTAGGTCAAAAAAAGCGTTTAATTTCCACAAAATTAGGTGACCCAGGTCAGGATATCGGCACCGCCATTGATCCTTATTTAAGCCTGATTGCTTTCGAGGCGATGGGAAATCGGACGGGTGTGGTGCTGATCACAGATGGAACCACGGGGGAAATTTTAAGCTTGATAAGCAAGCCCAGTTATGACGCCAACTTAATTACGGCTCGTTATGCGGATGAAAAGTTGGAAAAATTTAGACAACAAACAGTGACTGAGTTGTTTACCGATGAACGACAGTTGTTTTTTAATCGAGCAGTGAGCGGCGCTTACCCGCCAGGATCGGTCTTTAAATTAGTTACAGCTGCAGCTGGGTTAAGTACCGCTGCTATCGATGCACAAACGAGTGTGATAGATGAGGGGGTGCTTAAGGTGGGAGATTATTCTTATGCGAATTGGTATTTTTCACAGTACGGAGGTACAGAAGGTGAAATTTCATTACAGCGAGCAATTGCTAGGAGTAATGATATTTACTTTTATAAAGCTGCCGAGTGGATTGGTCCAAATCAGCTGGCTGATAAGGCGCGTGAGTTTGGTTATGGCAAAGTTTCTGGCATTGAGTTACTTGGGGAGCAGGCCGGGCTGGTACCGGATGTTGATTGGAAAGAGCAAGTGATAGGGGAGCGGTGGTTTTTGGGAAATACATATCACTTTGGGATTGGTCAGGGCAACTTATTGGTGACGCCGCTGCAAGTCAACCAAATGACGCAAACCCTGATTAACCATGGCTCGCGGTGCAGCCCGCGCCTGATCTCATCGGTTCAGGCGGATTGTCATGGTGTGGCATTAGAAGATGACCACCTAGATTTAATTTTATCCGGCATGTTAGACGCATGTAGCAGTGGAGGCACTGCCTACCCATTTTTTCCCTGGAATGAGCGCTATCAAAATCAAGAACTATCAGCTTATGAGCAAATCAGAAGTGGGGCGGTGGCGTGTAAAACAGGTACGGCGGAATTTGGTGGTAGCGACGAACGGGGCTACAAAAAAACTCACGGTTGGTTTGTGATGACGGTGGGTGTCAATGAATTACTAAAACCTTTATTGGCAGAGGTTGAGATT
>CAZKSJ010000032.1:0-10465 GCA_964555515.1 uncultured Pseudomonadales bacterium
GATAACTTGTTAATTTAATGGCAGTCTTTTAAATTACGAATAGTAGATCCGGTAAGTCAAGAGGCCACCATTATATTAACAAGTTATCATAGTTTTTTTGCTATCAACACAGACGGAAGCGAAGTAAATCTTGAGCTTATTCCGCTTGATAATGCGGTTAATACAGCTCGTTTGTTATTAACACCAACATGCCAAGAATCTAAATTAAAGGTAGACGCCATCTTTACAGAACTGATTGCCAGAGGCGAAAAAGAAGCGATAGCAAAAATCAATAATATTCATCGAATGTTTGCAGATTCTGGTATACCTACCAAACAATTTGATTTGTTGGTGGAAATTCAACAAAGACTCAAGAAAGAGAGCCTGCTTGAAGCTGTAGTGCGATCAGTTGCAAACCCAGATTTAGAAAGTGCAAAATGGGAAACGGCGATTAACCCTAATAAAAGATTGAATAGATTGTGTTATAAAATAATGATGCATTTCCATGAGTTAGGTATGGTAACAAGAGAAGAATTACTTACTAAATTTAATGATCAAACCGGTGAGCCTTTCGCTGACGATTGGGAGCAATTATTATATATAATAGATTTAATTAACTCCAGAAATAAGACCTCTTAAATTGGTAGAGACTGATACAATACTTTTGATCGACAATTTGGGCCGTTAGCTCAGTTGGTAGAGCGCTGCATTCGCATTGCAGAGGTCAGGAGTTCGACTCTCCTACGGTCCACCCTAATATTTTTCAATCATAAGCAACATTTTTTGAAGGCTCGACTAGCATGTGGTTATTATGTTGGGTATTTGGAAGGGAACGAAGGCGTAGTGAGCTAACGGTTATATCTGTAGGCTTTGAAGTTCAGAGAAGCTGGCAAGCGATAATTGAGCTGATTACCAGTAACGGGGATGATTTTGATATCGGACAAAATTCTTACACGACAAGTGTGTTTTCATGACGGTAGCCAAAGCGTCCTTTAAGATAAATTCCCGGCTCAACGGTGATGAGCATATTTTTTTTCAGTTTATCTGTTGAATTGGAAAAAAGAGAAGGCGGCTCATGAATTTCTAAGCCCAATCCGTGGCCAGTACTATGGATAAAGTGTGGACCATAACCAGCTTTAGAGATAAATTTTCGAGCTGTGTTGTCAATATCAGCAGCGAGAGCATTGGGTGAAATTTGATCAGCTGCTAATTGATAAGCGGTATCAACGATTTGCTTAATATCCAAAAACTGCTGGTCAGGATTTTTGCCGAACCAAATTGTACGAGTCAGATCAGCACAATAGCCGTCAACCTTGGCGCCCACATCGATGAGTACTACTTGTTCCGGTTCCAAAACAGCTTTGGTGGGCTGATGATGTGGTAAGGCGGAGTGGGCGCCAAACGCAATGACTGGGGGAAAGGCAAGCTCGGTTGCTCCCAATTTCTGGGCGATGTGCTCAAACTCATGTGCTAACTCAAGTTCAGACATGCCAGCAACCAACTTTATTTGCAGTAGCTCAACAGCTTGCAGAGTAATTTGATTGGCAGCTCGGAATAGTTGTAGTTCTTGATAATCTTTAGTTTGTCTTAGCTGCCAAATTTCATCTCGCGCAAATGTTTGCCACTTGGTGTGTTTGATGTTGGCAATCAATTGATATTCATCAGCGAACAAGGCGCTCAGGTCTGCTTGCCACTCGGTGACCCGCTGTCTGTTTTCTTCAGAGTCAAGGACATGATTACTCGCGTCAGTGATCACCTGTTTCAAATCACTCGGCCAGTGGCCAGCAAAGTACTTAATGCCTGGAATTTTTTCCACCGGTGAGAAAGATGGATAGAGCAGAGTGACAGATTTTTTAGTCACCACCAGAAAAGCTTCTCTTTCGTTGGCGGTGATGGTTTTAAAACCTGTTAAGTACTGAATATCTGCTGGTCTAGCCAGCACGATGCCTTGATGATCTCCAAGATGGGATTGCAGTTTTTTTAAGCGCTGCTGCAGCTGCATGATTAATCTTTGATGTCACTCAATAAAGCCAATGAGCGTAACGTTGATAGTTCTAAACCATCCTCGGTTTCAAAACCTGTCACCAGCACGGAAATTTCTTCCTCAAAGTCGGTAATTCTCGCTTCTTCGCCGTCTTGGTCTTCAAATTGGGAAGTCTTGAGAATGGTCAATGTTTTTTCTTCTCCTGTGCCACGCTTGGTGATCACAACCTGCTTAGTATTGATGGATTGCAAAGTTCCCAGGGTGACCACCTGATTGGGTGTGCGCAGCGAATTCTCTTCAACAAAAATATAGTCTGGGACGACTGTTTCTGCTTGAGTATTCCCGAGCACGATCACCCAGTTACCAACTTCCACCTTTTCAAGCATCAGATCTTTGCCATCTTTCAAAATTTGCACACTTTCCCCAATTGGTACAACGACATTACCGTTTGGAGTTGTGACTGTGATTGTCTCTTCAGAAACTCTAAAAACTTCCCCAATAAATCCAGACTTTCCAGAAAGTAAGTCCTCAATGGCACCTTTGACTTGCTCACGTTTTTCCTCAACAACTTTTTCGATTCTTTTTTTAAGTTCTAAAGTAGTCTCATCAGGTTCTGCATTTTCAGTTTCACTCGTTTCTTGGGCAGATTTGGTGGCAGTTTCTTTTTCAGTCGCTTCTTGGGCAGAGCTGGGAGCAATGCCCAACACTAAGCTCACAAATACAGTTATTGATATAAAAAAGATGGCTATATAAATAATTTTAAGTTTCATAGAATTTTATTATTCAGTTTCCTCTTCGGTTGTTGCATCAGTTGCTGTGGTATCAGTTTCTGAAGTAGGTTCAGATCCTTGGGCATAGATGTCGCTCACAATCACTGTTCTTTCTTTAGTATAAGTATTGCCATCATTATCTACCACGTGGGTGATGATCACATTACTGCCCAGTTCTAACTCAGCATCAAGAGAAAAATTACCGCTCTCATCGGCGGTGGTGATAAAGTCCTCCTCATTCACGAAGATCACCACATAACTATTTGGCAGAGTAGTGCCCGTCACGGTGGTGTTTGTTTCGGTTTGAATTGAGCCGTCCTCAGGACTGTGCAGAGCGATCACTGCCTCTGCCTCGGCGGTGGGACTGGGCGTAGCTTTGACAATTTCTTCTATGGCTTGAGGCTTGTCTGTCATCGCGATGCGAAGTCTATACAAGCCGTACATAATCACCAAACCTAATCCGAAGCCAATCAAAATTGCAATCAGTACCTCTTTCTTCATAACATGTTCCATTATAAACTATGGGCACTTTGCCAACCACGTTCATTCTAGAGGTTGCTAATCGGTCATGCAGGCGTATTATTCATTACCACCTCGTTGTGTAAAGAGGCAAAAAGAATAGGGAGGATACTTATGATCATTACTTATCATGGTCATTCATGTTTCAAGATCAAAGGCAAGAGAGGCGCGGTGGTGACCGATCCCTATCAAGAGTCAGTTGGTTTTGCTTTACCAACCTTGAGCGCGGATATCGTGACTTGTTCTCATGATCATTCCGATCATAATGCGGTATCTAATGTGAATGGTACTGCCAGAAGGAAAAATCCGTTTATCATTGATAAGCCGGGAGAATATGAAGTGGGTGGCATCTCAGTTTTTGGCGTCGCTTCATTTCATGATAATTCGCAAGGTTCAGAAAGAGGTTCAAACAATATTTACACGGCTTACATTGATGATGTGCGCGTTTGTCACTTGGGAGACTTGGGTCATGAACTATCCCCTGAATTAATTGAAGAAATTGGTGCGATTGATGTGTTGCTCTGTCCAGTGGGTGGTGTGGTTACGATTGACGCGGCTGCAGCAGTGAAAACCATTCGATCGCTTGAGCCTAGTATCGTCATTCCGATGCATTACAAAACTGCTGAGCACAATCAAGATGTATTTGGCAGCTTGCAGACTGTTGACGATTTTCTAAAAGAGTATAGTGTGGAAGTGACTCCACAGAAATCAATTGAACTCGATAAATTAAGGCTGCCTGAAGAAACAGAAGTAGTGGTTTTGTATCCACAGATGGTTTGAGCTAAATTGGGTTAAAGTTAAAGAATTGGGTTGAGTTGAAAAGAGGTGCTAGATCAGTGCGGTTGATTGGGTTTGATCCCGCTCGGCTGGAGTATTGATCGTCTGACAAATTTATTGACGATTTGATCAGCAACACTCAATGTGCTAAATTGCATCTCAACTCAGAAGAGGAAGTTATATGCCGGGGAAAGTACCTCCTCACAACATCGATGCCGAAAAATCAGTTTTAGGCTCAATTTTGATTGATCCAGATGCGATCGTGAAAGTGGCCGATCTAGTTGGCCCCGAGAGTTTTTATGAGCAGGCTCATCAGGCTATGTATCAAGCAATGCAGGCTTTGTATGAGAAACGACAGCCAATTGATGCCGTTACCCTCAGCAATGAGCTAAAGAAGGAGAAAAAATTGACGGCGGCCGGCGGAGCGGCCGCCATTGCCCGCATCACCAACGCGGTGTCTACCGCCGCCAATGTCGTAGAGTATGCCCAAATTGTGGCAGATACGCACATCAAACGGCGGATGATTCAATTGGCCGGTGAGATGAGTGAGAAAGCTTTTGACGACGGTGCTGAAGCCAGAGACGTGCTGGACGCAGCCGAGCAGAGTATTTTTCAAGTTTCGCAAAAACAGACCGGTCGTGCTTTTACTTCAGTCAAGGATACCCTGGTGGAAAGTTTTGAAAGACTAGACGAGTTGCAGAAGTCTGGCGGTGAAATTCGTGGGGTAGCCACCGGCTTTGCCGATGTTGATCAATTATTAGCTGGTTTGCAGCGGTCTAACTTGATTATTTTGGCGGCAAGGCCTGGTATTGGTAAAACTGCGTTTGCGCTCAACATTACCCATCATGTGGCAGTCACGGAAAAAAAGAAAGTTGGCTTTTTTTCATTGGAAATGAGTCGGGAAGAATTGGTTGATAGGTTACTGGTTTCTCAGGCAGACATTGATGCTTGGAAACTTAAAACCGGTCGACTGAACCAACAGGATTTTTTAAAGTTGTCAGACGCGATGGGCGTTTTGGCCGATGCCAATTTTTTTATCGATGACACACCAGGTTTGAGCATTTTTGAGATGCGCACCAGGGCTCGGCGCTTGATGACCGAACACAACATTGATTTATTGGTGGTTGATTATTTGCAGCTGGCTAGAGGAAGAACGATGGACAATAGAGTTCAGGAGGTGGCAGAAATTTCCCAAGGTTTAAAGAATATTGCTCGCGAGCTGCGCATCCCGGTATTAGGATTGTCCCAGCTGTCGCGGGCGATTGAGAGTAGAGGTGAGCGGGTGCCCCAACTTTCGGATTTGAGGGAAAGCGGATCGATTGAGCAAGACGCCGATGTGGTGATGTTTTTATATCGTAAAGACGAAGAAATTCGCGAAGCAGTTAACCTAAAAGTGGCGAAGCATCGTAACGGACCCTTGGGAGAAGTTGATTTGTACTTCAAGGGCGACAGAATTAAGTTCTACGGGATGGAGTCGCGGCGAGTCGCCCAGGGCGCTTAATGTTTCAGCAGATTGTTTTTTCTTCAACGATATAAGTTGATCAGCGAATGCTACGATCGATCGTTAGATAACCTGCCGATTGTGCGTACTCATCATCGAAAGGGGAGGATGTATATCGTTAATCAACCAGGCTTAACTATTATTGATCTCTTAATCAGCTGTTAATCAACCCGAAGCACTGCTAGGTGTGTAGCTGAACAATAAAAACATCAAACCACTAGAAAGCACCAAAAAGAGTAGTAAGAATCCCAAGTTGTGGCGAATTTTGTCATTGGTGTGTTCGGGATTAATGGAATCTGTACTCATGATAATCACCGCCGAGATGATGAACCACAAAATCGCTCTAGCTACCACTGACCAGATGCTATTAACAGAAAAAATTGCGACAAAAAATGCTTGTACCGCTTCCATACCAAATAATCATGCCGGAATTCTTAAGATAATGCAAATTGCTGGCATACTGTGATGATAATATCAATATTTTGATCTATAAGAGTCATACCAAAAATGCTGATTTTAGAAAATATCCAAGTTATTTTTCACTCAAATCAATGTTATAATAATCGCCTTGTTCACTTGAGAAAGCCGAGGTGGCGGAACCGGTAGACGCGTGGGTCTCAAAAACCCATGAGGCTTAAACTTCGTGAGGGTTCGAGTCCCTCCCTCGGCACATTTGAGTTTACAAAATTTATTCTGCTTTGCCCTAGAAAGTTACTATATGAACGCTGAGCATGAGAGCCAATTTGGAGACACGGAACCAAAGGTAAGTACAGAGAGAATTGATCAGCAGCAGGAAAAAAGTATTCTAGAAGATATTTGTTAAAGCTCGTTGGCCCCCTTGTCGCAGCATCTTTGGTAGCAATTAAGGCAGGAGCTGATAGAGCAAATCGAAAAGTTACTTCAGACTTTATCATAGATAATTTGTTGACTGCCAACGATTCAGCTCAAAAACTTGACGATGGCAGTTATCTAGTTGTGAAAAGAGCTAGCTCTGCTATAGAAGAAGGTTATTTAGTAGAAGAAAAAGAATTAGCCGAGGGTGAGAGATTGAAGCTCCCAAGAGGTTTTATCGTCATTGCTGAAGCAAAACAGGGAAATTTCACACTTTGGTATTATCTAAACGGTGAGGATAATACAAATCCTGTTAAGATTGAATTAGAGTCTGGTCAAGTCTTTTCAATCATTAATCCAGTTGGTGATCATCGAGAAGCAAATATTGCGATTACACTGACTCCAGAAATTCTAAGTAAGGAATTTCCCTATTATCAGATTGTTGTAAATACTCAGGCAGAGAACACGGATCAGAATTAACAATTTAATTCTGTTACAATGAAAAATTGATAATGTGATTAGAAAACATATGCTAAGTATTGTTTCAAAACAGGGATATTATTAGTCTAGAACTTACCTCAACAACCAAATCACCGTTACTACTACAACTTGAGGAATAATTCCCACCACCCAATTTGGAATAGAGTAGTGGAACTGCTTGTGTAGCCAGTTGAAAGGTTTAGTGATGGTTGGTTCCCAATTGAAGAAGTTCCTAGGTGCTTCAATTAAATCTGGCAAAATGCCTGCTAAACCCCCCGCCCAGATGTGAATTTGTAACGCCATCGGCTCGGTGCGCCAAAACAAGTAAATTAAGAGGGCGGTGATTGCCAAATCGATTAGCTCCAACTTAAAAGCAGTGCTTTTTTTCCGACTGCCATTGGATAAGCCCGTGCCTACGTCCCAGTGCGGAATCCAGTCCTGCAGATAATGAAGCCCGATGGCTACAGGCACGTAAATCAGCGGATTAGGAAATTTGCTGGCCACAAAAGCGCCTGTTAAGGAGTGCGGTATAGAAAGCATCAGATTGCTAGTATATCCTAGTGCGGAAGGAGGCTTCAACCCACAGGGTGAATACAGTACAATAGAGCAGATAGTTTGATGAAAGACGAGAAGTATGTATCCTGTCTTGTTTGAATTAGGTTCTTTTAGTTTACGCACCTTGAGCTTATTCATGGTTTTGTCATTTTTTGTGACGGGATTTTTGTTTTGGCGAAAAGCTAGAGAAGAGCACTATCCTGAAATAGAGTTATTCGATGGATTTTTAATGGCGGTGTTGATCGGGTTTGTCTTCGGACGGGCCGGGTATATTGTGGCAGAGTTTGGTGCCTTTGGTTTTTCTGTGCTGAAATGGTTGGACGTTTTTGGGTACCCGGGATTAAATGGGGCGGTGGGGGCAATTGCGGCGACCATCTATTTATTTCGTCATGCTAAAAGGCAAAAGTGGAATCCATTTGAAATTTTAGATTTTTGGGCAATGGCGTTGGCGGGTGGTTTGGCAATTGGATACCTGGGATTATTTTTCGATGGGAGCGTGTTTGGTTTACAAACAGACTTGCCTATTGGCGTCACTTTTCCGGGATTACAGGAACCACATCATCCCACACCACTCTATTTTTCCATCTTCTTCTTAGCTTTGAGTTGGTACTTGTCCTGGGTAGAGTATCGCTATCGCACGTTTGAGTGGTACAGAGCAGGTAAAAAAACTGCTCAGACAGGTTTTCTAATTTCAGTCTTTATTATTGTGGCTGCTATCTTTTTCTTTATCATGACCTGGCTTAAACCGCCAATATTTTCATTTTTTGATGTGAATGCGGATAGATTATTGACTCTAGCTGCGATCTTTTTTGGATTAGGACTACTTTGGCACAGGTCGGGCAGGAACTTCCATCCAAGGAGAAAGCCCCCGACCGCATTAGTAGAGGAAAAGCATGTTGCCTCGTAAGTTTTGGGTGGCAATTATTATTGTTATTTTGTTAGATCAGGTTTCAAAATTTTTCTTGAGCGGTTCTTTTGGTTCAGTCATCACCAATCAGGGTATTTCTTTTGGATTATTAGCTAGTTATGACAAAATAATTGTGTTGGTGATTGTGGCTGCACTCATCATCGTTCTCAAATCTAGTCAGCAGTTGATTAATCAGCACCCAGTCTTGATGGGATTGTTTGTAGGAGGGGGAGTTTCAAACTTGATTGACCGACTGCTGTTTGGCGCAGTCAGGGATTGGATGCCACTGATGTTTTTTGGGTTACGTAATAATTTGGCAGATTGGGCGATTGCAGTGGGTGTAGTTGGCGTGTTTCTTTTGCTATCCAGAGGAATCTTGATAAAATACCGCACTAAGTCGGTCGATCACATTCCAGAAGATGGTGAGTCCCAAATTGATTAATTGATTGATTGGTTTTGGCGGCAGTGAAGTCAGATGGTGTGGCCGATCAGGTAACAGCGAAAGGGATAGCGCAAAGCTCAGCTCAGAACGAAAATCATGAATAATTCAGAAATAAAAAATCCAGTCATCTTGTGGGAAGATGAGGACTTATTGGTGATCAATAAACCAGCGGGGATGGTGGTCAATAATGCGAAGTCTGCGTCTGGATTAACTGTCCAGCAGTGGATGACTGATCGTCAGGGTGCAGATTATATGGATGAGATATTGAGTGGTGGGCAGCAAAGTGAGTGGCTCACTTTGCTGCCCGATGATTTCTCTGATGAATATGGCTCAGCTGCGGAAATATTTCTGCAGCGGGGATATCTCGTGCATCGGCTCGATAAAGACACGAGCGGCGTGCTAATTTTGGCGAAAAATCCTGGTAGCATGATTAATGTGATGGCTCAGTTCCAGTGTAGGCAGATTCAGAAAAATTATCAATGTCTGGTACATGGCATGATGGCCGCTCGCGCAGACACGATCAAATTGCCGATTATGCGTTCAGCAGAGCAAAAACATCGTTTTAGTGTTGACCCGGAGGGAAGGGTAGCAGAAACCAAGTATCAAGTGATTAAAGAGTACACCTTTGATCAAAGCCAATTTTTACTGAGACTCAAGCAACTGCGCCTACCAGTAGATGCGGAACTTGAGAGACAACTTGATTCATACCAGGCTGGTTTTTCATTAATTAATTGTTATCCCAAAACTGGTAGAACTCACCAAATCAGGGTGCATTTTTCATTTTTAGACCATCCATTGGTAGGAGATGGCCGATATACAGGCAAGCGCAGACAAAGACTAGATGCCGCGTGGTGCCCCAGGCATTTTTTGCACGCGGAAAACATTCATTTTTCCCACCCTAGAACTGGTGAAAAAATTAGCGTCCAGGCGCCTTTGCCAGATGATTTGACGACTGCATTATCAATTATTGAAAACTGAACCAACCCAATATTACTGCTGCTCCCAAAAATTTTGACCAAAAACGCTCCCCAAAATCATCCCCAAAAAAATGCCACTTGCATTTTGAAAAGTAGCTGATTAGGATGAGTTATCACCGCTTCACTAGTGGGAATTTTAATAGTAATACGCACTGAGTAAATAGAAAGGAGGGTTAACGTAATCACTTGCACAATATGTATTAGATGTGTATAATGTGCTTGTCCTATAGTTAATTATTAAGTATTTTAATTGCGAAATTGCCTCTGAGGCTTTTCGCTCCCAAGTAACAAATTTCTCCACTAGGTGGGGAGAAGGAAACCAAGTTGAGCTAAAAGCTTCCGAGGTTTTTTTATTAAAAAAAATATGAACTTTTTGTCAACAGAAAATCAAAGATATGCTCAGAATGTAGCAAAATACGACCAATATCTTGACGTCAGAAACAGTTATTTAGGAGGTAGAACAAGAACGAGTGATGTTGAGAGATTACGCGACTTGACTGAACCTAAGGGCTTTGTTTTAAAAATTGACGACAATGGCGATGCTATTGAAAGCATTGATTGGGCATCAAAAGAGCAGGATTTTCTCATTCTGGATCAAGTCCTTGCCAGAATTGTAGACTTTTTTCCGGTGAATATTTCTGACAAAACTGCGACAGCTGAGGGTGGGCACGACCAAGCAATGAGTGAAATTGGGATTTTGTTATTGGGTGATGACAAAGAGTCAGTAAAAAATGGGGGATCTG
>CAZKSJ010000033.1:0-10085 GCA_964555515.1 uncultured Pseudomonadales bacterium
TTGGCCAGCTCCCCTCATCAGCTTGGTGGATTATTAGAGATCACGCCGCTCTTAGCCGCTGCTGCTGGTGTGGCATACAAAGGTGATGAACAAAGTTGGTACGAAGCCCAAAACGTTTTTTTAATAGGTTATCAACCAAATGAGAGAAAGAAATTGATTGACACCTACTTTCAAGAATTTCGCAAAGTGTTTGGCTATTACCCTGTGTTTACCACCGCATGGATGATTGATGCCTGGTCACTGCAGTATTTAAAAACTGAGTATGGTGTGCAGCTTCACCAAATTACCAGAGAACAATTTGGGACTGATTCTTACACACTTTACGGTGGCCCTATGCATTACCCTTACCGGCCATCTAAAAACTGGGCAATGATACCAAATGCCACCGAGCAACACATGCCGGTCATTGTCCGCCAAACAATAGTTGACCCAATCTATGGATACGGCGATGTTTCAGACTCATATACCTCACAACCCAATGATTATTTATTACGTGATGACAACACCTCATACTTTGAGCATCTCTTTTTTCAAGCCCACTCCCAACCTCAAGATTACACCTTTGCCTTAATTGGTCTAGAAAATAGCATGGGTGAAAACATTCAGGAGGAGTATGCAAGACAATTGGCTGTGGTTAAAAATTGGTTAGAACTAAATCCAAATAGTGCGGTTGTTTCTGTCGGTGATGTATTTTCCGCAGTTAACAAGTTCCAAAATTCTGTTCAGGTTTATCATGGCACTGCCCAAAACAATACTGCTGAACAGGCGGTTTGGATTCAGTCTGATCAATATCGGGTTCGCCTCCGGTTATCTGACAACGAGCTTTTTTTATCTGACCTGAGAATTTATCATCCCCAGTTTGCCGATCCTTATATAGAGACTCCTGCCGGCATTTTGGGGTGGTGGATCATACCCTACATCATTGATGGTTCAAGAAACTTAAGTGTCGATACCACCCATTCGACACTAGGCATTAGAAACGATTATTTAACTAATAGAGAAGAAAAATATGGTGAACCTCAAAAAATCACTTTAGCAACTGAACTCAACGCCAAAGATTTCATCATCAAAAGAGAGGCAAGTTTGGTAAGTGTTTATCATCAAAACAATTTACTAGCATCATTTGCACAAGATCAATTCAACTTAAATGACGTGGCAACACAACAACTAGCCAGTCACAGATCGCAGTTTGGAAATTTTTGGGATTTAGAACAAGACGACAATGCTTTTCGACCCGTGGTCTACGAAAAAAACTTGCAGGCGCCGCGCCAAGAGTTTAGCGATCAATTATTTCCACAACTGGAAAGAGAATTTGCCGATGATCAAAATTCTGAACTGTATGTCAATAACCAATATGCAATTATCGGCAGAAATCCAATTAGACTCGTGCTCTTTCCCAAAGATGATCAGGGGAGGCAAGTGATGTTGGCCGACTTACCCAAGGTTTCAACTAACCCAAGTATTGCATCGGTTGACATTAAGAGACCCCATGGCAGTAATGGTATGGTGTTTATAGACCTTGATGATTCAAATCCCGGTCAGGTAGAAGCTTCTGTCAGCAGTGGTTACTTCGTCTCAAGTGCAAAGGTGACATTTGTCACCGATTGTAAACAGAAGCCGTTGTATTGCTTGACGCATCCCAAAAATACTTGGTGGTACTTAATGTCAAAAATTGAGGATAGAAGGAAAGCTAGAGAAGAAGTTGAGAATAAAGCGGAGATGTTCGTGGATTAGTGCCCCGACCCACTTCATAACAGCTACTTATTTTTGGACAAAGATAATGGCATTTGGGATATTTCTGCCAGGACCCGCCACGTATTTGCCTCCTGCCCATAAAGCAGTTGATCCACCACTATCTAGGTTGAGTGCATTTTCCATTCCCAGCGCCTTTAACGCCCATGCAGATTCCGCCACAGTTGAACCATAAACTACACCGATATACACAGTATTTCCCTTATTAGCCACAAAGCTTCGGTTTGCTTTGCTGCCTTTCTTTGGATCACCATCTCCCGTGAAATTAATATTACCGCTATTAATTGTGAGGGGATAATTGGATAGCATGCTATCAATGCTTGTGTCACGTCCCCATTGTGAAGCAGCGCCAACAAATCTGATGTAACCAGATCCAAATATGACTGCGGGATTATTGCTGTAGACATTGTTGTCTGAGTTAAAATAAACTTTGTCCTTATTCATTAAGAGCAAATCAAAGCTGTTCTTTTTATCTGCACATGATGGATAAGAGGCAGGGCAAAAGTAAGTTCCATTCACTCCGGCATAACCACCATTTCTGGAAACATAATCTCCTAAGGATAAAACCGGACAGTCGTTGCCACAGTTTCCTGCACTCGCTGTATCCAAAATCACTTTGGTAGAGTTCAAATCACCTGCCACTAACGCGACAGTAAAAGATCCTATTTCTGTACTCACCGTTTGTCTACTATAACCGTTGCTGGGTGCATCATTACTAGCTGGAGCAGTTGGGATAACCACTTCAGCTTTGGCAGCAATTTCCTTTTCTAATGTTGTTATTGTCAACTCAAGCTCTGTTGCACTTTCTGTGGCAAGTTTGAGATCCGCCTGACCAACCGCGGCCAATACAGTTGCCCATTGTTCACTGACTGCTGTCGTATTGACTGCCGCGTCTTTCAAATCAAGAATCCGCTCATATGATTGGACGGCTTGGGTATTTATTGACTTTAAAGCTGACAAATCTTCCTCAAGCTGGTCGTTGCGCAGCTTCTGATCCTCGCTGGCAAGACTATCAAACTCTACCCGACAAATTTCGAGCTTCTGGGTTAGATTGGCATTCTCCAATGCATGGTCAGACAACTGGCGTTGTAAATTCTGTAAGTTTTGGTATTGCACAAGTAACAATGTTAAACCTGTGATCAAACCAGTGCCCAAAATAATACTCACTAAGATGTATTTATTCTTCACTAATCTGTGAAAGTGTTTTTGTTGAAGCGACCACTCTTCTGAAATTGGCACAGAAATAATATACCAGAACTGAGATGAGCTCACTACCTACACTCTTGTTAAGTTGTTAAGTCTCCCAAAATTACACAGCCGGCGGGAGCGACACGGATGCGGATTTTTTCTTTTTCAAAGCCATCGGGATCTTCAAAAGTTACTGACTGACCCAATTGAGAATGATCGGTGGAAAAGAGGTAAGTGAAAGCCTTAGTAGACATATGCTGCGAATAATCGAGCTTTACCCAAGCTGAACTCTCCTGACTGGTGTCAGTGTTAATCACACAAAGCAAACGCTCATGATCATCATGCCTCAACCAGGGAATGATGCCTTTTAACTGACTTCCAATCATTTGAGGGGGTCCAAAATTGATGCCATCACCTGATATTTGTAGTAAGTTTTGCATGCCATAAATTAGACTACTATGGTTTTTGCGAAACTCTAACAAAGCTCGGATGAATTGATATGTAAGATGTTCCTCGTTAAAAAAGTGAACGCCTTTAGATCTGAATGCCCCAAATTCTCCGCCAAACATCGCTTCTCTGATGTAGTTATCATCTCTGCCGGCGCCATCAAACGCCTGTTCAGAACCATAATAAATACAGGGAATGCCTTGGGTGGTGAGTAGTGTAAAGACTGCGCTGGGGGCGAGGCGTTGATTGTAAACACTGCCATGAGTAAAGCGTGCTTTGTCATAACCCAAACGAATCTGATCGTGATCATCATAAATTGTAATCATGTTGTGATGAAACCCCTCGCTTAACAGCGAGTCAGACAACTCATTTTCAAAATACGAAAAATAGTCTTGGGGATTAGCTTGACCACGTACCATTTTGACTAAAGCGGCTGGTAAGTCATCAATTCCCAAGAATGCTTTGAGACCGGTTTGTGCTAATACTTGTTTCGCCTTCGGGATACCTCCCGCAATCTCACCAATTAAGTAATAGTTGTCTTTGCCAATTTGAGCAGCAAACTGAGTAATCTCAGTTACAAACATTTTGATTGCTTCTGGAGGCATGTGCTTCACTGCGTCAATTCGGTAGCCGTCGAGGTCGGCAAATGCCAACCAATATTTGTAAACATCAATCAGGGTGGTGAGGGTAGATGACGGTTGGAACTGATTAGAGGTAAAACTGCCTAAATTAAAATCCTTACAGTATAAAAAGTCACCGTTTAAATAATTTTCTGGATCATCCCAATCTGAAATACAACCGCGACAATTAAAGGCATTGGCATTTTGTAATTCGGCTGGCCAGATGGCTCCGTCTGGCCAGGCTTGCGGATATTGGCTAAGATCCAAGTTGGCAAACGGTAAAATTGGTTCACCTGCGGCATCGCAAAATCCTTTAACTGGATACTTGCCATCATACTTAAACTTTGGCTCACCCTCTGGAGGATCGCCGCCAGGCAGATCATACTTAAAAACATAACCAGCATGATTGAAAATGATATCTAAAACAACGTGTATACCCAACTCATGTGCTGTCCTAACCATCATCTTCAGGTCTTCAGCGGACCCATAATGAGGGTCGACCGCTAAGAAATTCTGGGTGTTGTAACCATGGTAAGCAGTGTGATCATGAGCGGCTTGTTTCAGAACTGGACTAAGCCAGATAGCGGTAACGCCCAATCTCTTGATATAACCCAATTTGCTTTGCAATCCTTTCAAGGTGCCACCAACAAAAGTGTTGCCCGCGGCGCGCCAGCGCGCCGCGTCCTCCTCATAATTAATCGCATTCTCATAGTCGTCAACAGAATAGGGAGGGGTACCACCATTAGTTACCAATTCGCCTTGATTATCAGCATAACCACTCTCTTTGCCATCAGAGAACCTATCAGTCATCACAAAATAAAACACTTGCTCTGCCCATGATTGTGGAGAGGGAGAGTGATGATCAGCCAACAGTTCTTGCCAATTGATGTCTTTAATGTATTGCACTGACTTAAGTATCCAATAAAATGTCAAGCTGAGACAGTATCAATATGAAACTACCATTATTGATAGTCGATATCTTTAGCATTAACAGAAGGCTTTAACACTAAAAACTCTGGGCGACCATCTAAAAAGTTAATAGTCTTGATTAATTCAAATCCTGGAGGTATCTCGCAATTTGGTAACACCACATAAATATTTTTTGCGTTAGTGTCATAAACGTCAATTGGACAAGGATTTTCGTCAAACGTGTAATTAAACATCTCCCAATTTGTAACACCACTTTCTATAGATTTATGAGCCAATCTTTTGGCTGGCCACGCTTGAAAATCCTTTGGAAGAATTTTGTTATAAAACAAAACAAAAATATATGGCTCACCTTCACGATTAGTAATCGTAATTTTTTCGGTTTCTATACTATTCAAATAATTAATCAATTCATGATAACCATATTGCCTGAACCATGGCTGGTGTAGTTGTTGATGAACTGAGTACTGATGCCAGGCTTTGGCAAAAAAGAAAATTGAAATTAAAGACCCTACAACTACATAAGCATAGAACAAATATTTTGAATATTTAAATAGAAATAAACCACAACTATAAATTCCCAGAGCAATTAGGTAAGCAATGGGTGGCAAGAGATATAAAGTCCGATATGTATGTGGCAATTCTGCATACGTTAAGGCTGCTGGAAGTGGAGCAATCACCAACCAAAATAATAACCATTTATCATATTTAGAAAACTTTCTTACTGAAATGCCAAGACCAACCAAAAAGAATGGCAAGTAAATTAACAAAAATTGGCCAGTATCTGGAATAGTAACTCGTGGCGGCTGAGCTCCACCAAAAAATAAATATGATAGAGAAGTGTTAATTAAATAGCTGTCGGCAAAACTATTGAGATATGAAAGGGGTTTATTGTGATATATTCTAGTTTTGATGAGCGGTACACTAATTGGCCCTCCATCTTCTCTAATTGCCTCTTCTCTTTTAAGAAAACTTCCCTGATCTTTAAAAATACTGATTTGGGTAAACCGAGAGCTACTTGAGGTTAATGAAAGTCCAATACCAACTATCCACACAACAATAATTGTATAGAGTACGCTTTTTGGAGTTTTGGCTACACCAAAAATTATTGCTACTACAAGTATTAGTGGAGCAATCAGCCTAGCTGTATGATAAGTAAATAGTGTTAATAATAAAAAGAATACTGAGAGCAAGTGAATTTTTATTGATCGAAAACCAACAAGTAAATACAGGCTGATCATAAATAATGTTAGTGCCACACCAGCTTCAATGGCCGTGCGCGAAATTTCAATGTGCCAAGGTGAAATAACAATCATCAAAGCTGATAAAATTGATAACCACAATCTCTTACTCAACTTATAAGTTATTAAAAACATAAATACTGGTAGTAAGCTACCACAAAATGCTGCTGGCAGCCGTGAAGTGACTTCATTGAGAGAATCAAACAAAATCCCTGGAATTGTAAAATAACTGTATAAAGCCGGTTTCCAATCATCAAAACTTCTTAACACCAGTGGAAAAAGATTACCCCATTCATCTCTACCAGTAGTTAAAATTGACCATCCATTATATCCTAGAGCCGCTTCATCAGCGGCAAAAGCAGTAGGAAGTTCTCCTAATTTATAAAACCTTAAAATAGCGGCTAACAAAAAAATAAATAAGGAGATATAAAATGTTTTGTTGGTATAAATCTTAAAAACTGACATGAGCCTATCTTAGCACTAAAATAATATTCAAAAATCATTAAATTAATCATCATGGTGACGATTATTTGAATATCCTCTAAATTTAAAAAATATGAAAAATACTCTATATTTACAAACCAATTGCAGTGCTTGCGATACTGACAGCATCTGAATTTGAATTATCCAAATTAGCAGCATCTATATTCAAGAGCGAAGAGGGAATTACATTTGCCTCTTTTCTAAATTCCAATGATTCATTTTGGATTATCACTCGCGAAGAAATTTCTCTGACAATACTTCTAATCAATTGTTTCGACATTTTTTCATCATCTTTTTGATTGACGTCCCAATCAATACCTGGGCCAATATTTCCCTCCACAAAGTAGGGATGACCAGAGTTGCTGATTGCAAAGTCAAGCGCAAACAGTGAGTTTGGTTTATCTATCAATCTAAGCAGCTTCCTTGCTAAAGTATGCACCTTTTGAGGAATCTCCCCAGGTTTCACATAAATCAACTGTCCTCCTTGGTGAGCGTTGCATCTGAAATCATTTTCTTTGGCTAGCCTCAAATAGGACTGCAATAATTTATTATGTTGAAAGATTAATCTAATATCGGTTGAAACAAGATGTTTTTTGTATCCGAATCCTTTGTCAAACAAAAGGAGTGGTTGCAAGACAAACTTCACATCACGATGTGTCTTCATAATTTTGGAAATTCTCTCAAGAAATTGATTATTGATTTTATAAACATGATTTCCTCCCGCACCAAACCTATCTTTAAGCACCAATTTTTTCGAAAAGTCCGCTGGAAAATCCATGTTTTTGATTAAAATGCGTAGTTTATTAATAGCATCACTCACCGTAGCTGTGCGGCCAGATTTTTTTAAAAACTGTAGGGATTGCGTCTGCTGGATACATTTTATATGAAAGAAATTTGTCAAAAAAAGTGTTGAATAAATCAGCGTCGTTAAACGGCCGAATTGAAGTATTGGAAAGAAGTAAACTTCTTTCTTGGGATCTCACAAGCGAAGTTGGCGAAATCTTATCAAATATTTGATAAGATTTCGCTCTTTTGTTTACCTTTGTCCAAGTGCCATCTTTAAAACTCCAAAAACTACTGCTCTTACCCGGAGCAATGATGTCTGCCGAAGTCGTTAATCCTGCTGACAAATCATTTTGATTGCAAACGTCCAAAAAATACGCATAGGAACGATTGCATCGCGCGTGTGCTGATTTTAATAAAAATGGATGTTTGCTAACAATATCTTCGTCTGATGCGCTAGTTGCCACACCTGCCGAGTACACCACAAGCACATCTAGGTTAACCACGTTTTTCATAAATAATCACCTGGAAAGATCAATTAGTCCTCAGTATACACGAAAATAATCCGAAATGGGGAGCAATCTTCACCTCACCGGGAAGAAAGTCTTTCGCTGACTTGATAGCATCTTGCATCCGCCACACTAGTTTAGAGATCAAAATCTGTATTTGAACATTGTTCTCAACTTTGTATAATAGAAACGCAACATATTTGCGTTTGATCTAAATCAAAGACAAATTTTTTCTGAAAGGAGTAATAATTTATGAAAGTGCTCAAGATTGGTGCGGCGTGGTGCAATGGGTGTCTAGTCATGAAGCCTCGCTGGGCAGAAATAGAAAAAGAACATCCTTGGTTGAAAACAGAATACCATGACTTTGATCAAGACAAAGAAATTATCGAAAAATTTGGGATTGAAGGTGGTGTGCTACCTGTCTTTATTTTTCTGAACAAAGATAATCAAGAATTTTTGCGCCTCAATGGAGAAATTTCTAAAAAAGATTTGATAGAAACAATTACAAAACACAAGGACGACTAATCATGTTTCGCAGGCTAATAACTGGCTCAATTTTTTTTATTGCTTTAATTCTCACCACCACTGCAGTAAATGCGGAATCTACCGTCACAGGCTACTTGTTTTACGGTGAGGGATGTCCCCACTGTAAAAAAGAACGTGCTTACCTACAGGAAACTCAGAATAGGCTTTCGTATTTTGAAGTAAAAGAATTTGAAATTTATTATGATCAGCAAAATAACCAACTCCTACAAAAAGTATCCGCAGAACTTGATACCCAAGTGGGTGGTGTACCATTTTTGGTGATTGGTGATGATTATTTCATCGGTTTTTCTGAAGAATTTACCCCAATTGAAATCGAGAATAAAATTAAAGCATGCGCCGAATTAGGTTGTGAGGATGTGGTCAAACCATTTTTAAGCAATGCCACTGAAGAATCAGAATTAGGAGAAAGGGCTTCAGAGTCACCACCGCCAGATTCGCCTGCTGAATCAATACAAGATGGCACGAGATCTGCTGACCTGCCCACCGAGACAACTGAAGATCCATTAGCTGCCAATAATGTCAGGGAAACGGATGACGGTACACCCTCCGGAATTGCCCAAGAACCACAGACCTTTCAAGTGCCTCTCCTAGGATATGTCGATTTATCAACCATGTCCCTGCCTTTAATAACGATTGTGCTAGCATTCCTAGACGGCTTTAATCCCTGTGCCATGTGGACGCTGCTGTTTTTAATCAGCCTACTATTGGGCATGAAAGACAGAAAAAGGATGTGGAGTTTGGGAATCGCGTTTATAGTTACATCTGCCGGCGTGTATTTCTTATTCCTATCTGCTTGGCTTAATCTATTTTTGTTCTTGGGAATGGCTATCTGGATGAGATCTTTGATCGGATTAATCGCCTTGGCAGCTGGCTATTACTATCTGCGTGATTTCTGGAAAAATCGTAGTGGTGGTTGTAATGTGATGGGGGACACTAAGAGACAAAAAGTCTTTGAAAAATTAAAAGCAATCACTCAAAAGAGGCGGTTTGCCTTTGCGCTAGTAGGCATCATCCTGTTGGCTATTGCCGTCAATATGGTGGAATTAGTTTGCTCCGCCGGATTGCCAGCCATTTATACGCAAATCCTCAGCTTATCTGATCTTCCCACATGGCAATACTACTTCTACTTAGGCCTCTACATCTTGATTTTCATGCTTGATGATCTATTTGTCTTTTTCACCGCCATGATCACCTTGAAAGCCGTGGGGGTGGAGAGTAAGTATGCGAGATATTCACACTTAATCGGGGGAGTGTTAATGCTTGTCATCGGTTTATTATTACTCTTCAAGCCCGAGTGGCTGATGTTTGGTTAAGCTCAGTTCATAACCATGGATTTTTCAGTTGCCTTAGTGCGTCTCTACCAGTTATGATAGTCTAATCTTGGCAGCGTAATATCTTTTCAAATACATTATCACTAAAGATGAAAACGTAAAGGAGGCTATGCAAGCATTTATTAATTGGTTGGAATCGCTCGCACAACAAGTACCAGTCACTTGGTTTGTGGCAATTGGCGCTTTAGTTGAAGAGGTGCTCGCTCCCATTCCTTCCCCTTTTGTGATGATGTTGGGCGGCTCAATTGCCGCTAGCCA
>CAZKSJ010000034.1:0-9923 GCA_964555515.1 uncultured Pseudomonadales bacterium
TTCCAAGCGGGCATATAATAGTATGTGTAACTAAGGTGTAACCCAATTTTATGCACCAAACTGTTCAGGCGATACTACGCGAAGATAAAAAATATCAAGCAAAGAAAAACTTGCTAGAGCAGGAATCGGCTCAAAAAGTACAGCAACTCCGTAGCCAACTAGAGGGTGAACTCGCCAAACTTCGGTCAAGGTTGAAGAGCAAATCGCTGGCTAGTGTAGACGGATCGGCTGATAATGCATCAGCAGCTTCACTTGAAAATCTCCAACAAAAAATTCAGCTGAACAAGAAAAAGATTCTTGATGATTTTTCACAAAGAAGAAAATTGCTTGTTGGTACCATTACCAATCTGATTACACAAGAAAAGTAAGATAATTTACTCTCCCGCTTCAGGCGGGAGTTTTGTTTTAATAAATTAATTATGTCAGTAGTTGCGTGTGACCTATATCGAATCGAAATCAGCAAAGAGCTGGTTTTCCCCCTGCTGATTGAGCTCAAGTTAATGACCGTCTTTGAACCAACCAAACCGCTTTTTGGGATCAAACTTGATTTATATCAAGAAATATTGCAAAAGGTCGCTGCGCAACGAGAGACAACGAGTCAAGCGGTGGATGCGTTATTTAAGCACGCTATGCCGGACAAAAAAAATCTTCATCCGGTGATTACTCCAGAAATTTCAACTAGATTGCAAAAGCAAACAGCCGAACTAGAGCAGACGATTAAACATATTCTAAGTTTGGACCAGCGCATATTGTCGATTGATTCGGCGATAGAAGCAACTGAAACAGAGAAGGCTAAGTTGGAAGTGGTCAAAGAAGTAGATATCCCGCTCTACGCCGCCCAAGAATTGGTGAAGGGTTTGGTTTTGGTGGTCAATGCCCGCTATCTGCAGACAGTCAAGCGCTCACTCGCCAAAGTTGAAGCCATTGAGCTCACGCAGATTGCGGAAAGTGCAGAAGCAACTATTTTTGCCGTGGTGTATGAATCACGGGTAGAAGAAAGTATTGCCCAGTTGTTATCACAACCTTATTGTCAGGAAATTAAGCCCCCTGACTCAATCACAGCAGGCGGTTCGCTGGCAGAGTCCCCTGCCCAAGCCTACTCAGCCTGTGAGAAACAAATAAAAATTCTAAGTCATGAAAAAACAGAGCTTGTTGAGAAATTAATCAAAATTGCCGATATCTATCTGGCAGACTTGGTGGCTAGACACGACCTGCTGCAATTGCAAGAAGACAGCTTAAAAATGCTGGAGTTTGTTGGCTACACCCCGGGATCAGATACAAACTTTCGCTTGTTGCCAGCTAGTGATTTGGAAAAACTGGAAATTAGAATGGATGACACCTCTTCTTTGATTAGCGCGCTGACTGAGGAAAAATTTGTACACATTGATGGTTGGATTGACCCTTCGATGGTGGAGTACGCCAGAAAAAGACTAAATCAAGCTGGTATTGAGTATGTCATGACGCAGTTGAGTGTAGAAAATGACCCTGAAGCCAGATCGGTACTGCGTAACAAAGCTTTTTTTCAACCGTTTGAAATAATTACTAACCTGATGGGTTCTCCCCACACCCGCGAAATTGATCCCTCGCCTTATGTAGCGCCTTTCTTCATCTTGTTTTTTGGTTTTGCCCTCGGTGACGCCGGCTATGCGATGTTGATGATTGGGGCGGTGATGTACTTTTTAAACAAGAAAGACAATTACTCTCGGCAAATTCAAAATGCCTTGTATTTAATGCTCTATTGTGCCGTGTCAACGCTATTTTTTGGCATTGTGACGGGTAGTTGGTTTGGAATTGACTTGGCGGCGATCGGCTCGGTTGGTGCCTTTTTGAGTTCTTTAAAAGTGTTAAATATTCAGTCTAATATTCTGGTACTACTCATCGCTTCGCTCGCAATTGGTTTTATTCATCAGTTGTTTGGCCTCTTACTGAGTGTTAAAAATCTGTGGCAGCAAAACAGAAAAATGGATGCCTTGATGGGTCCGGGCACATGGTTGTTGTTGCTTTTCAATATTGGCTTGGGCATCGTGGTGTTGGTCACACCGGCCTTGGCTGGCTATGCAACCTTAATGCAGTTCGTCCTGTTGGCGGCAGTCATTATTTTTGCGATTGGTCAAGGTGCTGGCTCTGTTTGGTGGATCAGGCCGTTTAAAGGCATCTTGAGTTTATTTGGTATTACTAGTTATTTATCAAATACCTTGTCATACGCCAGATTGATTGCTTTAGCGCTCGCCACTGGGGTGATCGGCAGCGTGGTGAATATGATTGCGGTCATGGCTGGAGGAGATTTGCCAATGCCCTTTTCAATCGTGGTCATCACGCTGGTAGCCCTCATTGGACACGGCTTTAATATTATTTTAAGTTTGATGAGTACCTTTATTAATGTGGCGCGCTTACACCTAGTAGAGTTTTTTCCCAGATTTTTTGAAGCGAAAGGAACCGGCTTGACTCCCATTCACACCGCACCTTCCTACTCTTTTTTTGCGGAAGGTTTTTCCACTAAAGACATCAACTTTGATCAGCTAAAAATTAACAGTAGTAATAAATTTGTAGAAAAAGCGACCGCTTATTAGCGGTTCTGAGAGGAAAATATGACACTAGGATTAGCTCTGTCTTTACTTGGTGCTGCCCTAAGTATTATCGGAGGAGGTTTGGGCACAATTTTCGGGACGCTGCATGTGGGTAGCAGTGGGGCTGGATTAGTAGCGAGTAAACCAAAATTATTTGGTTTAGCCTTAGTCCTCTCTGCTTTGCCAAGTAGCCAAGGAATTTATGGGTTTTTAGGCTCCATTTTAATTTTACAGCAAACTGGCTTTCTAGCTGGTACACCGGCTGAATTATCATTAGAGCAAGGTATTGTCTTGTTGGTAGCTTCCTTGCCAGTCGCGCTCTTAGGATTATTTTCAGGAGATGGCCAAGGCCGTGTTTGTCAGTCTGGCTTGAGGATTATTGCCAACAACTCGGTGAATGTTGGGCAAGCTGTCATCTTGGCAGTTTTAATGGAAAGTATGGCAGTGTTTGGACTACTGTTGACCATCTTAATTGTCAATGGGGTTTGAGTATGACAAGCGCTAGTTACGCTGGGCAAAACCAAAATCTGTACTAGCTCTAGAAAAAAGGAATTGTGATGCAACAACTTCTCGATCATGTCAAAGAAATTCGCAAAGAAAAATTGGCAGCATTGAAAGTGCAGTTGGAAGAACAAGAAAAGGCAGCGTTGGCCGATTTGCAAGCTGAAGTGGATCATCTGCAGGCCGAGGTAGAAAGGTTGCGTGATGCTACGATGCAACAAGCCAAGTCAAAAAAACAATTTTTGGAAGAAACAGCGCATAGATTTGATGCGGAAAGCTATAAATTGGAGCTGTTACAACAAATCTGGCAAGAAGTGGCAGAGAGCTTATTGACCAAGCCTGATCAAGCACAAACTTGGTTGGCCGACCAATTAAATAGTCTTGATGGTACAGAGGGAGAAATTACGGTTGGCGCTTCACGCGATTTATTAACTAAACTCATCAAAAAAGACAAAAAACTAGTTGCTGCTAAGTTAAAGATTAAGCACAATCCCCAAATGAAGGAGGCGGGTTTTATTTTTGAGGGAAAGACCAAAATTATTGATGCCCGACTATCAGTATTTTTAAACGAGTTGTTTCAAAAACATCGCACTAAGTTGTATCAAGCAGCTTTTAAGTAATTGACCAATTTTTATGCCGCAAGTCAGTCACACCTACAACTATTCGGCCGAGCACATGTTTGGTTGGTTATCCGCGCAAATGGCTGCTTTACCTAGCTATGACGCTTTGCTTAAAGTTGCCGACTCAGACGTTTTAGAACATCGTTGCCAGGCTTTACAAAAGTGGCGTGTGTTTGAATCAGTGACTGACTGGAGTCCAGGTTGGACGACCAAGTTGTTGGAAGAAAAGTACGACTTGCTCTATGAGTCACTGCCCTCTCGGGGAGGTATAGCCATTTCCTCTTATCTACGAGATTACTTGTGGATACAAAGGTCAATGCCTTATTTTAGGCAACTGGCTCGACGCAGTTTTTTAGAGAAAAGAGTTGATTTTGCGACAGATCAAGACTTTTTAGTTTACATGTTAACGGCTATGTCCGCTCAAGTGGATTTGCCCGATACGATCGAAGCCACGTTTTTACTAACATTTACCGATGCCCTCCATGCCGAATTAACTTTAACAACGCTTGAAGCAGCGCTAGATAAAGCAGTGCTATTGATGCAAATAAATCACTTTGCTTCCACAAAATCTGTTGGGATCAAGCAATGGATTGTACTAATAACTATTTTGGAATGGACAAAAATGTGTACTCGGTCTGCCAATTTGGGTCTGACGCAGCCTGAATGGAGTGATTGGTTTCCCGCTGATTTGTTGCCCAAGCAGTTTGCGAACTTCGCCCAAGTGCGGTCATTGATTACATCATATTTGACCAATGGCACCGAATGGGTGGTGAGCGCAGATATTTTGGCAGAGCACAAATTTAGCGAGCTTGATCCAGTGGAAGTAGAAAATCAAGCTAAAATGACGCTCAGTCGTTTTCTCAACCAGAGTATTTTTCAAGATGACATGCAGTTATATTTTTTAAGACACGCCTACCACTTAAGAATGATTATTGAAACTGCCGGCGTTATCACAGCGCGTAGCATACCTCATAAGGAGCAAGTGCTGGTGGTGACGGCAAACTATGACGCTTAAGAATGGCGTTGGTGGTGATGAACACATTTTGGGGATGAAGAAGATATGAATACAACAGACAACGAATCAGCTAGTTTGGGCAATCAAGTTCGCTCAAGTCATCCTCGCGAGGATATAACGATCACTGCGAGTAAACAATTATTAGTGATCGGTGAAGTGCAAACCATTCAATTTTTTACTTTAATTGGGGCGGTAGGCATCGAAATCAATCAACAAGACTCGCCGCAAGCGCAACTGATGCCTGTCCTTAATTACATCAGAAAAAATGCTGATCAAATTGGTGGTATCTTGGTGCAAACCAGCTTGGCAGAGGCACTTTCGGAACGACTAGACCGGATTAAATCAATTGATATTCCGATTGTGCGCTTGCCAGTGCAAGGCGGCAAGTCACAAGTTGATTATTTGGAATCTTTAATGCAAAAGGCGATTGGTATGAAGTTGGAACAAAAAAAATTATATGACTAAAGATAAAATTGTCAGTCAAGGTGGTAAGAAGTTGGCAGCAGCGGGCAAAATTGATTCAATTTCTGGGCCATTGGTGGTGGCCATCAATGTCGATGGCGTGAAGTTGTTTGACATGGTCAGCGTGGGCAATGTCCAATTGATGGGGGAAGTGATCGAACTACGGGGCAACCGGGCGTGGATTCAGGTTTATGAAGAAACCAGTGGTTTAACTGTCAATGAGCCGGTGGTGTCACTCCACAAACCATTGTCCGTCCAGTTAGGCCCAGGCATGTTGACCAGATTTTACGACGGCATTCAACGCCCGCTTGATACGATTTTTAAGTTGTCTGGCACTTTTATTCAAAGAGGGATCAGCGTGCCACCACTTGACCAAGAGACAGTCTGGAAATTCACTTCTACCAAAAAAGTTGGTGACGAGGTCGTGGCGGGCGACGTGATTGGTGAAGTTCCAGAAACAAGTTTGATCACTCACCGGGTGATGGTGCCGCACGGGTTGCATGGCAAGCTCACCAAAATTGCCGATGGCAGTTTCACCATTAATCAGACGGTGGCGGTTTTAGCTACAGATCAAGGAGAAACGGTTGAGCTAAAAATGTACCAAGACTGGCCAATTAGGCAAGGCAGGCCATATCTGAAAAAACTGCAATCCAACCAGCCTTTGACCACTGGCCAGCGGGTGTTGGATACATTTTTTCCCATTTTAAAGGGTGGTACCGCGGCTACACCAGGACCTTTTGGCAGCGGTAAGACTGTGACGCAGCAACAATTGGCCAAGTGGTGCGATGCGCAAATTATCATTTACATTGGTTGTGGTGAACGCGGTAATGAGATGACCGATGTTTTAAAAGAGTTTCCGCATTTGAAAGATCCCAAATCTGGCAAGCCGCTGATGGAACGCACAGTCTTGATTGCCAATACTTCCAATATGCCCATCGCCGCTCGAGAAGCCTCAATTTACACAGGTATTACCATTGCCGAGTATTATCGCGACATGGGCTATGATGTGGCCTTGATGGCAGACTCCACGTCGCGTTGGGCAGAAGCACTCCGGGAAATTTCGGGCAGACTAGAAGAAATGCCTGGAGAAGAAGGTTATCCAGCTTATTTAGCAGGCAGAATTGCGCAATTTTATGAACGTGCCGGGGTAGTGCTTTGCTCTGGAGGTGGTCTGCAGAAAGAATTGGTCAACGATCAAGCTGTTGACCAAGCCGATGGAAAAGCCGCCAATCGATCCGCCGACCAACCCGCCGAACAACCCGCCGACCAACCCGCTGGTCGATCTATCGACAAATCTACCAACCAACCCGCCGATCAATCCACCGACCAACCCGCCGATCAACTCGCCGACAAATCCGATGATGTTTCAACAAAGACTGACCAGAAAAACGACAAAAAAAATGAACACCTCACACAGCGCCAGGGCAGCGTGACAGTAGTTGGAGCGGTTTCTCCCCCAGGAGGAGATTTATCTGAGCCAGTTTCGCAAAGTAGCTTGCGGGTGACTAAAGTCTACTGGGCGCTAGATAGTTCGCTCGCATACGCGCGCCATTACCCTGCTATTCACTGGTTACAGAGTTATTCGCTTTACAGTGAAGAAGTAGATCAGTATAACCGCGATCATTTTGATTACGAATATCCCGAGTTGAGGCAAAAATTTATGGAGATGCTCCAAGAGGAAGCTAAACTGCAAGAAATCATCAGGATTGTTGGCATGGATTCTTTGTCGAACCAAGAAAGAATTTTGCTAGAAACCACTAAGTCTTTGCGCGAGGACTATCTGCAGCAAAATGCTTTTGATGCGGTAGACACTTACTCTTCAAAAGACAAGCAGCTAGCCATGCTCAGAGCGATTTGGGGTTTCTACGAAGCATGTCTGAAATTTTCTGAACGCAACAGCGAGCGCTTGATCGGTGATGTGCTTGATATGGAGTTAAAAAATGAATTAGCCAAAATGAAGTATGTTCCAGAGTCGGAGATCGATAAAATTAATGCGCTACCCAAAAAGTTTCAAGCAGAAGTGATGAGGATTGAACAGATGGGAGAAGACGGTCAGCCAGAAAAACCGCCGCTTCACTTGAGTATTTCTCATCTCGATACTGATACAGAACAAGCTAGCAGAGGGGAGTAACACATGTCAGCTCTTACTTGGTACACCGATATTGCCGAACTGTATGGACCACTACTGGTGGTTGAATCTGTAGAAGCGCCTACTTTTGAAGAGTTGGTGCTGATTGAGTTACCAGATGGTACTCGCCGCCAAGGCCGGGTATTGGAAGCGCATCGGGGCAAAGCTGTTGTCCAGGTTTTTGGCTCCACTGCTGGCCTAGATTTGAAAGAGACGAAAGTCAGATTTATGGGCAAGACAGCGCAAATGAGTGTCACGAAACACCTGTTGGGGAGGACATTATCTGGACTTGGTGAAGTGATTGATGATGGACCAGCTATTATTGGTGATGAAGAGCGAGATATTAATGGTAGTGCGACCAACCCTTTTGCGCGCAAGGTACCAAGCGACTTTATTCAAACCGGTATCTCCACGATTGATGTGCTAAATACATTGGTCAGAGGCCAGAAGCTGCCCATTTTTTCACTCTCTGGTTTACCCCACAATAAAGTAGCAGCGCAGATCGCGCGTCAAGCCACCGTGGTCGCTAGAAATGAAGCTAGCGAGACGGCTGCGGCGAGCGCTGGGAAGGACTTTGCGATTGTGTTTGGAGCCATGGGTGTCACTTCAGCAGAAGCACATTATTTTCGAGCAGAATTGGAAGATACTGGCGCCTTGGGCAGGTCGGTCTTGTTCATTAATCAAGCCGATGACCCAGTGATTGAACGGATTTTGTTGCCGAGAATGGCACTCACCACCGCTGAGTATTTGGCGTTCACGCATCACATGCACGTGTTGGTGATCTTGACGGACATGACGAATTATGCCAATGCGTTGCGGGAAATTTCCGCTGCTAGAAAAGAAATACCCGGGCGGAGAGGCTATCCAGGATACATGTATACTGATCTAGCCAGTTTGTACGAACGGGCTGGCTGTGTCGAAGGTTCAAATGGTTCTATCACGCAACTTCCCATCTTAACAATGCCCGATGATGACAAAACTCACCCCATTCCTGACTTAACTGGTTACATCACCGAAGGTCAAATTGCCTTTGCGAGAGAGTTGCACCACAAAGGTATGTACCCGCCCGTCGATGTGTTGGCTTCACTTTCCCGCTTGAAAGTTTCAGAAGACAAAACGAGAGATGATCACCATGCGCTCGCCAACCAATTGTTTGCGGCCTATGCCAAAGGTAAAGAAGTTCGGGAATTGGCGCAAATTTTGGGAGAGGCTTCGTTGAGTGCGGTAGACAATCAGTACCTGGTTTTTGCCAAAAGCTTTGAAGAGCGCTTTATTTGTCAGGGGGAAAACGAAAACCGCCAAATCTTTGATTCATTGCAAATTGGTTGGGAGCTTTTGAAAATATTGCCCCAATCCGAACTTAAACGAATCAAACCAGAATTGATTGCCAAATACTTAGGTTAAACATGCCTTCTCAGCAACCCATCGCTACTCGTCAAGAATTGCTCAAGCTGAAAACAAAGCTGAAGAATACTAGCCGTGGCAGGAACTTGCTCAAAGATAAACGCGATAGTTTGATGACACATTTTTTTGAAACAATGCGTCAGGCTATTGAGCTCAGGAAAAACTTTGAAGAAAAATATGCAGACGCGTTCGCTCAGTTTCAACATGCCTCTGCCAAAATTGATGCCATGTATTTGCAGACGCTCAAGGAAACGGTAACGGTGGAGTTGCGATTGGATTTGGATGTAAAAAATATCATGAGCGTCAAGATTCCTCACCTCACTAGTCAAGTTTATGGTGATCCAGTTCAGTACAGCTTGTTGGAAACTAATGCCCAACTTGATCACAGCTTACACGCTTTGCGTGAATTGATTCCAGATATTCTCAAATTAATTGAGTATGAATATGCCGCTCTACTGCTAGCAAGGGAGATCGAAAAAACTAGACGAAGGGTTAACTCTTTAGACTATGTGGTCATCCCAGAACTAGACCAACACCGACGAGTGGTTAGCTCTAAGCTTGAGGAACAGGCGCGCGATGCGACGATTGCTTTGATGAAGGTGAAGGCGCAGATGAAGTAAGCCGAAATATTTCCAGTGTCTTGTGTTACCTAATTAAATTTACTACCCACTGTGCAATTCTGTCGAAAAAAGACTGCTTAACAACGGGTGGGGATTGAGGAGTGTTGGGCTGTGAGGTGGCTGCTGGTTGGGGTTGATCACTTATTGGAGTGATATGATGCTCATCTAAATCAGGTGTTAGCTCAGCAGTTGGTTGAGCTAGCTCTGTAGCCTCACCAAGCACTTGTGAAGTTGTTGTCGACTTAGCGGCAGTTTGTCCGACAGTAATCAACACATCCTTCACCACTGCATAGTTATGGTAGTCATCAGCAGCTTCTACGGTTAAGTAGTAGGTACCTGTAGAGAGAGCTTCAGTGAGGTTAATCCCCCACTCTGAGTTGATGTTGGTGTCTGTGTTTCTGTAGACAACTTGGGTACGGGTTAATTGACCAAGACTGTCGGTTGTTTCCTTGTCAATCATTAAGGTAATGTGACTACCAACTGAAGCTAACCCATAGATAGTGGGAGTGGTGTCAGTAATAGTGAGAGCTTTGGTTGATTCAGTAAATAATTCTGGATTCTCAGTTGAGTAAGTCAGGTTAGTTCTATTACCTATCTTTATAATAG
>CAZKSJ010000035.1:0-9010 GCA_964555515.1 uncultured Pseudomonadales bacterium
GTGAGGGGTAATCTCGCAATCATGGTCATATTATACGTAGTCCTTGCATAAATTGAATCAACATAAATTGTCGAAACAAATTGTATTTGAAAAATCAGCGATTGTTGGCTATAATCCAACCTCTTGAAATAAAATTAAAAAAAGAGCAGTATATTGGAATAAAATTATGCCTATATTAAAAAACGCCAAAAAAGCCTTACGTAGCAGTCAACGGAAATCTGTTGTGAATCAGCGCAACCGGTCAAGGATGCGGACCGCTTTGCAACAGGTTCGACTTGATAAAACGGCAACCAGCATTGCCGAAGCCTATCGACGAATTGATAGGGCTGTGAAAAATAAACTTATTCACCGCAATAAAGCCGCTCGGATGAAAAGTCAAATTGCCCGCATTAGTGCAAAATAATTTTTCAATCTCAATTGCGAAACGCCTACACTGCAATCAAGCATCAACTAACGGGGAGCTTTCACGTTTGTTTCGAGTTTTTTGGATTGCTTAGATAGTGTGAGACGGGGTTAAGACAGTTCAAGATTGATCGAAGGTAAGTATGGGATTAGTTCAGGAAAACTAGAGATTAGTTCAGAAAAGTTTAAGATTAGTTGAAACTAGTCGAGCTGAATCTGGACAACTGAATCAGGATCATGAAGTTAACCTAAGACGGCTGAAGACTAGTTGATATAATTTCGTTTGACATGCCAGAACAAGACAAGATTCGCAATTTTTGTATCATCGCCCACATTGACCACGGCAAAACAACTTTGACGGATAGAATCTTGGCAATTACTCAATCTGTCAGTGAACGCCAGTATAAAGAACGACTACTAGACAGTAATCCCATCGAGCAAGAAAGAGGAATTACCATCAAGTTGGCTCCAGTGCGCATGGATTGGCATGGATACATTCTAAATTTAATAGATACGCCAGGTCATGTGGATTTTGGATATGAAGTCAGCCGCTCATTGGCTGCTTGCGAAGGCGCGCTGCTCGTAGTTGATGCAACCCAAGGTGTGCAAGCGCAAACCCTCTCCACCTACCAACGGGCTAAAAACCTTGGCCTGACCATTATTCCGGTGATCAATAAGGTTGATTTGCCTTCAGCTGACGTGGAAAAAACGACCTTGGAATTGATGGAATTATGTGGCGTGGATGAAGCAGATATTATTCAAGTTTCGGCTAAAACTGGCGCAAACGTCAGTGCTGTGCTAGAAGCAATTATCCAGAAAATTCCCCACCCACGGGGCTCAGCGAATCTGCCTTTAAGAGCGTTACTGATCACGTCTCTCTTTGACGTCCACCGGGGAGCGATCGGTTTAGTCAAGATAGTTGATGGAGTGATAGAAAAAGGCATGCGCTTGCAATTTATGTCTGCAGAAGGGAGTTTTTCGCCTGCAGAAATTGGGGCTTATACCCCACAAATGGTGCCATTTTCACGTTTGGCAACCGGCGAAGTGGGTTATGTGGCAACAGGCCTCAAGGATGTGCGAGGCTTAAAGATTGGAGACACCTTAACTACAGCAGGTGATGTTGGTAAAATAATACCTCTGCCGGGATTTAAAGAGCCACAGCCGCTGGTGTATATGGAAATTTACCCGACTGATCAAGCTGAGTTCCCCAATCTTCAGGATTCGATGAGTAAGTTGGTATTACGTGATGCCGCCATTGATTACATTGGCACTTATTCACAGGCTTTAGGTAGTGGTTTACAAGCAGGTTTCTTGGGAATTTTGCACGCAGAAATTGTGTTAGAACGATTGCAGCGGGAATTTGATTTGCAACTGATTGCGACAGCGCCTTCGGTGGTTTACCAAGTGACAACCAAGTCTGGTCAGAAAATTGCCGTGCATACGCCAACGAGTATGCCCGATCCCTCAGAAATGACTTTAATAGAAGAACCGGTCGCAGCTTTACATATCTTTACACCAGAAAAATATGTGGGAGCGCTGCTCCAGCTTTGTCGCGACAGAAGAGGTCAAGTGGAAAGCAGCTTGCCGTTTGGTGATCTAATCGAGCTAATTTGCCGAATTCCTTTGGCAGAATTAATCACTGACTTTCACGATACCGTTAAATCGCTTTCTTCAGGCTTTGCCTCGATTGAGTACCATGTTACGGGTAGCCAGCCAGTTGATGCGGTCACGGTCACAATTTTGTTAAATCATGAACCTGTTTCTGCGCTGAGCTTTGTAGCAGTTAGAGACAAGGCTGAAGGGCAAGGTCGGAAGATGGTGGAAAAGTTGGCAGAAGTGGTGCCTCGCCAAATGTTTGAAGTGCCAATCCAGGCCGCCATTGGGGGCAACATCATCGCTCGAGCCACGATCAAGGCCTACCGCAAAGACGTGACAGCCAAATTGTACGGAGGTGATGTAACCAGAAGGAAAAAGTTGCTCTCTAAGCAAGCTAAAGGAAAGAAGTGGCGCAAGCAATTTGGCAAAGTTGAGCTTGATCAGGATACGTTTATTCGTTTACTTCGTCAATCTTAGTTAGCCCTCCCTGCTTCTGCCGGAACCAATATTTTCAAAATTTTGCCAAATTGCCCTTTTATGCAGCACAAGCCTGGTATAATATAGTGGTATGCCGGAAATTTTTAATGGCTCTGAAGATAAACCCACAGATATATCTGATGGCAGTTCAGAAAAATCAAGTAATTCAGAAAATAGTGAGGATCTGAAGAGCATTGACCACCAGCGGCAAATTTTGCGAGGGGTACGTACCAAGCGTGGTTTTCGGCGTGGCGCCCATCGCACTGAGATTGACGATCCTTTTTCATCCGAAGAATTTCAAGAGAAACGACACAAGCGCTCGGTGGATGATTATTCTGAAGTAATGAAGAATCGATCTTTTTCGCGTAATCCCATCGCTGCCTTTGTCCCAAAGCCATTCAAGACAAAATTTTCTACTCAAGGTAAGGAAGAAGTCATCATTTTGGTATTACGCAAGCATCCCATCACGCAAGTCAAGTGGATTTTAATCGCTGTCATATTAGCATTAGCACCCGTTTTGTTCGGCAGCATTGACCTCCTTGGATTTTTGCCTGGCAACTATCAATTCGCAGGTTTAGTTTTGTGGTACTTGATGCTGACAGGATTTGTTTTAGAGTCTTTCTTGACTTGGTTTTTTAATGTTTACATCATCACCGACGAACGAATTATTGATGTTGATTTCTTATCGTTGATCTACCGAAATGTTTCCTCTGCCAAAATTGATAATATTGAAGATGTTACTGCTACCACTGGTGGTGCGCTCAGGGCTTTGTTTAATTTTGGGACAGTGTCCATTCAAACTGCTGCAGAAAAAAGAGAGTTTGAGTTTGATGATGTACCACAGCCTGCTCAAGTCACCAAGTTGATCAACGAGCTCTTGGTTGAGGAGGAAAGAGAGAAAATTGAGGGAAGAGTGAGCTAGAAACACTGACTTAGAAACACTACATATGTTATTTCAACAATTAATTGCTCCAACAACAGATCCCCTCAACACTTTTGGTGGGAATTTTGACGAAAATGCTTTATTGGTAGGTGTCTTTAAAATCCTCTTTATAGCCATCGCATTATTTTATGTGGTGTTCGCGGTGATAGTGATCCGGCAGGTGCAGATCATGAAGAATACTTTGATTACTCCAATTTCTCCAGTATTACTGATTGCCGGCTTTATTCACTTACTGCTTGCAATAGGCGTGTTGCTGTTATTTTTTGTGATTTTGTAGTTAGCCAATCATTTCAATCTAAATCGCCTTTTCATACCAAAAAATTTGATTTGCGGCTCCATGCTAGAATACAGCTGCATGGAAGAGGTGCTTCGAGTCACCCCAGTTGTTGGCTTGCCACAGTTCGCCGGTTGGTCTCAAGTAGTTGAGCACCGGTTGGACAGTAATCGTTATGTGATTATTTGCTTGGCGGTGGGAGGCGATAACGCCGGCAACATTGGTCGAGAAATGATCGATCACATCGTGCAGCAACCGCCCCGCTCGGCTCAAGGTTTATTTCAGGTTTCAGAAGAATTAGTCGCTAAAGCAAAACATTTGCAGTGTGAAATATCTTTTAGCCTGGGATTTTTCAGAAGATTTAGAGTGACTTTAGTCACCTATCAATCGAGCGTGATATTACATCGAGATCTGAAGGTTGGTTCAATTCTACGGACAGCTAATGAACTTGGGCTGGTCGAAGGCAAGTACAGAATTGATGACGTGTTTGTGTTCTCCACCAGCCAAGCAGAGCAATTTTTATCGGAAATCGAAATCAATTTTGGTAAGGGCTACGATTCTGATGGGGTGATTACCACAATTGTGCCCTCACTGCACGCATTGGATGATTCTGCCAGAAGCGCGCTTGCCTTTATCTCTATCCAAGCTCCTCCACAACAGGATCAGCCGGCCAAAAGCACGATTGTCTCTATTGATATCTCTGCTCAATCAGCAGGTGATAAGTTGGTTGATATTAGTGCTGAAGAATCACGTCAGGACGTTTCAGAAGAAAATGCTGATGGTGAGCAAGGATCTACCATTGATCAGAATTTAGGGGAGAAATCGGCTGACTTTCCCGATCCCTCTGTAGTGGCAGCTGAAGGGGCAAGCACTAAACTTGCAGAGCATCCTCAAGCACAAGGGCGCAGTAAATTTTCTAGAGGATTGATCGGTTTTATATCAAAGATAGCCACTTTCTTCTCAAGCATTTGGTTGGGTATCAAGTTTTTAGCAAGCAAAACCCTCCGTTTATTTTCTTCGAAAACTTATGTGGATAAATCCAACCCATCTCAACTGCGGAAAAAGTTAATTATCGGATTTATTGCCTTGTTAATAGGCATAACTCTGATTGCTTTTTTTGTGATTCGCTCAACAGCTAGGCAGGAGAAAAGTGCGGCGGTAATTAATCCGCTGCAAACGCAAATTACAGAAATTGAAAGTATGGCTAACTCTGATCCGGTCACAGCCAGACAGGAAATGTCTAATTTGATTGAGCAAATCAAAACTCGTCAGCTCGCCGCCGAGGAGTCTGGTGATGGGTGGTTGGGCAGAGAGCTGGAGCAAGTCAAAGCGCAGGCTGAAGCATCTTATGAAAATATTTCCGGCATTGATCAAATCAATGAGTTGCCGGTGTTTTTTGACCTACGTTTAGTTGATTCAGATTTTATTGCCACTACCACAGAACGCGTGGGTGACTTGCTGGTGGCTGTTGACGCTGAACAAAAAATCATGGTCAGTCTTAGCTTAAATGATAAACAGACAACAGTGAGTCAACTTTCAGATATAGCTGCTGTGAAATCAATATCGCCAGATCTCAGTAGTCAGGAACCACGTGTCTTGTTATTAGCCAACGGTATTTATCGCATTTTGGTTGATGGTGACAATCAGCCAGAGGAAATTAAACCAGACGGTGATTCAAATAAAGATGCTACTTTGATTGGTTCCTTTGCGAACTTCATCTATGTTTTTAATCCAGAGAAAAGAAATATTTATCGCTATGCCGAACAGACCGGAGGTTACTCTGATCCTGTTGGCTGGCTGGTTGATCCGCTTGGTTTGTCATTTGATCAGATTTCGTCATGGGCGATCGATGGTGAAATTTGGCTGACTTCACAATCTGGGGAGATTAAGCGTTTTAAAAGTGGGCGCGTGGTTGATTTTGCCCCAATTGGCATGGAGCAACCATTTTCAGAATCTTTACAAATTGTCACAGCCGAAGCGATGCAAAATTTATATATTATGGAAACTGCCAAAAACAGAGTGGTCGTTCTTTCCAAAGATGGACAATTTTTACGAGAAGTGAGCAATCAGTCAATTGGAGCAGCCACTTCATTTATTGTTAATGCTGCAGAAGAAAAAGCTTTTTTAACTAGTGGTTCCACGATTTTTGTATTGGATCTATAGCAGTGGTTGGTGTGAGCTTGCCTGCTTGCGGCGCAGATTAGTGAGTTAGCTAAGCTCCCTTGAGTGATTTTCATGATTGATTTACCATTGCCTGGTATACTATCCCTATGATTTTGGTGCAGAACAAAAAAGCTCGTTTTGAGTATGATATTGAAAAAACATATCAGGCTGGTTTAGTGCTCACCGGCCCCGAGGTGAAAAGCTTGCGCTTAAAACATGCTAGTTTAACAGGTAGTTATGTCCAAATTCAATCTGGTGAAGCGGTTTTGCTGAATGCCCAAATTAACCCCTATGCCTATGCAAATAATAATGACTATGATCCTAGAAGGACACGCAAACTTCTATTAAGCAAAAAAGAAATTTTACAGTTGGATGAGCTACATAAAAATGGCAAGCGCGCTTTAGTAGCACTGGCCATTGAACTAAAAGGTAACTTGATTAAGATCAAGATTGGTGTGGGGAGAGGCCTAAAGAAGTATGATAAACGGGAAAAAATTAAGAAAAGAGATCAAGAGCGGCAAATTCAAAGACAGATGAAAAGTGTCCGCCACTAGCTGATTCATACTTTTTTTGCTGCGTTTGATTGTTTGAGATTTTTCTTAGGCGATAGCAATCAATCAATAAGCTGGCTTCGCCAGTAAAATAAAGCGCATAAGTGGTGAGTACTTGGTGAATAGCGAACTCTGTTTGAATCCCGATTGCTACTGTTTGCCCAAAATTGCCCCTCGACTAGATAGGTAGTTTACTGGTTTAATAGATCCAGCAGTTAATAATAGGAGAATCACTATGCCCAAAAGAGTTTTCTGGCCAGTATCACTAATTGTCATGGGACTTGTTTTCTTGGCTTCCAACCTTAGCCTGTTACCACGCGAGTTTTGGAATTTGTGGCCACTGATGTTAATCATTATTGGATTGGGCGGCTTATTGACTTCAGATCGTGAAGAGTGGATGGAGGAGCCAAAGACCTCATCAAAAAAATCCACGTCCAAGGCAGCCAAATCAAAAGCAAAAAAGTCTGCTAAGAAAAAATAATATTTTTCGTCAAGAAATTTTGCCGCTTGTCAATTTTTAGTTGATGTTGCATGCTGCTCTTTGCTTGTTTGGGTTATACTTGGAGGAAGCTATGCCACCTTTTCATATTGCCATTGATGGACCGGTTGCCGCGGGCAAAGGAACGGTATCAAGATTAGTTGCTGATCGCTTGGGCTTTCTGTATGTTGATACTGGGGCAATGTATCGGGTGACCGCGCTACTTGGTATCAATGCTGGTTTAGATTTACAAGATGAGGATGCTTTGGTCGAGGTGGTTGGTGACACAAAAATAGAAATGAGAAATCCCACCGCTCAAGAAAAAGATGGCAGATTAACCACGGTGTTAGTTAATGGTGAGGATGTGTCTTGGGCAATTCGGACAGAAAAAGTTGGCCAGGGCGCTTCAATTGTGGCAGCACACCCCAAAGTCAGGCAGGTGTTGGTGGAAAAACAACAACAGATTGCAACAGGCCAGAATGTGATCATGGAGGGTCGCGACATTACCCATCGAGTATTACCTAAGGCGCAGTTGAAAATTTATTTGACCGGTGGTGAAACAATTAGGGCAAAAAGAAGACATTTGCAGTTATTAACCAAGGGGAATGACGTCAGCTTTGAAGAAGTTTTTACCCAATTATTAGAACGCGATCGGCGTGATATGAGTAGAAAGACCGATCCTCTCAAAATTATTCCAGAAGATTGGGTGATTGATTCCAGCGACTTTTCTATTGAACAAGTGGTGGAGTTAATTGTTGGCAAAGCCAAAGTGATGATGAGTAGTAAAAAAGAATGAAGGAACATGCCGGCTACTTCTTACAAACCAAATCAAACAGAATTAAGTTCTTCAATTAGAGAGTTAACCGATACGATTGAAGCGAGAAAAGAAAAAAATTCTCAACAGCGAGTGGAACGACAGCAACAAAAGAAGGCAAAAGAAAAGGGCGAAAAGTTAGAAAGATTGGTGGCACCTATTATTTTGTTAATTACAGTCATCCTATCGTTGGTGGCGATGTGGGTGGGTCGATAATTTTTTCATCCGTGATTACAAATTTCATGGTTCAGTTTTTTAGGTGATTATTAATAAATCTCTCGTCAGTTTTGACTGTTGGTGACCAGATTTTGACTATTAATTTGAATAGTAGTGGGTTTGCCAGGCTCATCGGTCTTTGGAGGACGAGCGAGGCGGCATTCTTTGGTTGGTTGCGTACCGATGATATAAGGTTCTTCAGATATTTTAGGACAACCACCACAAGGCAATGTGCCAGTTGTCGTACAAGTAGCCACAGTCACAATCCCCTTGGGGATGGCAAATTGATGCGGCTGTTTTTCATCAAGCATCGAGCGCATGATTTGATTCCAAATGGGCGAAGCACCGGTGATACCAGAGGCAACATAACTCATTGGTGTGTTGTCATTGTTGCCTACCCAAACTGCAACTACCCGGTCTGAAGTGTAGCCGATTGTCCAGTTGTCACGGAGGTTGTTGGTTGTGCCAGTCTTGACCGCGACTTGTTGGCCAGGGATATACAAAGTTGATTGCGGTCCAAAGGCGGGTGAGCGAGCCTCGTTATCAGAGAGAATATCATTCATCAAATAAGCAGTTTTGGGGTCAAGAGTTTTTTGGCGTGAACAGCCAATCCCATCCAGGGCACAACTGTTGTGATATAGAACCTCTCCTTTGTAATTTTTAATTTCTAAAATGGGATTAATTTCAGTGGTATAACCAGCATTGGCGAAGGTACCGTAGACCTTTGCCATATCAATCATCCTCACTTCACCACCACCAAGTGTTAATGACAATCCAAAACGTGAACGATCACTCCAGGAAGTGATGCCCATTTTTTGAGCTTGATCAATCATCCTATTGATGCCAATTTGATTGAGCGTTTTCACCGCGGGAACGTTATAAGATGATGCGAGGGCTTCTTTGAGAGTAACGTTGCCGTGAAATTTACCATCATAATTTTGAGGGCTGTAGGGTGGTGAGCCAGCAACTGAGTATGTGATTGGTTGATCTTGGATGATGGTCGCCACGGTGGCGCCTTGTTCTAGCGCCGCTGCATAAGTGACCGGCTTGATAGAACTCCCGGGTTGTCTTTGTCTTAAAGTCACATTGACTTGGC
>CAZKSJ010000036.1:0-8953 GCA_964555515.1 uncultured Pseudomonadales bacterium
CGAATAAAATCAGGCCTGCCAAGGGGAAGGCAAAGAGGAGAATGCGTGACACAATTGCGCCTGGGGAGTTGAGTGTCCCCGCCAACCCTCCCCCTTTGAGTGGATTGAGTTCTTCAAACACTTTTGCGTCTGGGGGGAAAAAGACGTCGAGATTTCCAGTACCAGCTTGATTATTATTCCCTGCAGCAGGTGGCGGATTAGGTGTTACCAAGGGATCTATGGGTTGAGCCGGAGGGGTCGGAGTAACGCTTTGGCACAGATTGGCTTGAGCAGATGGACAGCAAACCTCAACTTCATTTCCATCGTCATCTGTAAATGTTCCAGCACATGTTACTGTGGTTACAGTAATTAAGTTATGATTTTTATCCAAACAAGTAACTCCATTTTGATTGTAATTTCGTATGCCACATGTGCCGTTTTTATACCCATCTGGCAATGGAAGTGCCAGTACACTCATAACATGAACTGTAAAAAACAATATGATTATGGTAATTATTCCAACAAAATGGATATTTTTTTTCATGGTGCTGCTTCTTCTCCAAATCCTGGAATACGGAAAATAGTCACGCCAATAAACTGCAGAATCACCACTGAGAAAATGACAAATAGCAAGCCAATAATAGCTGAAGTGATCATTTCTTTGGCTTCATTGGTTTTTTGAGGATTACCTTGTGAAATGGTGAGCATGAAGCCGCCAGCGATGATCATGATCAGCGCTACACCGCCACCAATGCCTAGGCCAATCGTAATGAACTGCGCAATAATATCTTTGGGTTCTTTAGAAATGCACCCCACCGCTGTCCAGACTTTGTCTTGATCTGCTACGCAGTTCCTGCAGGCTTGCTTCGCAGTTGTTTCAGAATCTGGAATTTGATTACAGAGCTCAAATGGAGCCGAGTTGACTGATGGCGGGGGAGTATTTATTTCCTCATCAGTGCATTGTTCTTTAAGGAGAGCAGGAAGGGCCATCGTACATCCTGGTATAGCTTTAATGTCTTGATCTGGCAGCCTTAAGTAAATTGGATCTGAAATATGACTATTTCCTAGTTTGCTTTGAAGCTCTGCTTTAGTTATTGTTGCAGTTCCAGATCCATTGGTGACTTGCATAACTCCCTGTCTTGTGATGGGACTTCCACTGTTGTGACCATTTATATTAAGCTCCCCTTGCCAGATCTTCAGATCTCCAGTATAGGGGCTTACTCTCTTGATGCCTGAGTAACTTAAAGTAATATCAGATTGAATATCAATACAGTTGGGATTAGCTTTTCCATTTTGTGAGAAGGCAGCTGTGGTACATGCTATCGGGTCTGTAAATTTTATTGACTGTAGTTCGCATCCTCCACCAAGTCCGTTATTATGTAATAACTCTATCTTTCTTGTTTGGTCATTCAACATAAGATCAGGGATTAAAGGATTATTGTTAGTGTATTTCAAGTCAAAAAACTGCTTATCGTCGTTGTAAGTAAATACAAACTCTGCTTTACCATTGCTAATATTGCGAGTTGCAAGTATCTCCCCCGTGAGCCTTCTCCATATTAATTTAACCTCTGTGCCATCGGGAAGTTTGCTTTGATCAAATTGCGCGACAATTGTCATTGAAGCGGAAGGCAAATTATCTGGTCCGTCATAATACATCACCTGGGGTGCGGTTGAGCTAATAAACCAGTCCACATTAGCACAACTTTCCGCATTCACTGTGGTTGTGAAGAAATGACCAAAAATTACAACCAATAGCGAAAGCACTAAAAATGAAGTGATTTTTCTGAGGACGTATTTGCTTATACTTAACACCATGAGTTCATTCTACCCCACTCGCTCCCCTCATGAAAAGACCCCAGTCTAGTAATTACTTTGAGTTTGCAGAAATCAGGAGCATGGGAGATCCCAACATCTTTAAACACTAACAAACTCACTATTTTCAAAGTAATCGGCATGTCTGACTCAAGAGGGTGTTGAGATAGGCTTGTTATTCATATTTGAACTAATAGTTAGTTTAAACCTAACTTATGGTTCATATTGAATGTGACACTACCTTTTCCCGCATGAACTCTCCCCCCATTCCTGCTAGACTACGTAACTAGATGACAAAACTGACCTTCTTGCGGATCGGTGTGTTGTTGGTAGTGGCAACTACCATTGGTTGGTTGGTGCTCCGAAGTCTCCCTGAAGGAGCAGAACGATTGGTGGCAATTGATCCGGTTGAAGAATTACAGCGTGAGATTGATGATTTGGAAAAAATGAAAAAAATGTCTGAAGACGCCACTAAACCACTAGAGGCAGAAGTACAAAACTTGGAGCAACGCATCAAAAATGCCCAAGCAGGGATTGTGGCAGCCAAAAACAATGCTGTCGTGCTAGCTTTAGATATTGAGGAGCGGGAAAAAGATTTGGCAGTTTATTACACCCTGTTTTCAGAACGCGTTCGCCAACAGTACAAACAACTGCGCACCACTTCGCCACTAATGATTTTGGTGAACACCGGCAGCGCCAAGGTTGCTTCAAAAGGTCTTGCTTATCAATCTTCTATTAAAGAACAAAACCAACAACTCATTGCCGATGTGGGTGAAGACTTAACCAAACTAGAGGCAGATAAAAAGGCGCTAGAGGAACGGCAAGTTTTACTTGCCAACTTGCAGGTGCAACTAGACAGTCAGGCCGACTTTTTTAAGGATGAAATTGCCAAAGCCAAGGATTATCAACAAGTGTTGTCTGGACAAATTGCAGAATTATCGGCTAGACAACAGGCCATCATTGATGCTAGGTCTGGTTCTTTTACCACCTCAGTGGGAGAAGTGCCACTAGCTGATGATTTTAATGCTTCTATTGGTTACAAAGCCCAAGCGCCCAGCAATACGTTTGCGGTGTTTAGTTTTGGCGGATATACACATCGAAATGGCATGAGCCAGTATGGCGCTAAAGCGCGGGCAGATGCTGGTCAATCGGCTGAAGAAATTTTAAAAGCTTATTATCCCGATGCCCAGCTCAAAAAAGATTTTTCTGCTATGGGCAGCATTACCGTGGATGGTTATGGCAGCATGTCGTTTGAAGATCAATATTTGCAAGGTATTTATGAGGTACCTATTAGTTGGCCATCGGAAACACTCAAAGCTCAGGCCATTGCCGCCAGAACTTATGCCATTAAGTACACCAACAACGGCAGTAAATCAATTTGTACAACCGAAGCTTGTCAAGTTTTCAAGAATCAGCCCAAGGGTGGAGCTTGGCAAGAGGCGGTCAACGCCACCAAAGGTTGGGTGCTGGTGGATGGCGGTGGTAATCCGGTTTCTACCCAGTATGCTTCCACGCATGGGGGTTATACCAATACCTCTGGGTGGGATACGACCGATAAGTCGGGTAGTGGTGATTGGTCTACTAAAGCTTGGGAAAACAAAGCCGGTAGTCCGTGGTTTTACAAATCATGGTACCGCAACGGTTACTCCAGCAGCGGCGCTAGTTGTGGCCGGTCCCACCCGTGGTTAAGTCAAGAGGAAATGAGCGATATTTTAAATGCTTGGATTGTGCGAAAAGATCCGAGGGGCGCTGACGCCGGCCGCATTCAACCGGTGACGATTAATGAATGCAATGTTGGGGGCAGTGGCGGCAATCCGTACTCAATGAGTGAGTTGCGTGATGCAGCTAACAATTCTGGTGGAGCAGTTACTAAAATTAACTCAGTATCGGTCAAACACGGTGATAACGGTCAGACTTCTTCGGTGAATTTTGACACCAACCGCGGATCGATTAAAATGTCGGGCAGCGAATTTAAGGAAATATATAATTTGCGGGCTCCAGGCTATTTGCGAATTCCTCAATCATCTTTTGCATTTTTTAATATTGAGCATAAGAAGTAAACATGAGTGACAATTCATCACTTCCCGCAAGCTTGGTGAGTTACAATAGCAACTACTATATATAGTAGTATAGAAGTTTTCGAAAATTGACGCATCAAGATTAGTTTTAATCTATTGGGGGCACTGGTATGAAGTGTGTTCGGTGCACCAAATTTAGGCAGCGCTATGTTTCTTAAAGCCATTGCTCTTCAGAATTTTAGATTACACCAGTCTTGTGCATTGAGTTTCGAAAAACCTATTACCGTAATTGTAGGTGAAAACGCCAGCGGTAAGACTTCAATTGCAGAAGCGATCCACGTTTTGGCTACTGGCAAAAGTTTTCGAGCCTCTAAAACGCTCCAAATGGTCGCTTTTGGGAGTGAGCTGGCTAGGATTAAGGGCAAAATTATGAGTGGGGTGGAAAATGACCGCCTGATTGAAGACAATCTGGAGAATGGCAATTTGTACAAGCGGTCGGATGAGAAGCCGGATCAGAATAGCGAAGAGCAAGAACTAGTTAAATTGGAAGTGATTCTCACTAATGGCATGGTCAACGGTCGAAAAACTAGCTATCGATTATTTAGTGTCAACGAGGTAAAAAGGCAACAGCGCAAAGCAGTCGGCATTTTAAAGTCGGTGGTGTTTAGGCCAGAGGATATGCGATTAGTAGAAGGGTCGCCACCACGACGACGGTCATACTTAGACACACCGTTGCAGTTGCTTTATCCCGCTTATGATCAAGCACTCCGTGCCTATGAGCGCCACCTTAAAGCTCGCAACAAGCTGCTTTTACAAGTGAGAGAAGGAGAGCAACCTCGCTCAGTGTTAAAGTACTGGACTCAAGGTATTCTTCGTCACGGCCAGATTGTTCAAAAATATCGGCGTGAACTGATTGGTTCAGCTGCTGGATTTGAGTTTGCCCTCCATTTTCATCTGGAGTACTTGCCATCGGTCATCTCAGAGGATCGGCTAGCCCAGTATGCCGAGCGGGAAATTTTGGCCGGACACACCCTAATTGGGCCGCACAAAGATGATTTGCGCATTAATTTTCACCCAAAGCCTGGATCAGAGGAAAAAGATTTGGCGCTATATGGATCTCGTGGTCAGCAACGGCTGGGTGTGTTGTGGCTGAAGTTGGTGGAGATGAAGTTTGTGGAGCAAGTAGCTGGTGAGCGACCACTCTTACTACTAGATGACATTTTTTCAGAACTTGATGAGGAGAGCCGACATGTGGTGCAAACCCAACTGGGTCGGGGGCAAACCATCATTACTACCACTGACCATGATTTGACAGAACAGTTGAAAGTACAGTTTGCTGGTCAGGTGCAAGTGGAGCAACTGCAGTAGTAGTTTGCGCTTTGTTGGCTAATGTTTATTAGGTATGATGATGGGCGAAGGGATTTTAAAATCAATTATATGAACACCATTGACCAATACATAGCTCGGATCAAATTGCCCGATCCTTATTCTCACAAAGGCCAAAACGGCAAGCTGCTCATCGTTGGTGGCTCGGAGTTGTTTCACGCCGCTAGCAAGTGGAGTCTAGATATTGCCAGTAAATTTGTGGACATGGTTTTTTACAGTTCTGTTGCGTCAAACAATGAATTGATTAAACAAGCTAAAAGCGAGTTTTGGAATGGAATTGTTATCGAAAGAGACCAGCTGATTAATTACGTTGAGGAAGCCGACGCAATTCTAATTGGCCCCGGGATGGAAAGATCAGACATCAGTTGGACGAACCTCACGCCCGAAGCTCGCGACCAAAAGTTTGGCGAATCTTTATCTGCAGAAGAGTGGCGGCACGATACCGAAAGGATCGTCAATTATTTAGTGAAAACATATCCTCACAAAAAATGGGTGATTGATGCCGGGGCTTTGCAGATGGTGGTGCCTCAATATTTGGGCGAGGGGACGATCATTACTCCTCATCAGGGAGAGCTGGACAGGTTGATAAATTTAATTAATCAAGATCAGCTCCCTCATCCTCCAGACCATATTGAGTCTCCAGATCAATCACCAACTGATGCTCAATCCAAAACTGATACTAAATCCAATGCGACAATTCGGCTTGATGAGTCGAAATTAAATCACCACACTCAACCAGACCTGCAGTCTCAAGAGCAACCCGAGTCGCAGCTGCAGGGTCAATCCCCAATCCAGTCCGCGCTGCAGTTACTGTTGGCCAAAGGAGTGACAATTTTACTCAAAGGTCATACCGACTATGTGTATTATCAAGATCAGGTGGTTGAGATATCTGGTGGCAACGGTGGCATGACCAAGGGTGGAACGGGTGATGTGTTGGCGGGTTTAGTTGCGGCGCTCTACTGCACCAATTCCGCCGATGTGGCGGCAGTAGCTGGCAGCTTTGCCAACAAACAAGCCGGCGAAAACTTAGCAAGATCTGTGGGGCCTTTTTTTAATGCCAGTGATTTAGTGGAAGCGGTGCCAATCGCGCTGTGGAGCAAGATCGAATCAGTTACAAATCAAGAATAAGCATTGATATAGAAATTAAATTTAAGTAGTTTTTTTCAACTTCAAACCAACAATGCACTAGTCGATTAGCTGTCAGTTAACAGGTTGATTTATAGATAAATACTTTCAAAATTTCCCTGCACAAAATGCAAGAAAAGTGGTAACATTGGCGATGATGTTTGAACCTAACTTTTCTATAACAAACAACCTCTTGACTTACATCGCTAGCATTGAGTCCGCCAAGGCGATAATTGACCATTCGCCATTAGTGCCAGCTTGGGAGGCAAAGTTTCGCGACGATGCCTTAAGTCGTACGGTTCACTTTGGTACCAAGATTGAAGGGAATGATTTGACAGAAGAACAGGCTCAACAAGTGGTGCGTTTGGGTACGGTGATTGATACTAAAGAAGTTCAACAAAAAACTGGCATTATTGCCCGCGAAAGAGACGTGCAGGAAGTCATTAATTATCGCAACGTAGTAGCTTGGATTGATCGACAGAAAAATCCCCAGTTTAAACAACTAATTAATGTCAACACGCTCAAGACTTTACATCGGCTGACCGTGGATAAAGTGATTGATGAAAAATATATTGGCACTTATCGAGACAAGCAGGTGATTGTGAAAAGCGCGGAAGAAGGGGGAGTGGTTTTCAGGCCGCCGGTGTCGGTAGAAATTCCTTACTTGATTGATGAATTTTTCACTTGGTTGCATAGTAGTGAAGCAGAGCGGGTGCACCCGATCTTTTTGGCGGCTATCACTCATTACCAATTAGTTTATGTTCATCCTTTTATAGAGGGGAATGGGCGCACGGCGCGTGCGTTTGCCACGCTCCAGTTGTATACACATGATTATGATTTCAAACGCTTTTTTTCGATTGAAAAATATTTCGACAGTGACGTGCAGGCTTACTATCAAGCACTATTGTCAGTCCAGCAGTCTGAGGGTCATGATCTAACTTATTGGCTGGAATATTTTTGTTACGGCCTCGCTTTGGAGATCGACAAAATTCAGCAGCAAGTCCTTAAGTTGTCAAAAGACCTCAAGCTCAAGAAACAGCTCGGCCGCCAGGTAGCATTATCGGAGCGGCAAATTCTTTTATTGGAGCTTTTCCAACAACAAGAAGTTGTTTCATCTGAGGATGCACAGCAAGTTTTGCCTCAGGTTTCTGTAGACACCATCCTGCGTGACGTCAAAGATTTGATCGAAAAAGGTGTGATCGAAAAACAGGGAGTTACTAAAGGGGTAACTTATCGTTTACGCGAATAAGTAAGCAGTCAATATTTTTGATTCTTTTTAGCAGGTTTCATCAAGAATATCAGTCAACATTGAGCAATCAATATTGAAAGATTAATCAAACCAATCATTTTGTTGAAAATTAGGATTCAATCTGGTTGCCAGTTTCCGGTAATTAGTTAAACAAGTAATTTTCTTGGGCAGATTAGTTGCTGCTTGATGGGTAAATCAAAGTTTTTGTTGCTGCTTGATCAATTAATTAATGGCATCAGAGATTCTTAAAACATTTTCTTGAGTTCTGCCCCAAATCTATATCAACAGCCGTGATAAACTACCCTATATGTTGTTTCGAGACTTTGCTAATTACTTGTTAGAATTGGAAAACACTCCCAGCCGTAATCAAATGACGGTTTTATTGGCCGAACTTTTTCGTAAATTGGCAGATGAAAGAACGGAGCTGAGTCAGGTGGCGAGCGCTTGTTATCTGTTGGAGGGCAGATTGGTGCCGCAATATCAATCTTTGGAATTTCAACTGTCGGTAAAGATGGTGTTGAAGGCACTAGCAAGATTGGAATTGACGAGCAACGCTGATCAAACTGGCGGTAATTTGTTTGGTGAGATGGACTTTTCTAATCAAGAAAAATCTATTCTAGCCCGTTACAAAAAAATCGGCGACGTAGGTTTGCTCGCTGAAGAAATGCTTCCTCAAAAAGACAGTAATTTAGATATATTATCTGTTTACCAGCAGTTGGTGAAAATTGCTAAAGCAAGCGGCGCTGGTTCTCAAGATCAGAAGGTTACAGGCTTGGTCAGCTTATTAAGTGAACTCGACGGATTATCTGCAAGATATGTGACGCGGATTGTGGTAGGCAAAATGCGCCTTGGATTTTCTACCAAGACCATGCTTGATGCACTGTCTTGGTCGGCAGAAGGAGATAAATCTTTGAGTACCGATTTGGAATTGGCTTTTCAAAAGAAAGCCGACTTGGGTCAATTGGCAACTGATTTTTTATCTGCGACCAATAACCAGCAGCGACAAGTGGTTTTGCAGAACTATGAAGTTCAAATTGGTATTCCAGTGGTACCTCAACTTTGCCAGCGTTTAAACTCTGCTGAAGAAATCATCGCAAAAATGAAACGGGTTTTTGCTGAAGCGAAGTATGATGGTTTGCGGGTGCAGATTCATGTTTTGCCAGAGCAAAAAAATAACTCACAAGATGGTCAACAACGAGTTAGGGCATATACCAGAAATTTGGAAGACGTGACATACATGTTTCCAGAGTTGCAACTTGTGCCAAAGTTTTTAAAGACTGACGCACCTATTTTTGATTCTGAGGCGGTGGGATATGATCCCGCCACTAAGCACTTGTTGCCATTCCAAAATACCATCACTCGCAAACGCAAACAGGCTGTGGAG
>CAZKSJ010000037.1:0-8857 GCA_964555515.1 uncultured Pseudomonadales bacterium
TTGACCTACTTTCACGATTACCTTTCCTTTCCGAAAAGTATCGTGCCTTATTCAGCCGTCAACTGCTTGGAAATTGATTCAATTTTCTTATTGAGACTGATAAACTTTTTTAAACTGACTTGTTTCAGGTCGCGGGTTAGCCGTAAATAGAGTCTGATTACTTCTACATTTTCCCGAGCAGATTGCAAAAGCCGTTTTTTCTGCCTGCTGGAATTAGCCCTATAGATATTAGTAATAAGATCTATGGCTTCATTTTTAAAATTTTCACCCAGAGTATATTTATAATCACGACTGAAATTTTTCACCACCTGAAAAAGCTCCACCAGCAAATCATAGCTGGTTTTGTACACCGGTAGATGGTTGTAGGTCGCCATAGAAAAATTTTAAATAGTCAAATTGTCAAAATAGCCAAGCTAGTCCTTAAGACAGCGCACTGAAAAGCCGTCCGCCTTGTCGCTCGTACTCCGGTTGACTCGCGCCTCTGCGGAATAGAGGTACCGTCTCAAGGCATTGCTGCCAGACTGCAGAGACGACCAGAAGTCCGTGCGCGAACCCTGATCGAAGAACGACCCACTGGTGCGGCGGTTGCCGGCCAACAGCCCTTCAAATCCTGAGTCACCACCCGTTTTTAAGAGCGTGCCCTCATTCGTTCCCAGCCAGCCCAAGGTACTGGTATCAAAGGGAAAATCAGTAGCACAGGTACCTGACTCACAGACGGCGCGTTCCAGGGTAGTCCAGTCATCATGGCTGGGTATATGCCAGCCGGTAGGGCAGATGCCCTGAGCTCCGGCCATTACCGAACCACACATAGCTTGATCCCACTGGTACAGACCACCATAGGTGATGCAGTTTGCGTCTGAATCTGCATAACAGTACTTGTCAATGCTGGCGCAACTGCTGCCTTGTTCTGTATTGCCATTGACACGGGTGCCCACATTCATATTCTCCGCCATCCAGCACTGGCTGCCAATTAAAACAGTGGTGTACTCCTGGCTGTCTCGGCTGTCTGTCCAAACCTCTCCGCACGTAAAATCAACACTCAAAGATAAAGATACCTGACCATTAACCGTGTCCACGGTGACGTTTTCTGTTGAAGCCACCTTGCTTGTATCGCTAATATTATCTGTGACCGGACTGCTTGCCAGAATATATCCCACACCTCCGAAAACTGCCAAGACACTTGCCAGAAAGATTAAAATAAATACTCGCTTGTTCCCTGCCAAATGTTTCATAACGAATGGTGCTGAAAAAAACTCCCAACCCTAATCCCAACCCTAAGAAGGTTCATGATATGAGGATACAAAGAAAAGGGATTGGATGTCAAGCTACAGTCTTGTCTCACACAAGATGAGCATGAAATAAAGTTTGTTTCTCACACAAGGCGAGCATCCGGCCAATTTCATTAATTTGCTGGGCACCAATGCCGCTTGGTGCCGTAGGCTTTATTTGCCCTAATTTTTAATAATAGTGCAGAAATAGCTACTTCTTCTAGGTTTTTGCATCTGTGAGCCGGGAAGGATTCGAACCCTCGACCAGTAAGGTATAAGCTTACCGCTCTAACCAGCTGAGCTACCGGCTCACTTTAAGGTAGTGTTATTATACACGTCTGCAGATCTGAAAATCTGGATTAATATCCTCTGTCTGTAGGTCATCTAGAAAAGTGTTAGAATATACAGTTATGAAAGCCAGAGTAAAAAGATTGATTAGAACTCCATATTTCTGGGCTAAAGAGCATTGGCTGCTAAGTCTAATTATTTTGATTGGACTGTTGGCAGTTGGTTATTACCTTTATCAGCGCACAATTAAAAACGAAGCTGAATTAACCTTTATCAATCCTCAACGGGAAAATTTAGTCAAGACGCTTGAAGTGTCTGGCTTAGTTGACGCTAGCGAAAAGGCACGTCTTCGTTTTATTGTGGGTGGGAAAGTGGTTTATATTGGTGCCAAAGAGGGTGATGCTGTTAAAAAATGGCAAACTATCGCTACCATTGACCAGGCTACCCTTAACAAACAACTCCAACAAGATTTGAATAACTACATGAAAGAACGTTGGGATTGGGAGGAGACTAGAGATAATATTAAGGATCGAGCAATTGATACCACGGAAAGACGGAGCGTGGATAAAGAACAGTGGGATCTGGAAAACCAAGTTTTAAACGTGGAGATCAGAGACATTGCCATTAATAACACTGTCTTGTCTGCTCCATTTGATGGCGTTTTGACTGTTGCCCCCACCGCTGTGGCTGGCGTACAGTTGCTGGCATCAGACTATTTCGAGATTGTAAACCCCGATTCTTTGCAGTTTCTAGCTGAAGTTGATGAGGCCGATATCTCATTGGTTAAACCTGGGCAACAAGCAACCATTACGTTGGACGCCTACCCAGATCAAGAATATGAAACTTGGGTTGATTATGTGGCATATACCAGTAGTCAAAGCACTAGTGGCACAGTTTTCCGCGTCAAGTTTCCAATAAATCATTTGGGAGGAATTGAGTTATTTAGATTGGGCATGAATGGTGACATCAATATTTTTCTTGACGAAAGAACCAATGTAATCACCGTGCCAATTATCGCAACCAAAGCGAGAGACGGCAAAGTCTTGGTTGATGTCAAGCAGCCAGATGGCACAACTACAGAAAGAGAAATTCAGGTGGGCTTGGAAACTGATGAAAAATATGAAGTCCTAGGTGGTATCACCGAGGCAGATGAAATTTTATTACCTGAATAAATCACATGATCCTGCAGTTAAAAAATGTTTCAAAATACTATCGGCTGGGTGATACGCTAATTAGAGCGCTTGATCATGTAGATTTTTCTATCAAAGCGGGCGAGTTTGTGGCAATTATGGGACCTTCTGGTTCAGGAAAATCTACTTTTTTGCAGGTCGCGAGCATGCTCGCAACTCCCTCTAAAGGTCAGGTTTTTCTGAACGGTCAGGACGTTACCACCTATAACGAAGTGGAGCGAGCACGCTTACGGAACAAAGAAATTGGTTTTATTTTCCAATCATTTAATCTCTTGGCTCGCACTTCAGCACTTGATAATGTTAGTTTGCCATTGATTTACGCTAAAGTGAAGCAATCGGAGCGCAAAAGACGTTCCCGTGAAGTATTAGAAAGACTGGGGTTGGGTGACAGACTACACAACACCCCTGCCCAACTCTCTGGGGGTCAACAACAACGAGTGGCTGTCGCCAGAGCATTGGTTAATGACCCCCTGATTATCTTTGCCGATGAGCCAACTGGCAATTTAGATTCAAAAGCTGGTGAAGAAATTGAAAAAATATTGATTGAGCTTCATCAAGGCGGCCGAACAATCATTATGGTTACTCATGAAGAAGAAATTGCCGCTATCGCGGAACGATTAATACATTTTAAAGACGGCAAAATTGTGAGTGATGAGAAGCAAGTCCCAAAAAGAAAAAAGACTCCCGTCAAGAAAATTGCTGACCACAAATCATCTGGCAAGACACAAAAAATCAAGCATAAAAAAATATACAAATCAACAAAATGAATGATATTTTAGAAATTGCCCTTAAATCAATCATGCTCAACAAGGTGAGGTCATTTTTGACCATGTTAGGAGTGATCATTGGTGTTAGTTCAGTAGTCGTGCTAACAGCCATTGGCACTGGTTTGTCTGCCTATGTGACTGAAGAATTTAACGCCCTGGGCGCCAATACGCTTTATATTTTCCCTGGAGATATTTTTGGCGAAGGTGGAGGTTTTAGTGCAGAATCAAGTGCCACGAGTTTAACCGGTAGTAAACTGACGATGGCAGATGTGACTAAACTCAAAAGGCTAAGGGAGCATGTGGCCGAAGTCTCGCCGCTGAGCATTGGCTCGGCCAAGGCCTCATATCGATCTAACAACAAAACCGTCAGCGTGGTGGGTAGCACTCCCAATATTGAGGAAACTTTCAACGTACCAGCTGCTATCGGTGGCTTTTTCACTGAACAGCAATTGGATGGTGGTGATAGAGTAGTCGTACTTGGTTGGCAAATTGCCGAAGATCTCTTTGGCAGCATTGATCCTATCGGAAAAAAGATTAAATTAGGTGAAACAAGCTTTACCGTCATTGGAGTAGTTGAAGAAAAAGGCGGCGGTTTTGGCGGCCCAGGATTCGACACCTATGTTTATATGCCCATTAGCACCTTTTCTAAAATCTATGACGATGATTCTTTAGTCAGAATTGTTGTTAAAACTACAACTATAGAGAATGTTACAGAACATAAAAAAGCAATTGAAAATCTATTTCTTGAAAGACTCAAGGATGATGAATTTTCTGTTGTTGATCAATCAGAAATCTTAAGCAGTATTAATCAAATATTGGGAGTTTTAACAGCCGCATTGGGTGGCATCGCCGGCATCTCTTTGGTAGTGGGCGGTATCGGGATTATGAATATCATGCTTGTCTCTGTTACAGAAAGAACACGCGAAATTGGCCTACGCAAAGCCTTAGGAGCTACCCCAAATATGATCTTAATTCAATTTTTGATTGAGGCGGCCGTATTATCGGTTTTAGGAGGAGGAATTGGGTTAATTATTGCCTATTTTGGTACCCTTGCCCTTCAGGCTTTCTTCCCGGCCGCCATTACTTGGCAGGCGATTGTCCTCGCTCTCAGTGTTTCTACCATTGTGGGCTTAATTTTTGGAGCTGCTCCGGCAAACAGAGCTGCCAAGCTTTCACCAATTGAAGCGCTTAGATATGAGTAGTGCTATGCGTAGTGGTAAGATGGTGCTAAAACAAATAATCGATAGCAATGTCCAAAATTCAAATCCTGCTCCTTATTGTTCTCGTATTTAGTATTACCTATGGCGTGGTAAATCACTCTCAAACAAGAAAATATTTTCCCGATCAGGTGATACAAATAGTTGATAAAATGAATATTGGTCAACTCAAATTTTCTCTTCCCAATTATGACCAACTCAGCTCGCATCTCTCGCTAGGTAGTTTGCCCCAAAATAAATTCACTCGTTGGCTAAAAACTAATGTTACACAATTGACTGAAAATACCGCATCAAGTGCAGAAAACAAAGTGGCAAGCGATGAACAAAGTTCGCACATTAGCTCGGAAGACAGCAGCTCAGATGCTCCCATCAACACCAATGCTCAATCATCCATCGAAGAAGATGAGGAGAGCGCCGATAATTTAAGCTCCGCTGAGCCGGCTGGACAAGAATCATCATACGCTACTAAGCAGATCAAAACTCTAACTAGTCGGGCAGTAGAGATTGGTGAGGAAACTAAAAAAGTGTTGGGTGCCAGCATTCAACCAGTTGAACACGAAGCCGAAGGAGAGAAACCAATTTATCAATCAGTTATTGAGTCAGGCATGTATTACTACTGCAAGCAAGTTGTAACAGACTACGAAAAAAGCCACCCCACCGATAATCAGTGATCAACACCCTATCGATCTCAACTCAGTCTACAAATTGCTCCTACTCTGAATCTCGGCTTCCACAATCGCCCTGTCTTTGCCATACTTCAGCCGAGAAAGCTCCTTGATCATGTCAGATTGTTTGTCATTCATTCTGGCTTCAACTTCGCTCATGTCTTTTTCAAGTGACATGCTAAACGGAGTAACTGGTTCATTCCTGACAATTGTCTTGATGTAAACATTGTATTTCTCAATATTTGTCAAATCATTTTCGCTAAAAATAGGCGCATACTCGTGTTGCAGGAAGTTGGCATCTGGTACACCAATCCGGAAAGAGACGATCGTGCCCACGTTGCCAAAAACGGCATTTTTAACATCTTCATCAATTTGACCAATAAACTGGTTGGCCACGATCAAGCTCAGTCTATATTTACGGGCTTCAGACAAAATAACCGCAAAATCCTCAGTGGCATAGTTTTGAAACTCATCAACATAGAGGAAATAATCATTGCGCTGGCTCATCGGCACATCTTGCCTACTCATGGCGGCAGTTAAAACTTTTGGCACCAGAATTAAACCCAAGAACTTGGCATCTTCTTCTCCCAAAATACCTTTTGATAAATTGCAGAGCACAATTTTCTTTTCATCCATGGCTTTGCGGAAATTAAAAGCACTGACCGGCTGGCCAATGATGTTACGCATAGTTTTGTTGGTCACAAACCGACCAAACTTAGACACAATGTAGTCCAACACTTCTGACTTGTGAAAATCACTCGTTTGAGCGATCTGATCGGTCCAATATCGCCTGACCACCGGGTCTTTAACGTATGGCAGCAACTCATCAACATACTTGGCGTCTGTTAACGCCCGCACTAGCTCAATAAAAGTGCTGCCCTTGCGATACATAATCGTCAACATGGCATTTCTGATGGCGTGTTCAAACCGAGGGCCGATGATACCCGTCCGATGGGGGTCATACAGCTTGTACATCAAACCAATCACCGAGCTGACTACAAAGTGCCGCTGCTCTTCTGTATCCGCTTCCATCATATTTAAGCCCATTGGCCTAGTCAGATCAGACGGGTTAAAGTAGATCACGTCTTCAGCCCGCTCCGGTGGCATCAACTTCAAGATATCTTCCACAAACTCACCATGAGGATCAATCGCGCACACGCCATGCCCAGCCTCAATATCCTGCAAAATCATTTCTTTCAAAAATTCTGATTTGCCGGTACCAGTTTTTCCAATAATGTAGGTGTGACGCCTTCTGTCGTCAAGTTCCATGTAGACGTCTCTGCGGTAGCCTCGATAAATAGATGTACCCAAGAATAGACCTTTAGTGGGTATGTTTTGGGGAGCGGGAGCGTGCTTGGCATTCAACCACTTGATGTGTGGTGTTTCCACAGTTTTATTAGGCAAATGGAAGATCGTCGCCAATTCTTCTGTATTTAAAATACTTGTCCCCCGATTAAAGAGCGGCATGTACCGATAAATAAAATCAATCATAAACAAGTGCTTAATCAAAATTTTGGCCGTTGAAAACTTGTTATAAGGAGATGAAAACTGCGCATAAGCTGCCTTGATGTTGCTCAAATGAGACTTGGCAATTTGCTCATTGGGAGCAGACACTACAATCCTCAGCGAAGTTCTGAAACCGGGCTTTTCAGTTTTGGTGGAAATGCTCTCCATTTCCTTAGGATCGTGAGCATAGGAAGTTTTTTCAGGGTCTGCTTCTTTTTTCTTCTTATTTGCAACGTAATCCTGACCCTTTTTCCGCCATCTGTCTCCTGTGGGCTGGATTAACAGTTGAATGATCGCCCCTTCTCCAAAATCCATTTTAGAAAGAGCAGACGTAATTAGCGACAAGCCATCGGTGGGGAGATCCTTGTAAGATTTAATCGGGACATAATCTGATTTTTTGAGCGCCAGTGAAGTAAACGCAACTTTGCCTTTTTCGCTAAAAATATTAACGTCGTCCTTCTCAACTAATTCCGCGGTAGGATAGGCGCCTTGAATTTGTTTTTCTACTAAATCTCGTAAATTCCGCGGACAACTCACGTAGAAAGCAATTTCCTCCTTGAGCGCCACAATTTCAAAAGCAAAGTAATCTTCAACCGATAGGTAGTCCACCAAAAACCCACTTTTTTTGAGCGAATACAGTCCGGCAAACATCTGTTCCGCGGCATCGATCTTGATTTCATTATCGCGCGGCACCCTGATCATCATCGTCACAAAATCGAGCGCATATTTTTCACGATTGCGGTGTTTCCACCATTGTATAAATCCATACACAAAAAAACCAATCAGCAACACTACCCCGATAAATAGAAAAATCGTCACCATCAGTACCATCATGGTGTCAAGCAGCTGCTGTGGAGCCTCATTGTTCATAAATATATTATAACTTTTAATTTTTTTCTTTACGATAAACTGCTCGACCAACAAATATTTTTGAAATTTTTTCGCTAAATTCTACTAGCCAACGAATACTGAATCTGGGAGATTTTTTTTGACCAAGCTCTGATTGCTCTTTAGTCAGAGGTAATACTTTCATCGCTTGGGGAGAAGCAGCAGTTTCTTGTGCAGTTTGTTCAGCTAACTCTTTCAATTGTTGTTCAACTTGTTTTTGGTCTGGTTTTTCGGCTTGCTTTAAAAAGCTTTCCAATTCGGGGGAAATTTCTACACTCGGTTCAGATTCTACCGCTCGCATTTCTCCCATTAACTCTTGCGTTGCCAATCCGGATCCTTCAAACTGCTCCTTTTGTCTATTTCCTCCTGCCTGTGAAGGTGTAGGGGTTTGATCTGAATTACGATCGGGAGTCTGATCAAGCGCTGTTTCCATTGCTTCAATTTTTTGTAGATTGGTCAAACCATTGGTTGAACTTAACTGTGAACCAGAGTTGCTCAAATCTGATGTGAGTTGATCACTTGGTTGCTCACTTGACTGGCTGTCCGAAGGTTGGTTGTTAGGCTGACCATGAGTTTGATCACCCAAATTTTGATCCGCTACTACTTGCCCAGCAGAGGGTTGGGGCTGCTGCTGACCAAACGCCGTTTGTTGGCGGACACGATCCATAAGTTGCTGATGAGTAAGAGTCTGATCTGACATGGCTCATCCATCATAACATTTTCTGGAGATCAGCTAAATGGGCCTGTCAATTTTTACCAGATCACCTACTGTAATACCAAGCTCTTCAACTCTGCCCGCATTAATCTCCAAAACTTGATTCACAGCCGCGGGTGAAGGATAAGAGGGCAATTCTTCCACTGGTTGTGATGGCTCTGGGGGAGGAAGATTGGTGGTCAACCCTATTACGCGATCGCCATCTATCCACACAATATCAAGCGGAAACCGCATCTGATGCATCCAAAATGATATTAGGCGCCTTTCTGGAAAAACAAACAACATGCCATCACTGCCAATTTCATTTCTATTACCTAAGCCCAATGTAATGTCTTCAGGAAGGGAGACAACCT
>CAZKSJ010000038.1:0-6337 GCA_964555515.1 uncultured Pseudomonadales bacterium
CTGGATTGACGTTTGCTTCTGGCTTGCGTTCTTTCCTGCGGCAAGATCCCAACATTATTATGGTAGGAGAAATTCGGGATAGCGAAACAGCTGAACTGGCGATTCAAGCAGCTCTGACCGGTCACTTGGTCTTCTCTACTCTGCACACGTCTTCAGCAGCGGGTGCTTTGCCGCGGTTGATGGATATGGGCGCTGAGCCATTTTTGCTTGCGTCTTCAATGACAATGGTGGCTGCGCAGCGGGTGTTACGTAAAATAAACCCTGAATATAAGGAGTCGTACAAGCCGGAGGCCGCCGTGGTGGCCGATATTAAAAAAGTCTTGGCAGATAAGTTTTTGCCTTGGTGCCGGCAGCAAAATATTAATCCAGATGATTTCTTGCTTTATCGTCCTAAAAAAGACCGACCACAAAACGAGCCGGAGTACAAAGGCCGAATTGCCATTTTTGAAGTGATGAAAATTACCGATGAAATTGGTAAACTGATTCTAGAGCGTAAGCCTGCTTCAGATATGGAGAAGCTCGCCCTCAAAGATGGCATGTTGCTCATGAAGCAAGATGGCTACTTTAAGGCGTTGGCGGGAGTGACGACGATTGAAGAGGTATTAAGGGTTGCTGAAATTTAGAGTATGATGAATGTAGATGAATAAAAGGGAAAAATTATGAATATTCACGACATCATGGCGCAATTAGTAGCGGTTGAAGGTTCCGACATTCACATCGTGGAGAAGTCACCCCCAACAATGCGTATTCACGGCGAGCTGCATCCAGTAGAGCACGCCCCAGTTTTAACTGCCAAGCAGTGTGAGGCACTCATTTACCCCATCTTGACTCAAGAACAAAAAGATTACATCACGGTTAATAAAGAGTTGGACTTTGGTTATCAGTTTCAAGACAAAGGCCGGTTTAGGGTCAACGTTTACCACGCGCAAGGTTCTTTGGGTGCGGCGATGCGGTTGATTCCCAAACAAATTAAATCAATTGAAGACTTGCAATTACCTCCAATCTTGAAGGAATTTGCCAATTACAATCAAGGCTTGGTGTTATTGACCGGGCCAACTGGTGAAGGAAAATCCACCACTTTGGCCGCGATCATTGACTTGATTAACTCTACCCGGGCTGAACACATCGTGACGGTGGAAGATCCTATTGAGTTTACGTACGAACCGAAAAAAAGCATCATAACTCAGCGCGAACTCAATCATGACACGCACAGTTGGGAAATTGCGCTGCGAAGTGTCTTGAGAGAAGATCCCAACATTGTGCTGATTGGAGAAATGCGTGACTATGAAACGATTGCTTCTGCCATGACCATTTCTGAAACAGGTCACTTGGTGTTTGCCACGCTACACACGTCTACCGCAGCGGAGACGATTGACCGGATCATCGATGTCTTTCCAGCTCACCAGCAAGGACAGATTAGGCAGCAGTTGGCAGCCACTGTCAAGGTGGTCGCTTCCCAGCGGTTGTTGCCGGCAGTAGGTGGTGGCCGCGTGGCCGCTTTGGAAATCATGATTGCCAACCCGGCTATCCGTAATTTAATCCGTGAAGGCAAGTCACATCAGATTGATTCAGTCATTCAAACTCAGGCAGAATCAGGCATGATGATGTTTGAAAATCATTTGCAACAACTAGTTCAACGCAACGCGATTACACCAGACATAGCGATGGCGCAGGCGTTCCGGCCAGCAGAAATGCGGCGGTTGTTGGGTAAAGCATAGGAGAAAAGCAGATGTACTGCAAGATAGGCGCAAAATAATACAAAGGTCACTTTATGCCATATTTCCGTTACACCGCTAAAAATGAATACGGTGAATCAGTCAAAGGCAAGGTAGAAGCCCGCAACATTAAGCAGGCGGCGGTGGAGCTTAATACGAGACATTTGCTGGTGATCGATATCAAGCCGTTGACCGAAGGTAGCTTTGCCTTTGTAACCGCCGCCTTTTTTGGCATCAAGTTTGGCGATGTGGTTGGTTTTACCAGGCAGCTAGCCACGATGATTTCGGCCGGTTTGCCGCTCGCCTCTGCCCTCTCTATTTTAGTGCAGCAAAGTAAATCAGAAATGTCGCGCTTAGTCGCGCAGATTCTGCAGGATATTGAAGGCGGTGACACTTTTGCGAAAGCACTTTCCAAGCATCCCACTGTTTTCAATTCTACTTATATTCAACTCGTCAAAGCCGGCGAAGTAGGCGGTGTGTTGGATGACATTCTCAACCGCTTGGCCGATAACATGGAGAAAACCAAAGCCTTTCGTTCTAAAACTAAGGGCGCCATGATCTATCCCATCATTGTCATCATTGCCATGATCGCGGTGGCATTTATCATGATGATCTTTGTAATTCCACAATTGACCGCGATGTATGATGATTTTGGTGCCGAGCTGCCGATGGCCACCAAAGTCTTGGTGGCCATCTCCAATTTTATGGTGCAGTTTTGGTGGCTCATTTTGCTGTTGGGCGCGGTGGGGACAGTTGCCTTTCGCAAGTGGGTAAAAACCCACGATGGCAAGTTAATCGTGGATGCTTCTGTTATGAAGATTCCTATTTTAGGAGATCTATTAAAAAAGATTGCCCTCACCGAGTTTGCCCGCACACTTTCTTTATTACTTGGCGCCGGTATCTCTGTTTTGCAGGCGCTAGAGATTGTGACAGACGGCATGGATAACCTCATTTACAAAGAGGCTTTGCAAGACGTGTCTGCCCATGTAGAAAAAGGTGTACCTATTTCTAAGGCCTTATCACGGTACGAAGAGTTTCCGCCAATTTTGCATCAGATGATGTCTGTGGGTGAGGAAACAGGTAAGTTGGATGAGGTGTTGGGCAAGCTGGCGGCCTACTTTGAACAAGAAAGCGAGCAGGCCGTGAAGAACCTGACTACCGCCATTGAGCCGTTAATTATGATTGTCTTAGGTATTGGTGTGGGCGCGATGGTGATTGCGATCATCATGCCAATCTACAACTTGACGAGCCAGTTTTAAGCGAGTGTGAGCGAATTTGAGATATTAGGAGGTTGTTTCTTGAGAAAATGAGACAAATTGACCCTTGCACAGCACCTGCGAATATGTGTAAAGTAGTGAAAGTTGTACCAAGCGTGATCGTACAAAGGAAATAAGTTAAAAAGTATAAAGGAAAATTATGAAACAAATCTCGCACTTGTATCACAGGATTTCTGCCCTGCGAGGAAACAAAGGTTTTACGATGATCGAGCTCTTGATCGTCATCGCAATCTTGGGTATTTTGGCGGTGGCGGTGCTATCTGCCATTAACCCCTTGGAGCAGATTAATAGAGGAAGAGATACTGGATCACAATCTGATGCTGAGCAGGTTCTCAATGCTATCGAGCGATTTAATGCCTTTCAAGGTCATTTTCCTTGGGATTCATCAGAGAATGCTCTTACATTTGATACAGGACCAATTGGATGGCTGCAAATATCCAATGGTGGTACAGGTGGAGGTGTAATTTGGACCGTTAATGGTGGGGGTGGTACGGATATGCCTGTTGCAGACGCAAACTGCACTGTCCTAGATAGACTTGGCCCTGGTGGAGGTAATACTAATGGATCTACTTGTAGTGTCGGTTCCAATGAGTTGAAGCAGTCATTCATTGACAGGGTTGGAGATGCAAGTCCAGCCAGAGGTTTATGGATCTACAAAAGAACTAATGATCAGAATTCTGAAATGTACATATGTTTTCAACCTCAGTCTTCCGCATTTCAGGAAACAGCTAGACAGAGATGTGTAGATGAGGCTCCAACTGCCACCAGCGATTATCCGCTGGATGCATGCCCAACTGCAACAGGCACTATCCCATTTTACTGTCTACCATAGCAATAATTAGTTGAATCTTAAAACCCCCTGCTTGTCAGGGGGTTTTTGTATGTCAGCCAGTGCCGGTGAGTAAAATCATTAAAATATTTCAAGGTCGACAGTTAATTTTTCTGCGTCCTCGCCTCCGCCAACCCCGCACATATAGTGAACATTTTGCCCCCCAAATGTAAACTATATTTCCCCCCTTTCTAATCAGCTATCTACTCTACAGTTTATGTAAGGTTGGTCAGTTATTATTCAGGTAAGTGGGGGCGCTGCTGGCTGCAGAGTAAAGAGTAAGATCCTAAACTCGCGAGTTCAATTCTCGTCGCCTCCACACTTAAAAATTAGGTAATAACTTTTCTCTAGTTTAATTATTGATAAACTACAACTAGTTTGATATGATTTGGACAATCTTACTCAAACTTATCTGCATTTAGCAGGAGTTTAGGACAGAAACTTCGCTTTCGGGCGGAGTTTTTTGTATTCTAGAGTGATTTTTTTACACTAATGGCACAAATGTAGTTTAGTGAAGTCAAGTTCATAGGAGCGTGCCCGAGCCCCTTCTCTGCCCAGAAAATTCACAAATATATTTGCCCCCTTTCCAATTAGTTACCAGCTCTACAGTTGGCTTAAGGATGTTGGTTTACAATAGAAAGCAATGATAGGCAAACAGCAATGGTTAATGAAGAAAAATAAAATGAAAAATGATTTAACCCAAACTGCAGAATTTATTTTGTACACATCACCTAGCGGAGATGTTAGATTGGATGTCTTTATTAAGGACGAGACTCTTTGGTTGTCGCAAAAAATGATGGCAAAATTGTTTGGAGTAGAGACCCACACAATTAACTATCATTTAAAGGAAATATTTAAAAATGTTGAATTATCAGAAAATTCAGTTATTCGAAAAATTCGAGTAACTGCCCCAGACGGAAAAAAATATTTAACTAAATTTTACAACCTCGATGCAATTATTGCTGTTGGTTATAGGGTGAATTCACAGAGGGCTACCCAGTTTCGTATTTGGGCTACCCAAGTGCTTCGTGAGTACATCATTAAAGGTTTTGTTTTGAATGACGATAGACTCAAACAAGGGGAAAAAGTTTTTACTCAAGATTACTTCCGAGAACTGCTGGAAAGAGTTCGATCTATTCGAGCTAGTGAAAGACGAATTTATCAACAAATCACAGATATTTTTGCGGAATGCAGTATTGATTACGACCCGAAATCTCAAACGACTAAAGACTTTTTTGCTACAGTCCAAAATAAATTTCATTACGCAATCTCCGCTCGTACCGCCGCTGAACTTATTGAGGAGAAAGCAGATCATCATCAACCGCACATGGGTCTGACTACCTGGAAACATGCTCCGTCTGGCAGAATTTTATCTTCTGATGTGATAGTAGCCAAAAACTATTTATCAGAAGACCAAATTAAAAAGCTAGAAAGAACGGTGACTAGCTTTTTTGATTACATTGAAAATTTGATTGAAAATCGACAGACGTTCAATATGAAAGAGTTCGCCAAGAGTGTGAATAAATTTTTGACGTTTAACGAGTACAGGATTTTGGATGGTAAAGGCAATATTTCCAAAGATAGCGCAGATAACAAAGCACTTGCCGAATACAAAAAGTTCAACAAAACCCAGCCAATTGAGTCAGACTTTGACCGGATGGTGAAGAAGTTGGGCAAAAGTTAAAGTGTGAGAGTACAGAGAGTACACTTGATTGACCGGATTAAAGCTGAGGCAAATAAGGTCAATGTACCCTATCAGGCGCTGATTAAACAAACCCTAGGCGCACGGTTTTTGAAAAATTGACTGAATAAAATTATTCAAAAATTCCTTCTGGTTCTACACTTCATGTCAGGTGCTGGCGTTATAGTACGGGACATGACTGGTTTTTCAAATGTTATTGACAATAGTGACATATATGGCACAATGCTATTTAGACGAAAAGAGGTGGTTGTTGACAAGAGGGCTGAGAAAGAGTTGAGAAAGTGTTCGAAGGCAGTGAGATTAAAGTTTGAAGCAGCTTTTGATCAATTGGAGATTGATGGCTACTTGGAAGAGCCATATGCCAAAAAGCTGACTGGTTATAAACAACTTTTTGAAATTAGAATCAAGCACAAAGGGCAATGGAGAGCAGTATATGCCTATTTAATGGGTGCGCAAATCGTGATATTGTCTGTCTTTGCCAAAAAGACACAACAAACGCCAAAGTATGAACTTTTGAAAGCGTTGTACAGACTTAAAACATATTGGAAAAATATATGAATAAAAATTTACCTTACATCCCTCTTAGCGAGCTCATGAAAGATCTGACTCAGGAAGAGAGAGATTTTATTGAGCGGGAAAAAAAATACATGCAGCTAATGATGGACGTTGTCGCTAAAAGAAAGCGGTTGGGATTGACTCAAGCTAAATTGGCAGAACTCTCCGAAGTGCCCCGCACCACCATCACCAAGATTGAATCAGGATCCAGAAATACTACAATTGATACGCTGATGAAGTTGGCGCAAGCCATGGGCAG
>CAZKSJ010000038.1:6437-8144 GCA_964555515.1 uncultured Pseudomonadales bacterium
ATGCAAGTGCAGGATTTTTGGTTGGCCGTCTTGACGATGGTGAGCGCAACCGCTTTTTTCTTTGGAATTTGGCTGATCACGCGGGGTAGAGGTATGGGTTTTGGTGACGTCAAACTGGCAGCGCCACTCGGGTTGTTGCTGGGCTGGCCAGCCTCCATGGTTTGGCTGTTCTCGGCGTTCATCATTGGCGGCGTGGTAGGTGTTGGCTTGTTGTTTGCCAAAAAAGCCAAGATGAAACAAGCCGTGCCGTTTGGACCGTTTTTGATCTTGGGTACTTTGATCGCTTTAATCTGGGGCAACGAAATCTTCAGTTGGTACGTGGGGTTGATTATCTAAGGGATTTTTTGTCCCATTTTTTTATTTTTTATTAATTTCATGGTGCACTAACGCCGATTCTACAGTTGGTGTAAGGTTGAGCTGTTATCATTCGCTTGCTGGGCCCGTACCGGTGTAAGACTTCATCTGATAAATTTGGTCTACGGGTTCCGACGGCAAGTGCGTAGCGCATGCCTAGTGCATGTGAGCGAAGCGAATCGTAAACTCCCGTCGGGTCCACCAAAATTGAACTGAGTATTAACAATCGGCGATATTTTGATAGAATAAGATCCATCAGATGTGGTCGTTATGAAACACTAGCGAGACCAACATCAAATCCCGCTTTACAGCGGGATTTTTTGTGATCTATTTGAGTGTCCAATGCTAACTTTTTTTGTGATCAATTAAGATCAATTCTACACTTCATGCAAGCTTGATCAACTATGATGTTCGTAGCCGTTTCTGGGGCGTCGTATGGTACGAAGCTAGACCTAAGAACTCCAGCTCACGGGATCGTTGCCCGTCGCCTCCACACGGCTTATTATTAAAAACGCAGTTGGTAGCTTACCGGAAGTGTTGATCAATTCGCACAACTGTGATAGATTACAGTCACTTAGGTCAGAGCTCGTGCATGACGCGAGAGCTGGAGCAGAAAGTCCTCTTTAACACGAGGATTTTTTGTGGCCAGTTTGTGTCAATTCCGGTCTCGACAATAATGGATCGCTTAATCATTTATATCTATTATCACTTACACATATTATCAACTTATACCTGTCAAGATCTAATCGCGGATCCAAAAATTGCTCAAAAAGGGGACGTTTCTATTTTGCAGAAAGGGGGCGTTCTCGATTTGCGCTAACACCCCCTAATTCTCTCTTGAGTAGCCAGAGAAATGTGTTTATACTGAAAAGGTATGAGATTTATCTCTTCTTTTTTGATGTTGTCTGCCCTCCTCCTGGTGGTGATTATCTCAAGTTTTTTGTTGGTGCGTGAGTACTTTTTATACCAGGGTGTCAAAGAATTTAAGCGCACGGTGGTGACTCTTAATCAACAAGGTAGAACAGCGGTAGCGGAGTGTAATGAGCGCGTCAATAGTGTGGCGGTGAGTGGTGGCGATGGCGAGTCCATCCTGCAACTGCGATTTACCTCTAGCAAAGATTATGTTTTGGAAGTGATTTGTCCGGAATTTTCGTTTGATCCCATCGAGATTAGTTCACACACCCTCAGCCCGTACATCACCAAAAAACCAGGCACATCTGGTATTGTTTTAAATCAAGGGCGCAGTGCCATTGAGTTGGCGGTATTTGAAGAAATTACTACAGAGATTGAAGACATCCTTGGTATAAATTTACAATTTTTGCCAAAAACACAAATTGTAGGGGTAGAAAATTC
>CAZKSJ010000039.1:0-6815 GCA_964555515.1 uncultured Pseudomonadales bacterium
GTACCGTTACAGACGCCATGAGTACTGTAAGTAGTGTTGAATTTCAAGTTGATGGCACTGACGGAGAATGGACAACATGTGCCGCCAATGACGGCTTATTTGGTGATGAAAGTGAGGAAGCATTTAGCTGTACAGTGACTACTCCTCTAACTAGCGGCAATCATACAGCGTATTTTAGAGCGACAGATAGTGAGGGTAATGTCACTAGTAGTGGTAATGAAACTAGTTATGCTTTCACGATTGCTGCGGGTGCCACTGACATTGACACCACTCCTCCTTCAAAATCCTTCACAGTTGTAGGCGAAGACGGTAGAGAGTATGAACGTGAGTTTAAGCAGCAGTCTTTGCTAAATCAAGAGGTGGTGGGATATAACCATCATCCCATGTTCTGCTTCAGTACTGCTGGTGATACTGGGAGTGGAGTCAAAGAGTACTCTGTGAAAGTAGATGATAGTGATTACTTAACTAGTCTCAAAGCTTCTCCTCCTCCCAATGGAGATGAAGGTAATACTAGAGTTGAATCATCAGGTGTAACTATTAAAGAGTCAAATGATAAATGGATTAAGTGGGAAGGCTTCACTAAGATTGAGGATGTTGATCGTATCTGTACCTATGGTAAAGGAGATAGTAAATTTCTCAACACTGGTCTACATACATGGGAAGTAGTAGCTAGAGATGAAGCAGGTAACCAAACCACTATTGGTACTGCTCGCTTTTTGGTAGGAACTCATTCAGGATCAGTAGGGAAGACTGAGGGTAAGTACTATCCACTCTCTATTATAAAGATAGGTAATAGAACTAACCTGACTTACTCAACTGAGAATCCAGAGCTTTTCACCAATACTACTAAGCCTCTAGTTATCTCCAACACTACTCCTACGATCTATGGATTAGCTTCAGTTGGATCACATATTACACTCATGATCGATAAAGAATCAACCAACACTCTAGGATTGAAAGAGAGAACTCAAGTTGTCTACAGAAACACAGACACCAACATCAACTCAGAGTGGGGGATTAACTTAACTGAAGCTCTCTCCACAGGTACCTACTACTTAACCGTGGAAGCTGCTGATGACTACCATAACTATGCGGTGGTGAAGGATGTGTTGATTAGTGTTGGTCACACTCCCACTGCCCAGTCGACAACCACTTCACAAGTGCTTGGTGAGGCTACAGAAATAGCTCAAGCTACTACCAAAGCAACTGTCCAAGTCGAAGCAAGCGAAAATATTGATGATCTAGCTCCAGCACCAACGATTAATCCTGAAAATACCCCAACACCCCCCACCAACCTAAAAGTTACTGAAACAACTAACCAATCACTTTTTGATAAACTTGCGGTGTGGATTCTGAATCTGATTAATAGATGACTTCCAATAACTTCGTATCAGAACTCATTTCTTCACCTCAAAGTAATGCTCCTGGTGATCCACCTGATCATTAACGTAACAACGCAACATATAAAGATAGTCTGACAGCCGATTGAGGTACTTCAAAATTGCCGCTGGAAAATTAACCTGTCGGCGATAATTGACTAGCCGACGCTCGGCGCGCCGGCAGACGGTGCGCGCAATATCTAATTCACCGCCCAAAACTGTGCCGCCGGGATAGACAAATTTGGTATGCCAATCATCGCTGAGCTGACGGTGGAGAGCATCGGTTTGAGTCTCGAGTGTTTTTAAGTGAGCCGCTTGAAACTTCACTTGTGTAGAACCAGCAATCACTCCACTAATGATAAATAACTGCCGCTGGGCGCCAATCAACACCCGCCGTTGATTTTTCAGCGGCATTTTCGCCACTACCAAACCTAACCAAGAATTAAGCTCATCTAAAGTGCCGATGACTTCAAAGACTAGCTCGTCTTTTGGCAATCTCTCCCCAGAAATTAATCCAGACTGACCGGCATCACCAGTTTTGGTAGTAATAGAAATGATCTGTTTAGAGGACATTATTTTTCCTGTCTTATGATGTAATCGAGTGATGATGCTAGTATAATGGATTGCCCGATTACAAAAAGTATGGAAAATTTCATCAATTAAGAAAATAAAGAATTCATGCTCAAAGTGGAAATTTTTGAAGACCCAGCTTGTTTTGAAATATTGGCAGATGAATGGCTGACCTTGCTGGATCAGTCATCAACCAATTATATTTTCCAATCACCACAATTTTTAAAAATCTGGTGGGAATCTTTGGGGAATGGAAAATTACAAGTCGTCACCCTCCGCGATGAAAACAAAAATAATCAATTGGTGGGGGTGGCGCCTTGGTTTGTGCATGAAGAAAATGACCAGAAAGAATTGGCCTTTGTTGGGTGCGTCAACGTCTCAGATTACTTAGATCTAATAATTGATCGAGATTATGAACATGAGGCGCATGTCGCGCTTTCGCAACAACTGCAAGCCCATTTATTTTGGGACAAACTGTACTTGTGCAGCTTACCAGAAAAATCTCCAACCATTGCGTGGATGAAACATTTATTTCCTGAATTAAAACAAACCCAACAAGATGTTTCACCGGCGATTGATTTACCAGATAGCTGGGAAGATTACCTAAATTCCCTTAAGCGCAAACAGCGCCATGAAATTAAACGTAAATGGAGAAGACTAGAAGAAACTGAATATGAGTTTGAGTTAATTACCGATCCAGCCGCCGCTACACAAGCCACTGGCGACTTTATTCGCCTGCACAAATTATCATCTGCAGAAAAAGAAGATTTCTGGGATGACCATCATCTGCAATTTTTTCGTCAACTCATCCCAGCCATGGCCGCCCAAGGTTGGTTGAAGCTCTACTTTTTAATAATCCAAAATCAACGAGCGGCGAGCATGTTGGTGTTTGACTACAATAATCAGTACTTGCTTTACAATTCGGGCTTTGATCCACAGCAATTTAAAGAATTAAGTACCGGCAATTTGCTGACTGCTTACACTTTGCAAGAAGCCATCCGTCAAGGTCGCTCTAAATATGATTTTTTAAGAGGTGATGAAGAGTATAAATTTCGGTTTGGTGCCACACCTTATCCTGTCTGGGATCTGTCGTTGGCTGCAAAAAGTGTTAAATTTTGACCAAATTTTTGGTGAGTAGTTATGACCCACATTTTCAAAATTATTAGCATCTGCAAACCTTACCATAAATTAATTTGGCTATTGAGTTCATTAATCTTAATTTCCGCAGTACTGCAAATTATTAGTCCAATTCTTTTCAAGCAAGTTATTGACCAAGCCGAACAACAATTGGTAAGCGGGGACGGCAACATTGGTCAAGCTTATCAGTTGCTAATCTTGATGTTTGCTGTTGGTGTCATCAGCACTTTGCTGGATGGCTTAAGCATGCGTCTTGGTGACTATACCTCAGGCAGAATTGGCCGCTACCTAACTGAAAAGTTTTACAGTAAAATTTTTACCCTCCCGCAAAAATACTTTGACTCACAGATTTCAGGTAAAATTGTCAATCAATTATCACGTGGCATTATTTCTCTACAAGATTTTTTGGGTGCTTTAAGTAACTTTATCGTGCCCGCTTTGATTCAGACTGTTTTCACCCTTGCCGTCATGGCTTACTACAATTTACTCATCGCCGCCTTGGCTTTTATCACCTTCCCCATTTTCCTAATCTTAAGTTATTACTCTACTCAAAAGTGGGGTAAGTTTGAACTCAAGCGCACTAAGATTGAAGATATAACTAGAGGTAGGATTCAAGAAGTGATCAGCAACATTAAACTAGTGCGTAGCTTCAACCGCCAACAGAGTGAGTTCAGATATGTGTCTGATCAGTTAGGTAAAAGCGTGGCCATCTATGATCAACAATCCACCACCTATCACATCATTAATTTTTTAAGAAATACTGGTCTAGAAGTAATCATCATTGTAATATTTGTGATTCTTTTCCGCCAAACTTTTTCAGCGGTGATGAGTTTTGGCGAGTTAGTGCTCATCATCCAACTCCTGAATCAACTGCGCCGACCATTGTTCTCAATGAGCTTTGTCATCGAAAGAATTAAGAGAGCAGAAACTGGTAGTAAGGAATACTTCAAAATCATCGAGCTTGAATCAGGCGAGAGTTTCCCAGCTTTAAAAAGAGTAAAAACTCCTAAAAACCCGACAATTGAGTTCAAAAATGTATCCTTCAAGTACGAAGATAGCCAAAGCATTCTTAATGACGTGTCATTTCAGATTGGGAAAAATCAAATGGTGGCGTTGGTCGGCCACAGCGGCGCTGGCAAGACCACCATCGCCAATTTAATCTTACGTTTCTATAATCCTACTTCTGGCGATATTTATTTGAATGATCAAGCTTACTCAAATTTATCCCATCAACAAATCAGGTCTGCTATATCGCTAGTTTTTCAGGATAGTGAATTATTCTCCACTACCATTAAAGACAATGTTTGTTATGGCAAACAGTCTGCTTCAGAAAGTGAAATTATTGCTGCCCTCAAAAAAGCTCATGCCTATGACTTTGTTTCTAAAATGTCCAAGGGCATCCATCAGGAAATTGGCGAACGCGGCATCAAATTATCTGGTGGCCAAAAACAACGCATTCAGATTGCCCGTGCCATTCTGGCAGACGCGCCAATCCTAATTTTAGACGAGGCCACCAGCTCTCTTGACGCCAAGAGTGAAAAGCTAGTTCAAGACGCCCTGGAGAATTTAATGAAGAATAGGCTGGTGATTGTGATTGCTCATCGTTTTTCCACGATTCAGAATGCAGACCGAATTCTGGTCATCGATGACGGTAAAATTGTGGACCAAGGCGATCCGCAATCATTAGCCAAAAAAGAAGGCATTTACTCCGAACTGCTTCGCTATCAGATTGAAGGTAATCAAAAGCTGCTGGAGAAATTCGAGTTGTTCTAAATTTCTTGTGAAAATTTGCACTCCGCTCTCTGAATCCACCACAATTCGTCTTGCACCATCCAGAGATAATTTCGTATACTGATTCATCCATGAAAAAACTGGTGTATTTATTGATGTGGTTTCTGGCGATAGGTTTTTGTGGTGTATTTACATCACCAGTTGCCTTGGCTGCTACTTATGACCTCACTACTCAATATAATTTAAGAATTGACGGAGCTTATGCTAATCAAAGAATAGGTTATCCATACTTGCGAATGGCTGATATTAACAATAATGGAAGGGATGATTTAATTGTGTTTTCTCATATTGAATGGGCGCTATATATTTTTTCCGATCAAACCGTGATGAATGCAATTGAAAATGACACAAGCCTTTCACTAGCAGATCCTTCTCAATATTTATTTAAAATTACTGGTGTGGGCAATCTGAATTTTGCAGACATAGACAATGATGGCAGAGTTGATGCCATCCTAGGTAATGGTTACGCCGATAGTCCTGGCAAAACAAATAATGGAGAAGTTTATATCATCAATAACACTAAACTTAACAGTCTTCCCATAGGAACATCTTTTTCCGCATCAAATAACTCAATGTATTCATATGTAATTAGGGGCGTAAACAATGAAGATTATTTCTCAGAAGGGGATGTTAATTTATTTATTTCTGATTTGGACTTTGATAACAAAGCCGATCTATTAATTTTTGCACATGGCACAGATTATGTCGCCTCAAATGGTGGGTCGCTTTACATTATTCCCAACAACCTCATCAACCAATCCTCAATTGGCAATATATTAGAAATGAGTGATGAAAATAATTATCGCGTGAGGATAGATAGTGGTTTGGCGGGCTTATATGGAATAGGGCTCATGACTGGTTCTTTGATGTCTGGAAGATCTGACCAAGAATTCTTTCTCATTGTTGGGGGTTATTGGTTAAATAACCCCTTAAGAGATCGTCCTGGAACAGCATATTTGATTCCCTCAAGTTTGATACCCGTTGGTTTGGGGCACACACTTGATCTATCAGATACCAACAACTATTCCAACATGATTATTGGTCCGACTGCAGTTAGTGTTGGCCATCCCAAACAGATAATAAGTGACCCCAATGACATTGGTAATAAACCAGATTCACTTTTTATGGGTGCAGGAAGTAATTCCTATTTTTACAGCGACACACTACTACAAAGCCATTGGGAAGATCGGGGAGTATTGCTTGATATGGCATTAGGTTCTACCTACACTGCAATCCTTCCCAATATTTCTCGTGTTGTTTCTTTGGGTGACTACACAGGAGTTGGACTTGCAGATTACATTTTGTCCAATACTACTGGTATTGGCACAACTTACTTAGTAAGCAATTCATTATTTCAATCCCTTACAGGAACTAATCAAAGTGTCGATATTTCAGATGATAGCAATCACCAAATTAAGTGGCTTGGTGATTCATGCTGTGTTACGCAACTGCACAATCCCCCAGGAGATATTAATGGCGATGGCAAGCCAGACTTTTTATTTGGCACCGACTGGACCACATACAATGGCTCTCGCTCCGGTTCCGTCTGGATCATCCTCAACTTCCCCCACACGATCACTACCAGTGGAGTAGCTGGGAATACTAATGTCAGTACTGCTACTATGACTGGTTCAGTGAGCGCTCCTTTATCAATCAGTACAATTGGTGGAGTACAGTGGAGCTTTGATAATGATCCTCTAGGATCTTGGCATGAGTGTGTGGCAAGTGATGGTGCATTTGATAGTAAAAGTGAAAACTATTCGTGCAGCATTGACCTTGGCAATGAGGGCAACAAGAGGATCTATGTGCGTGCCTATGATGAAAACAGAAGTTATACTGCCACTAGTCGTTATGGAAGTATTAATACAAGGGCAGACCGAACCGGCCCTGCCCGCTCCTTCACAGTTGTAGGTGAAGATGGTAGAGAGTATGAGCGTG
>CAZKSJ010000040.1:0-1877 GCA_964555515.1 uncultured Pseudomonadales bacterium
CAGTTGAGCTTTCGGCCACACCTTAAAAGCAATCGTCAGACTATCCTTAAGTTGACCCCCAGACCTATCACCATCATAGTAAATTGTAAAATTAAGAGGAATGGAGTCGACAATCTCTTCTCCAACTATCTGATCTAGAATAAGTTCTGGGTTAGGTTGAGTGATAAGTGGTAAATTCATTCCTTCAAATTTTTCTACGCTTTCCAAAATAATTTTGTCATCTTGATAGGTTAAGTTGGCTAGAACAAAAATTGGCTCCTGATTTGTCGTCGCTTGACTGCGAATATCTTGAGTGCCAGGTTCCTGATCTTGAGCATTAGGTTGTTGCTCTTGGATTAAACCTAACTGCGATACCATAGGTTTAGCAGTGTAAAATAAAACACCGATTAAACTCATAAAGAGGAGAATTGTTTTAATATTAGAATAGTGATGTTGTGTTTGATGAACCAACATATAGTAATTTGATTTACCACAGCTGAGTTAAGTCAGTATAGATCAATTTTTGAATGCGGTATACTATTTCGGTGCGTAGAAAATAATGCTGAATATTATTCATCATACATGACAGGAGGCAAATGACAGAGGGTATTGTTCGTAAAGCCATTATTACCGATGCTGGGTTTGCCAGCAGGTATTTGCCGATTACCAAGACTATTCCTAAAGCGATGTTGCCCTTGGGTAACAAACCAGTCATGCAGTTTATGGTGGAGGAGTGTACGCAGGCAGGGATTCAAGAAATTATCATTGTGGCCACGCCAGAGGGTAAGCCAATCTATGAGGATTACTTTCATAATAGTGTAATTCGGATCAAGAAGCAGCTCGAGTCGCAAGGTAAGTTGGATCGTTACGAGCCTGTACAACGAGTGTTGGACTTTCCAAAAATTACCATCATCACTCAGGATCCGAGCTTGCCTTATGGCAATGGTTCTCCAGTTGCTTCGGCGCAAAAATTTGTCGAGGGCGAAGAAGCATTTTTAGTGATGTACAGTGACGACGTGGTTTTTGGTGAGCAGGGTGACGCCAAAGCATTAATTGATCTATATGCCACTCGTCCAGACGCAGATGGCATTATTATGGCTCAAGAAGTGAGCCCAGAAGTAGTTGATAAGTATGGCATTATTTCTTTTAAAAATGGCACAGATAATCAGCTGGATAACATAGTTGAGAAGCCTGAAGTCGGTCAAGCCCCATCCACACTGGCTTCTTATGGTCGCTACTTGTTGAAGCCATCTATTTTTGATCATCTGGTGCCGAAGTACACAGGTAAGGATGGTGAGTTGTGGACAGTTGACGCCATTACGAAAATTGCCGAGTCTGGCACAGTCTTGGTTGAAAAAACAAAGGGTGATTGGTTAACGACTGGTGATCCGGAGAATTACTTTAGAGCTTACTTAGAATTTGTCATGAAGTTTGAGAAGTATGGATCGAAAGTTCCAGCTTGGTTGGAGGAGATTGCTTCCGCTTAATGCTTCACCATAAATAAAATTGGCCGTTTGAAGGTGATTTGAGTGCTCATCATCGGTGATATAATGGGCTCAACAAGATCGTTAACAATCGGGTGTGAGAGATGCAGATGTTTTCCTGAACACCTCGTAGACGGGCGATAGATTGTCTGAGTGCGCCGTGGTGCACTTAGCTTCTTACCCACCTTTTATTTGCGGGGAATTGCGTCTCTCACATTCGGAGGTTAAACAATCACTTTCAAGGGGATTTGTTTAGTGGAACTTGTGAAAGAATACAGGTTTGGGGCGTGTTTAATAAAAATTTGCCTTCGTAGCTCAGGTGGCAGAGCGCTTTCTTGGTAAGAAAGAGGTCTCGGGTCCGACTCCCGACGAAGGCTCCCGGAATTGATTGGTTGATCGTAGCTCAGTAGCGAC
>CAZKSJ010000040.1:1977-6742 GCA_964555515.1 uncultured Pseudomonadales bacterium
CGACTCCCGACGAAGGCTCCCGGAATTGATTGGTTGATCGTAGCTCAGTAGCGACAGAGCGTCCCGCCTTGGCGGGAAGGTCTCGGGTCCGACTCCCGACGAAGGCTCCCGGAATTGATTGGTTGATCGTAGCTCAGTAGCGACTGAGCGTCCCCCGCGGAGCGGGGGGGGTGGTCTCGGGTTCGACTCCCAGGCAGCTGTTCCAGAAGAAGATGATGCTGCAACACAAGTTAGACCCGAATGATCAGCGGTTTTGTTTGCCGACTAGTTTAGTTCAAGCGTTTTGTTTGTTGTTAAGATTGATTGTAGAGTGCATTTGCTCCGCTGATATGGGTTTTTGTGCTTGATGTAGTACAATATAAATTCGGGCTGATAATTTATTACCAGTCCAAAGGTGCCAGGTTACCCAAGCGGTCAACGGGGGCAGACTGTAAATCTGCTGGCTTACGCCTTCAGAGGTTCGAATCCTTTACCTGGCACTTTTTTAGTGGAGAAATGGAAAAGTATGATTACAAATTTTGAAAACCGACCATTCTTTTCAAGAAACGGTCGAAATAATCAATCCGGATGGACGGAGATTGGCAATGCTGAAGATTGGAGAGAAATTTACCCAGTGGTGTCTTGTATTCTTAATCACTCCAGGATTTTAGAAGTAAATCGAGTTGCAAGAGAACACGGTCTTCCCTTTGACTATATTCAATTCTTACATGCGATGCAAAATGAAAGATTTTCCCCTTTTGAAGTAGAATGCAATGGTCAACGATTCAAATTTTCAAGAATGACCGATGTGATTAAGGTAGTTGAGAAGATAGATAAAATCATGCACCCGACGCGTTGGGGTTAAGATTTTGCTATTGATTTATGCCTGGGATAAAGAGTCCAGGTGGTACAATACATGGGTAAAGCCACCTTAGCTCAGCTGGTAGAGCAACGGTTTTGTAAACCGTAGGTCTAGGGTTCGAGTCCCTAAGGTGGCTCATTGAGGTGATGATCGAAAATTTGCAAAAAAATAGAATGCGATATGAATGAACTAGCCTATTACCACATTAATAATAGTGCAGATAGGAATGGATATCGTGCAGACGAACGTAATAAAGACCTTTTGGTATGGGAATTTCCTTTTCGTGATGACTTGCGACTAAAAGAGGTAAAAATACCAGCAGCTGTTCCCAAAAACTTGGGTGCGCTGATTTTTGATGCAAATCCCCAATTATTGAGTGACCTGGGCATAACTGGGAGATCATTGAAAGGTTTAACTATCGCAATATTCAGAGATTTATATCCTATAGTAATTTATGTAAAGAAGGACAATGGTCAAAAAGCTAAAGATAGATTAAATGAACAACACACTTTTCACAGCCCTGAAGAAATTTATGAGTTCATGATCGAGAGGCTCATTTCCAGGTACAGCAAGAATGAAGAAAATGGAGAAGATGCGCAAAATGGAGCAAGTGGATCACCCCGACGCCGGGTAGGCAGGCCGCGGAAAGTTAAGGAACAAGTATCACAAGAAAGCGCGTTTACTGGCTAAAATTTGAGATTTGAGTTATACTACGCCTCTTGAAATCAATTTTTTGAAAGAACATATGGCAAAAGCAAAAAAAGGACCACGACAAATTGTGGGGTTGAAATGCAAAACTTGTGGCAACTTTGGCTACTTAACGGAGTTTAACAAAAACAACGAGCAGCTGAAAAAACAAACCACTGGTGAAACAACTTTTCCGCTCAACAAGTACTGCGCTATCTGCCGCAAGCACACCGTGCACGTTCAGGCCAAAAAGTTAAAGTAACTTCCTAATTTTCCGTAGCTTAAAGACTGTTTACAATTACTGGTCGGCTTGTCGATAGGAGGGGCAATTGCTTGTCGAAAACTTTCCCGATCGGATTCATCTACTTGGTTTATCTGTTGACGTTGAGTTTATTGACCTGCTTGTAAGCAGCCACAATATTTTTGGTGCCGTTAAGATATAACCGATCAATTCGGAGGGCATTGTGCATCGCTCTTTCAATCCATGACTGTGCTTTGCCTTGAGCGGACTGCAACACCGCCAGTTGAGTCAGAATTTGTGCAATTGTGGCGCGGCGGCTGATATCTTGTTGTTCAAATATTTCCCTAATCCGATGTTCCCACTCACCCCATTCTTGGAGGGTTAATACAAAGCAGCCCGCCGCGACTGCGTCATAAGTCATATCTCCAGAAGGTTTGGTAATAAAACCATGCGCCCAAGGAAATGCGTACTTAATCAACAGTTCGTTGGCATCCACAATCTGGGGGTGGTAGAGTAGCCGCAGCTTGGAAGAACGATCGCTCCCTTCGCCGATCGCTACTCGGTATTTTTTAGCCATTTCCCTAACCATTTCCGCAATATCACGATGGGTGCCAGCGTAAACGACCAACTTCACCGCTGGCTTTTGTTTTCTTAATTCCGGTAAAAATTGTTGGAGCAGTTGTTCGATCTCTGTTTTATTTGTACCTAAGCCACCAGTGGTGATAACTAATTTCAAAACTCCAGAACGCCAGGGTTGCTTTTTATTTCTACAAGCTACGATGCGAGGATCAACTGGCGAACCAGTCACAAAAATTCTGGTGGCATCTAGTTTTTTCTGTTGAAGAGCAGCTTTTTCCAAGAGTTCCAGCTTAGTATTTTCATCAAATACGCAGTAATAGAGATTGGGTTTATCGGCATAAGTCACGTAGTCGTAACGAACATGAGGGTCGGTAATGACTTGTAGGACTGTTTTACCTTGTCCTACCAAGATGTTGCCGGTGGCAATGTGCAGCGATAAAATCGGACGATCAATATGTTCTGTTAAGTAAAGCAGGGGCTCGGTAATGCTATTTAAAATGGGCAACTTTTGTCTGCCAAAGCGATCGATTAAATCTTTGAGAGTTTTTAAGAATGGATAGCGGGCAATCGTTTTGCCTACTTTGTCGGTTAACTTGACGGAAAACCAATCATCGGCTGAAACATAGTTGGTAGGGTCGGCCACCCAGGCTTTTTTTGGATCTTGTTTGTCATCCCAAGCCTCGCAGGCAACCCCAACCGCCATGGAGTAGTGCGCCCGCGAAAAAACGATGTCCTGAATAGAATCGCTGTTTGGCAGGCCATGCATTCTTTTTAGATCTTCTTGATAGGTGCCAGAAACAGTGAGGATCGGCAACTTAGTTGACTCCAGAAAGCGCTTGTCTTTCTTAAGGGTTTTAGCTAGGGCAGGATCAAATAGTTCGGGCATAAACACTCTATTCGAACAAAACTCGAGTGATACTACTAGTACTAAGTGTAGCGTTATTCCAATTGGTAGTCTAGTTAGGATTGAAGTAGGTTCAATTTTTAACGCGACTGTGACTTTTAAGTACTTGAAAAGTCCTTGATAATTCACTAATTATGGATTAAAATGCTAGCTAATATGTCTACCACTACTGCATCTACCAAAAATCTACCGTCAGTCCAAGTCAAAGTGACTTTACCCACCGAGTTACTACAGTTCGTGAAAGCTAAGGCTGATATACTCGGATTATCAGTAGCTACTTACGTCAGGCATTTAGTGATAGAAGACACTAAAGAAGATCAGATTCCCAACTACAAAATGAGTGAAGACACCGAAGAGGTTGTGCTACAAGCTTTGGAAGAGCACAAGCAGGGAAGAACTAAATTGATTGATGATATAGATAAGTTTATGGATGAGCTATGAAGCTTGTTTACTCGGATTATTTTCTAACTAAATTACGAAAAAGGGTTAAGAAAAAATCACAATTGGATTATAAAATTAGGAAACAACTTCATTTATTGGTTGTAGATCCAAAGCATCCTGGGCTTAAACTTCACAAGCTAAAAGGCAAAAGATCAGAGGAATATTCTATTTGGATTGAGGGTAATACTAGAATTACCTTTATCTTGATTAAAGACAGCTGCTTATTAACAGATTTCATTAAGCATGATCAGTATTAATGTCGGCAAGATGCTGATATTTTTAATTAAGAATTTTTTTGATATTTCACCGCTTTGGAGTATCAATAATAAAGTAAGATGTCTCAGACTAGCTAGTCTAGCTAAAGGATTAATTTGAACCTAAAAGCCAAGTCAAAAGTGGGTTAAAACATAAGATAGTTATTAAGGAAAAATCTGTTGCTCGGCTAATTGTTCACTCACAAAGATGCCATAGCTACAAGGACATTGGCTGCCAGTGCTGGCATTCTCATCTGAAGGTGGGGCTAGGTTAGCAAACGCCATCACCTCAATCATCTGCACTTTATCATTCACAAGGCGCAAATAACCGGATACAGAACCAAAAGGACTTTGCATATCCTCAGTGTTGAGTCGGTAATCATTGATCTCAAGTGATTTAGAAAAGCCCTGATCGGTGAGGTATCGATCGGCGGCGGTCATGAACTGTTCTGGTGATAGTGAAGGCTGACCACTTGCCGACGCATTAAGATCTTGACCTGGATCGACTGCGGTTTCCGCTACCCACAACAGTCCATTTGGTGAGAACGATCTGTTGTCATTCTGAGAAGTCGACTCAATTGTCAATAACGGTTGGTAACTTTGAAAAAAGATCGGTCGGTTATCATCTGTTGCTTCAGAAAAACTCAGTTCGGGGTAGAGGTTTGATATTTGTTCGGCTGAGACCGAAGTAAAAGTAGGTGAAAACAGCTGATCTCTAAATTGGAACATTAATAGTCCGGTTGCCAATACTACTGTTACTAAGATGGCAATTAAATAGTATCTTTTTTTGCTCATGAGGAGTAGCTTACCACAAAATT
>CAZKSJ010000041.1:0-4341 GCA_964555515.1 uncultured Pseudomonadales bacterium
TCCGACCTTTGTATCCTAGAAATATCCACGCACAGCCTTTCCCAGGGCTACCTGCTGGAAAAAGCGCTTGAGGAAGGTAAACCTACAATCGCCTTACATCTGCCCAACTGCTTGCCAGTTTTTGTGGCCGGGATTCATGACAGCCGTTTGCAAGTAGTTGAGTACACATCAGAAAATTTAATCGCTGTCTTGGAAGAAGCCATCCATTATGCCTCAGAAGAATTTGATATTCGGTTCAACATGATGCTCTCCCCCACCCTCAACAACTACCTCAAAGAACTTGCCAAACAAAAAAACGTTTCTAGGTCGTCTTGCGTGAGGGCTTTAATTCGGGAAAACATGATGGCGGAACAAGCGCATTTGGGCTAGCTTGCCTTGAAAGATCCGTGATCATAAACTTTCCACTTGCACTTGTTGCTTCAACTACGTTATTATGAACCAGTTATGGAGTAGTTTTTCCTATGCAAAAATATTTCCTCAAGCAAATCCGCAGTCAAAATAACTCTTCCCAATCAGGTCAGATTGCCATCATTGTGTTGTTAATTATGGTGGTATTGTTGATCGTGGGTTTGTCATTGGCGAGAAGAACGTCTGAAGAGATTTTACTGTCTGGGCAAGTGGAAGATACGACCAGAGTGTTTAACGCCGCGGAGACGGGGGTAGAAGATGCGCTTTCCAAACTTGCTGAGGGTGTTGAAGACGATCAGAACACACCAATTAACGTTGGTGATGATGCACAGTATACCTACAGTATTGATCCAGAGAATGTTTTAGAGGTTGATAATTTACAACCTAATCAAGTAGCCACTGTGGATTTAAGCTCGTCAACTAATGTTATTGATATATTTTGGGCGAAGGATTCAGTTTGCTCTGATAGGGCGGCATTGATAGTTTCGGTTTACTATGATAACGGTAATAGCGTTTTTCATGAGGCTGTAATACCAAATTGTTCTTATCCAACTGACCGCGCTACTGGTTTCACGAAAACTAATGTGTCTGAAACTGACGCAAGCTATGAACTCAGATCTAGATTTAGAATGAGTAATATGAATACGTATTCTGGCAAGGTATTTATGCGCATTAGGCCTCTTTATAAACCGACTATGTTAAGTGTTACCGGTGCCGGACAGCAGCAGTATGTGATTCGCTCAGAAGGAACCGAACGAGATCCAGACGGCAATAGCGAACAGCGCGCCATTGAAGTGACCAGAACCAAACCCGCGCCACCAGCGGTGTTTGATTATGCTTTATACAGTGGTGGAGATTTGAGTAAGCCTTGATAGGGATATTAATAGTAGTAAGGATAAGTCATGCCTGCCACAGCACTTGATATCGGTACATACAGTATCAAAGCAATTTCCGGAGAATCTGGCAGTAAGCCGCACATTAATAGAGTGGTTGAGGTTTTTAACCCCAGTGGGGTGGCGGTGCCTACCGATGATGCCGGAGTGGAAAAGTTGGCGGCGTTGGTGGAATCTGTCCTGGGGGACTATGACCTACCCCGCAAGGACGTGCGGATTTCTATCCCAGAAACAATGGTCTCTACCAAAGTGATTTCTATTCCTCCCCTTTCCGATGCAGAACTAGCATCTGCCATCAACTGGCAGGCCGAGCAACACATTCCCATTCCTCCAGAAGAACTAGCCCTTGAATACCAAGTCATTTTTCGGCCTAGCCGGCGGGATGACAAACAGCCCATGCGGGTAATGCTCGTGGGTTTGAGGAAACAGGTGATTGACCGCTATGTGCAGGTCATGCACCAGATTGGGGTAGAACCAACCTTGATTGAGACGCAAATTTTGTCAATTTTGCGGGCGCTACAGTTTAACAATGAAGACCCCACTACCCTGTTGGTGCACATTGGTGGCTCCAGCATGAATTTGGCTTTGATTCATTTGAATGAACTCAAGTTTGTGTTGTCACACTTAAATGGCGGCCAATTGTTGTCTAAGGCTTTGGAACAGACGCTAGGCTTAGATGCAACTCAAGCCGAGCAGTACAAGCGCACCTATGGTTTAGATCCCGCCCAATTTCAAGGCAAAGTGCGCGAAGCACTGATGCCCGCCACGCGCCTCTTAGTCACCGAAATCAAGAAGTCAGTCCAGTTTTTTGTCAACCAAAATCCCCAAGAATCGGTCAAACGAATTGTGTTATCTGGTGGTTCGGCCGCTTTGCCGGGATTGGTGCAGTTCATCACCGAAGAAATTGGCTCGGAAGTGTTGGTGGCGGAACCGTTTGCTACTGCAGGTGGTAGTATTCCTGATCAGATCAATCGATCAGCCATGACGGTGTGCATGGGCTTACTGTATCGTGACGCGTAAAGAGGATCATTCATGGCCAGAACTATCAACTTTGTCCGCGATCGCCGTCAAACTATTAGCCGGCAAGTTAAGCAAGATCAAGCTATATTGCGCTATGTGACTTATGCATTAATTGGCATTGGGTTGGTGCTGCTGGCAGTGCTGTCGGTGCGTTTTTTCTTGATATTTCGCATTAAAATGATTCAAGATAAGCAAGCAGAAACTAAGCAAGCGATTATGGAGAAAGAAGAGTTGGAAAAAGAATACACCATTTTTGCTCACAAACTCAAAGCGATTACCGATTTATTTGGCAAAAGACGGGAAAAACAGGAAGCGTTGGCATTTTTTAGCGGCTTATTTGAGCCGGGTGTGGTGATTAGCCAATTGAGTTATACCGCCGGCGAGGAAATTTTATCTTTCACCATTGATTCACCCAGCATTTTTGCCTTGGAAAAAGTGTTTGATACCATGAACAGCACGGAGGTTGAAGAAAAGTATCCTCAAATCATGAAAAATTCTTTGTCCAGAGGTGCCAATGGTCATTATGGCATGTCCATCACCTTGCCACTAGGCGATTCACCGCTAGATTCTTTAGATGAGGAAGAGATAGAACTCACTGACGATGATGGCACGGGCATTGAGGGAACGGAGGCAGACGGCATGGGAGACGACACCGGCGAGCCGGTAGTGGAAGATGAATCAGGAGATATTTAAGACATATGTTAGAACAAGTTGACCAAAGCGATTTAAGAATATTTTGGGTGACCAGAAAATCTTTGGTGTTTGCCTTGGCTTTGGCGATGGTGGGGGCAGTGCTGATATTTTCGGTGACGATTCCCCAAATCCAAGTGACCCGCAAATTATATGCAGATCTTGAAAAAGAAAAACCGGTCTTGGAAAAACTGGAGAGTAAGTTAGCTCAGCTGGAAGCGATTGTGACTTCACCAGAGTATGCGCAAGTTGAAATTATCAATGAAGCCCTGCCCTCAAAAAAACCGTTGTTGGAATACTTGATGGGTTTGAGTCAAGTTAGTCAAGCCACCAACGTAGTCATCACTAACTTTGAAACATCCCCAGGTCTGGTTGCCACCGACGCAGCGGAACTGGAAAAAATTCAGAAATCATCGGCAGATGTTGAGGCGATGAAGCTAGAGCTTGAGCTTGAGGGTGATTGGGCAGAAATTCAGGCATTTATGTTGAAGGTGGAAGAAATTGCGCCTTTCACCACCATCACCAAAATGGATATCGGCAACTCCTTGACCTCAGAAACTGTGGACGAAATTGAGACCTTTCAGGCCAGCTTGAGTACAGAAACCTACTTTTTTACCAAAACCATTCAATCTAAAGTGGATAGCCCTTTACCCGTTATTTCAGATCAAGAAACGCAGGTGCTTTACTTGTTGGCTCAATTTGTACCCACTGAGCTGCCTAACCAAACGGAAATTAGAGGTGGCGGCTTGGAAGACCTGTTCCAACTGCGGCCAGATGATGAAGCGGCGGTGATGATTGAGGATCTGGAGATTGAGACTCAGTCGTCTTTGTCACCGAGCATACCAACGGTTGATAACACTACTCCCGAAGCGACGAACAATCCTTCACCAGTTGGCGAAGAAATTTAGGCAGTCTCAAAAAGTTGACTTTTCCTGGAAAATATTTCTGACGAGTAGATACTTGATTAAGCTAACTCACTGCCATCAGCGAGCACAATCTTGGCGCGGATGCCTTCTTTGAGGGCGCGGATTTTACCGATATTGCGAATGGCGAAGATGATTGAGCCACCCTTGCCAATCACCCGGCCAATATCTTCTTGATTGACGTGAATGGTGTAGACCGTGCCCCGATCATCTGGTTCCTCTTCAATCTGGACATCTTCTGGATGAGTAACGAGATGAATGACGATGAACTCGAGCAGGTTTTTCATAGGGTGTTTGTGCGGTTAGTTAATACTATTTATAAATCTAGTTAAGATTTTGCTTCAGTTGATTCATCAGCCGTTGTTGATTTGTCAGCTTCTGCCGATTTGTTTGCGTCGGTTGCGTCG
>CAZKSJ010000041.1:4441-6699 GCA_964555515.1 uncultured Pseudomonadales bacterium
GGCTCTGTCTTTGGTTCTACTGCTGGCTCTGCCGCTGGCGTCGCCTTTTTTTCTGCGGCTGGTTGAGCGGCTTTGGCGGCGGCTTTTTTAGAGGGCTGCTTCTTTTTGGCTGGAAATGGATTGCCAGATTGGTAGCGCTTGAACAAACTAGCCACGGTATCGGTGGGTTGAGCGCCTTTAGCGACCCACTTCTCATACTCTGCGACATCAATTTCAAGCAGTTTGGGGTGCTGAGTGGGTGCATAATGACCCAGGCTGGCGTTATATTGACCATCACGCTTGCTGCGTGCTTCTGTCACCACAAACCGGTAGTGAGGTTGATTTCTTTTACCAAAGCGAGCGAGTTTAATTTTTAACATATTTTTTTATCTAATTTCTGTGTCACATGTGACTGTTTCTAATAGACTGCAGGATTATACTCTAGCATGGTTGCTTTCTCAAGGGCGACTCCAATCGAATTTCTAGCTATGACGGTAGATTGGAAATCATTGACTCAGGTATTAGGAAATTTATGAAGCGCCTCCTCTGCTGCTGCTTGTTGGGCTTGTTGTTTACTTTTACCTTGTCCTTTTGCGACGACTTCTTCCCCGACTGAAACTGCCACCGTAAAAAGCTTGTCGTGATCTGGTCCTACTTCTTCCACAACTTGATAGGTGGGGGTGGGCAAACCTCTTGATTGCACCGACTCTTGAAGCTGGCTTTTGGCATCTTTGTAAGTGCCTTCGGCGAGAATCTGGTCAAGATGAGTGAACAAGTGAGTTTCTAGAAAATTTTCCACCGCGCTAAAGCCTTGATCCAGATACAACGCGCCAATAATTGCCTCCATCGTGTCTGCTAGTAAGCCTGGATTTTGGCGGCCACCAGAAGATTCTTCACCGCGGCTCATCTTGATTTGCTCACCAAGTTTAAGATTGGTGGCAACTTCAGACAAAGAAGTCGTCTTGACTAAGGCGCTTCGGTAGGCGGTCAGAATACCTTCGTTTTCTGCAGGAAATTTATGATATAAGAATCGCGTCGTCGCCAATTCCAAGACAGCATCCCCCAAAAATTCGAGCCGTTCGTTGGCGTCGGTGGCTTCCAAGCCTTTTTCATTGAGCACACTGCGGTGCGTAAGAGCAGTTTTAAGGAGTTGCGGATCTCGAAATTTAGGAAGCATGATGGACTTATTTGTTCAACCGAGCTCGGTTTCGTCGTTGATGAAGGTGAGCAAATCTTCAACCGTCTCTACCTGATCAGCAATAATTGGTACGTCAAGTTTGATATCAAATTCTTGGTTAATTTTTTTGACAACGCGCGGTAGATCTGCCTCGATGATCATGCCCAAGTCTTCCTCTAGGTCTGACTCAGGATAAATATCGCCAGCCTCATTGCCGGTGGTTTCTGCCAAAATGTCGCGTAGTTTTTCAAATCTGGTGATGTCAACGGGCATACTGTAGTTTCATGTTGTTACTTTTTACTGGATTCGTCAAGCAACAACTTGGCCAGTGCCCCATTGATAAATCGGGGTGAGTTTTCACTTCCAAACTCCTTGGCCAACTCAATTGCTTCATCAAGTAAGACTTTTTTTGGCGTCTTCTTGTGCTCTGATTCAAACACAACCAGCCTCAGAATTGCAAGATCAATTTTGTTAATTTCACTCAAAGGTCTTTCTGGAGCAACCAATTGGATGCGTGCATCAAGTGAATCTAAATTTGAGAGCAATTTTTTAAGATCACCTTGTTCTGATTCAAGACAGAGCGCTAGGTTTTCTGCCGTAAACGTGCACGCAAATAATTTTTGCAGCTGCTCTGCTCTTTTTGCGTGACGCGGATCTTGCATTTAACCTTTGTGCTGTGTTTTGCGACCAGATGTGGGTTTGGTTTGGGCGGCTGGATGTAGTTTGGCGGTTTCTTGTGCAGCAGTCATCGCAGGACTTATTGATGGCGCAGTTTTGGTGTGTTTCTTGCTCGTATCTTTGTGGTCAGCTTTTGATTTGGTGTCTGCTGTCTTTGAAATTGCTTTTAAGCCGGTCGCAGCGAGAATACTGTTTACCAGTCCACGCTTGTAAAGCGGCACAGCAGTGACGTTTGGATCTTTTTTCAGATCTGGTGTATTGCCAGCGCGGCGTTTGCCCCGCTCTGCTCTGGTGATTTTATTCTTAGGTAAAGCTCCCATATGTTCCTTAGTGAATTACGTTACAAGTATACACTTTTTAGTTTTTAAGAATACACAAGGGAGCGATTGTATCGTGACTTGAGGCAAATCTCAAGTGGCGGTCT
>CAZKSJ010000042.1:0-6665 GCA_964555515.1 uncultured Pseudomonadales bacterium
CCAATTTATTAAGTGAACAATGCCAACCCGATCTACAGAACAATTTCAGGTATACGACAATACTCAACCAGATAATCCGGATGATTTGATTCGAAATATTTCACCTGATATTACCGGCAATTTATTCGGTTTTTAGAGGAGCGAAAGTGAAGAAAAGGCCTGCTCCGCCTAGGATGAAGATCACACCCAAGATAGTCATCAGCATAGACTGATCAAAGCCGGTTGCGGGCAGCTCAGTGTCCCCAGTGTTGGCTGTAGGATCGGTCGCGCTGCATTGACATGTTTGATCAGTGGGACAACGATCATCGCGGCAAACGCCGCTGACACAGCTGAGGCTGCCAGAACAATCGCGGCTAACTACACAAGCGCCGTTGCAAATGGCGCCAGAAGAACCGGAATTGGTACCAGCTGGAGTTGGAGTGGGGGTGGGAGTTGGAGTGGGTGTGGCGGTAGTGCCAGTTGAACAATTGCTTGGTAAAATGACAGTTTTCGTTTTGGAGGGATAACCGTTCTCTGGTTGGGCTTTCAAGTCAATATCTTCTCCCGCTTTAGGCAAGCGTACTGAAGCAAGGCCATCACTGTCACTAATTGCTTCTTTAGTGACGTTATTGTAGGTAAACTTAACCTTGACATCACCTTTGAGGGACGTGCCCTCTTTGAGCGTTGCCTCGGCAGTGACTTGATCGCTGGTACAAGACACTTCGTAGCTAAGCTCGGTGGTTTTCGTCATGTCTGGCGGTTCTTCCACTGAGACCTTGAGGGTGCCGGTGGGGATGGCAAGAATGTCGGGGGAAGTTTGACCGGTTGGGGGCACAGCAGCAGTGATGACCGACCTTTGGGCATCAAAAGCAATCGTGATCGGACTGGTGGTTGCTTCTTCACCAGCCGTAATATCAAAAGTAAATAGATCCATAAATGTGGTGGCAGTGTACTTGGTGGTGCCGCTAGTCACACACCCAACGTCAATAAATGTATCTGCACCCACTGTATTAATGGTCTTAGTCGTGCAAGAAAACTTGGTGGCGGCTTGGCTGCTAATCACAATATTGCTAGCTTCAAATTCTGGTTCGTCTTCGTCAACCTGAAATTTAAGACGCACAGTCACACCTGTGATTTCAGTTCCCTCAGGAGAAAAAGCCACCGTGGCGGTTTTTTTCTCTTCAGGTTCAAGTTCCATCTCAGTTGGAGCAATGCTCACTTTGGCGGTACCCCCAGAAACAGCCGCCTGCCTTCTGGTGTCCTGGGGTTCGGGCATGAGTAACACGACGATCACAACCCCCACAATTAAAATAACTACACCCAGCATGCTTAAGAGCAGTGATTTTGATTTGAGGGCAGCTAATGTCATAGATTTTTCTTTAAATAGATTCAATCAATCCAATATTTCCAAATTACAGGCTGCTGGTGTCTAGCACAATGTCATATGCTTTACCACCAGCAACCACCATACTATCTTCTGCAACCACTAGGTCTGCGTTGGCATCTTCGCCAGTCAACGTAATCATGCCCAGCACAATGTTTGGGTCAATGGTGCTCGTTTTTAGATCTGTGGAATTGACTGCGAATTGTAGGGATGGAAGATTGAGCTCTGGATCCAACTCTGATTTATTGATCAAAATTTGCCAAGACCCCTGCGTGATCTTTTCATCTACAGCAACTTCAGAAAAACTGAAATTTTTGGTGTCGGTGAGGGGTAGCAACTTGAGCGAAATTCCAGAAACTGGCTGCCCTACCCCAGCTAGCATCAGTTGATATTGAGTTTGAGTTACGTCAACATTTGTTACAGGCTGGAGTGTAAGTAAGACTTGTGCTCTGACGGGTGCAAGATCTTCGGTAATTTCTTCTAAAATCTCTGGGGACTCTTCAGAAAGATTGATATATGAATATTTATAATAAACAGATCCAATTAGCACAAACAACATCACACTGATAAAAATTGCAAACAGAAGACGTTGTTGTTTGAGGGCAGGAGTAATTTTCATAATGTATCTCCCCTTACGACGATATCAGTGTAATTACTCACGACCATGCTGACGTCAAAGATATCAATCACGTTGTTAAAATCTAGATCAAATTCACGGTTGGCATCGGTGACGGGCGTTTCAAGTTGAGTGTAAATGTCTAAAATTCGACTGACGTCTAGAATCGTAATTTTATTAGACTCATTTTTACCGTCAATTTGGCCGCGCGCGAAGTCACCGACCATTAAGATTTTCTGAGTGTTGAGGCTGATGCGATTGTTAGCTGCGCTGGTCAAAGAAGCAGTGCCAAGCTTCTTTCTTAAAGCAGTAGTTGTATTTACAAACACCTCAATTTGGTTGTTTTCTACTGCGCCAGCTCTGACGCCGGTTAAGGTGATGGGATTAGAGGTAAAGACACCATTACTGTTGCTGGTCAGATTTTGGTTGACGGTGATAATTTCTGGCTGCTGATTGGCATTGCTGCTGACGGGCTTGTATCTGATGGAAAAATTGAAAGGCAGCGTCACGTCTTTTTTAGCAACGCCCTGCATTTTAAAGGAGGTGACGAGCCGGAGATCTTGAGTAGTGGTCGGAGTTGGCGTAGGTGTAGGTGTCAAGGTAGGGGTTGGAGTCGGAGTTGGCGTAGGTGTAGGTGTAGGTGTCAAGGTAGGGGTTGGAGTCGGAGTTGGCGTAGGTGTAGGTGTAGGTGTCAAGGTAGGGGTTGGAGTCGGAGTAACGATCGGTTGACTGGTAATAGTGATGGTGGCACCATCTCCCTTGATTTGTGCAACATTCGCTGATTGACCTTGTGCTGCCACCATCACATCCGGATTAATTGTAATTTGAGTAGATCCAATCTTATTTTTTGCCTTTGCCTTCATGGTCATGACCAATACATCTGCACCAGTTACTTCTCCCTCCAAAATGGCCAATGTTGCTTTAACTGTGCCCACTGTATTTGTATTGTCAATCACAGGTGACTTAATTGGGATTGGCAGTGCTCCATTGGCATATTCTGGATCAGAAATAGTGATAAATGATGAATCAAAATTGAGGGTAAAATCCGCACCGGTAGGCTTCAGACCATTGGTTTTTATTCTTAGCTCAATGCTTTTTTCTTGATTAACACTTAAGGTACTGGTCTCAGGTTTCAAGTATATTTCTGCCTTGGTATCAACAGCAGCGGTATCTTGCAAAGTGTTGGTGGTGATAAGTTGTCTGGCAGTCATCACTCCGGCTACCAACACTAAGGCAGACAGAACGCCAACCAATTGAGCAACAAACGGTATTTTCCGCCGAAATCTTGGTTTCGCCTTACCGGTTGATGGATGGTTAGGACTAGACATTTGACTTGAACTTGCCGGTAAGTCGGTAATTTGATGTATATCCTGGTTATAATTCATGACGGTCATCTATTTAGTACAAGATTTTTTGTATTGTTCTTTAAATTGATTGAAATCTAATAAGTCAATGTAACAATCGCTACCTATCAAGTTTACATTACAATTAAAAGATTTGTAATGAGTTTTAAATTGGTTAAAGTCAAGTAAATCAATGGTACAATTTTTATCAAAATCTCCAGGTAGCCGGTCGACTTTAACACTGGTGACACAAGCAATGTCGTTGCCGATGAATTTACCATCTGTGGTTTCAAAGGTGGCATTGATTTGCAAATTCTGAGGTACTTTTGAGCCATTTTTTCCTTGCCAACCGGTATTTAGATCTGGTTTTGTAAGTTGAACATGAGTGAATGTGTAACTGCCAGTTTTGGCGCTGTTGGTATTGGGAAGTCGATCAGCCAAAGCAACTGGTCCGGTATAAGCAGTGCGATTATCAAACTTTGGTACGTTATTGACGATAGGAATAGTGGCTTCATAGGCTTTGTTGTTGCGCCAAATGATTTCATTAACGGCTGTTCTTCCTGAATTTAAGTAGAGGTCAGTTGCCTGCAAATAACTTTCTCCGGGCAAGAGATCCACGCGACGGCCGGTAAAAGCAAACTTGCTTGCGTCATCAGTGGCATTGAAATCTGGCAATCCGTCTGCTTTAACAGGTAACGATCTGCTAAATTCATGGCCGTCTTGACGCCAGAGAAACTGGTAAAACCTATTGCCCACAATAATACTATCTTGAGCAATGATTTGACCTGATCCTGGCAAAGCGCTTAGGTTGCCAACTGGCTTGATCTCTGCTCCACTCGCGATGACCGCAGACCCGTTGGCGTTATAAGGAGCAAAAAGTGTGTATCCTTGTGGTCCTCTCCAGTACGATATTTGCGCTCCGTTGTTGGCGGAAATGGTGTCTTGAGTGTGGACGTCGCCAGCGCCTGGTAGAGCAGTGGCGGGGCTGGGAGCATTCCAAGCCGAGGACATCGAATTTTTTGTCCAGCCCTGATTTCCTCGCCAGAGACCATAAGCCAGTTGACCATTGGGTAAGTTGTAAATGCTCAAGGCCTGGATGATGCCGTTTGGTGTGCCTTCAACTACAAGTTGGCCAGAACCGGTTGGACAACCAGGTGCAGTGGTGGTGGCACCCGCGACGCAGTAAGGTTGTGGGATACCATCAACTTTGTTGTCAAGATTGTAGACTCTATAAATAAATCTCTTAATATCAGTGCTGGCGAGTGAGGACACGGTCACGGTTTGGTTGGCACGTAAAGGGAAATCATAGATATCTTGAGTAGCCATCACACATGAAGGTGCTGGTGGTGGGGGTGGCGGGGCATCGCCAAAGACTGGGTTACATACTGATTGAACGATTCTTTTAAATTCCACTCCCCTTGGTCTAAGTCCAGTTTCATCCCTCAATCCTTCTGAATCGTCTACATCTCTAACGTTATGATAACCAGCTGCGACGATCCAATTATTTTCTGGTCTCGTCAAAATTCCAAATGCTTCAGTTATGCGTTGTTTTACAATATCCTCATTCATCCCAGACCATTTTGAATCAAATCCCCATTCATTGAGAAAAATATTCTTTCTAGTTTTTTGTTTTTCATAAGCTTCCTTGACCCAGTCATAGGGAAATGGGTAATTGCCGTCTTTATGATATGGATTTACGCCTAGAAGATCATACTTAGCGTTCGCATCATTCATATAACCAATGTAGTTTGCAATCGAATGGACCATTTCTAGATTTCCACCAATTACTATGGCTCCGTCTGGATCTGCTCTATGAACCTCATCAAAAAAAATGTTTAGCCAGTGCACGTAATCACCAGCTGTGTCTCTGTTGCTACCGCATTCTCCAGTTGGTATATTTGACATACAACCATTTGGCTCATTCCAATATGACCAATATTTCACCTTGTCTTTATTTTCAGACACTATTTGATATACCATTGCTCTAAATTGTTGTTCCACATAAGCATCTTCTCTACGGGGCTGAGCCTTATGTACTGGAAGTGCAGGATTATCTTTGGCCCAATCTGGTGTTCCAGAAATATTTGCAGTCAGTACCATTCCAGTTTCGTGCCATTTTCGAATAGGAAAATTGTATTCTTCTCTTTCTTGAGTTGTTAAGTCAGTAATTTTTTTAGCTTCTGATGGTTGGATTCTGTCCCAATGTAAACTGACTCTTCCTAGAGTGCTACCAGTGTCTGGTACCGTTTGTAGAGCTGAAGCAGAGCCTGGATTTGGATTTACTCCAAATAACAATGGTCTATCAAAACCAGTTTGACAAGTCACTTTATTTGGTGCAGCAAACACTTCAGTAGTTCGTATGGCGGCCAAACCAAAGCCTATGCTAAAAACCAATAAAAAATAACTAGCTAAGCGCAGTTGTCTCATTGGTGATCAGTATAGTTGAAAAGAAATGGAAAATGCAACTAGGGGAATTGATGCTAATTTGAAATGTGATCGATCAATAATTAATCGCGAGCTTAGTTCATTAAGTCACGACTAAAACGATTGGCGTTCCCCTATTCTTTATCTTCTTTGAGCGTCAACGCCACCGCAGCGACTTGGTCGGTATCTTTGAGACGCATCAAAATTACGCCCTGCGTTGGTCTGGTCAAGATTGGAACTGATTTTTTGGTTAATGGCAGTTTGATGGTTTGACCAAGAGAACTTGAGATTACCAACTCGTCATGATCACTCGTGACTTTGCGGGCAGTCACGACGTTACCAGTGCGTTTGGTGATGTCGGCTACTTTGACGCCCATACCAGAGCGTTTTTGAACAGGGTATTGATCCAAGAGTGTGCGTTTGCCCATCCCCTTTTCGGTCATCACCAGTAACTGATGGCTGCTGTCAGCTGCCTCACCAGGAGCAATCGCTTCTACACCCACCACATAATCTGTACCACGGAGGGTAATGCCTTTGACACCTTTTGTATCGCGTTGGGAAGATTTGACTTCTTTTTCGGTGAAACGAATCGATTTGCCCTCATGGGTGATGAGCATAATGTCATCTTTACCAGAAGTCAGTTTGCCCCAGACCAACTCGTCAGTTTTGTTGAGGGTAATGGCAATAATGCCATTTTGACGGATGTTATCGTACAATTTGACGGGAGTTTTTTTGATTAAACCCTGACGAGTGGCGAGGGTGATGTATCGATCTGCATCCGCCTTTTCATCTATTGCCAAGATTGACTGGACATTTTCTCCCGACTTAAGGCTGAGCAAGTTGACAATCGCGCTGCCCTTGGCTTGGCGTGAAGCTTCTGGCACTTCAAACGCACGGATTTTGAAGACCCGGCCTTGGT
>CAZKSJ010000043.1:0-2048 GCA_964555515.1 uncultured Pseudomonadales bacterium
TGGCGTGAAGCTTCTGGCACTTCAAACGCACGGATTTTGAAGACCCGGCCTTGGTTGGTGAAGAACAGCAGCGTATCGTGAGTTTTGACCGCGAGTAAGGTCTGCACCACATCTTCAGCTTTCATTTTCACGCCACTGGAACCCTTGCCGCCGCGGGATTGCGACCGGTAGGAAGAAGTGTTCATGCGTTTGACGTAACCCGACTCGGTGAGCGTAATAATGGTGGGTACGTTAGGCACCAAGTCTTCTTCACTGAACTCGCCTACCTTGCCTTTGACAAGCTTAGTTTTTCGCTCGTCACCGTATTCAGTGATTAGCTCTTGGGTTTCATCGGCGATGACTTTGAGAATGGCGTTGGGGTTTTGCAGCAAAGCCATGTAACCTTTAATTTTGTCCTGAATTTCTTTGTACTCATCTTCTATTTTTTGTCTTTCTAAAGCTGCTAGTCGGCGTAGTTGCATGTCAAGAATGGCGGTGGCTTGAATTTCTGATAATTTGAAATTGGTCATCAGCCGCTCGCGCGCCACATCGCTATCAGGCGACTTGCGGATGGTGGCGATGACTTCATCCAGATGATTGAGGGCGATCAGCAGCCCCTCTAAAATGTGCGCTCTGTTGCGCGCCTCTACCAACTCATATTGATTGCGGCGCACCACCACAATTTGGCGGTGAGCAATGAACTCCATCAAAATTTGGCGAATGTTCATTAATTGTGGGCTGCCGTCGCTGGACAGAGCCACCATGTTGATGGGGAAAGAAGCTTGGAGTTCGGAATACTTAAACAGCTTATTCAGCACGACCTTTGGCCGAGAATCTTTTTTGAGATCGATCGTAATCTGCATGCCTGTCCGGTCTGAGTCGTCATTTAAGTCGCGGATCCCCAAGATTTTTTTCTCTTTGACTAAGTCGGCAATCTTCATTAACAGGCGAGCTTTGTTGACTTGATAAGGCAACTCGGTGACGATAATTTGATGTCCTTTAGGGCCTTCTTCAATTTTGGCTTGTGCCCGCATAATGACGCGGCCTTTGCCAGTGCGGTAGGCTTCCTTAATGGCGTTAAAATCATAAATGATGCCGCCGGTGGGAAAGTCTGGTCCGGTGATGTGGGACAGAATGTCATCAATAGTTTCTTCTGATTGAAAGTCACCAGCCAATTGGCCAGGTTCGGTGGCGAGTAGTTGGTCAATGATTAGGTTTTGGGTGGCAATTTCATCAGCTTTGGTGAGTTTTTGGGTTGTGACCGAGGCCGACGCTGAGGTTGATGCTGAAGCTGATGCTATCGCGGTCGTGGTCGACAAATTGGCGGTAGTTTTGTCGCTGCTTAAGGCTTTATCTGCCTGATCGCTGGTGTCTAACTCCGCCTTGCCGTGTTTGATCATCGCGATAATGGCTTGCCCGACTTCAGTCAAATTGTGTGGTGGCATTTTGGTGGCCATGCCCACGGCGATACCTTCAGAACCCATCAATAACAAGTTGGGCAACTTGGCGGGTAACACCAGCGGCTCTTGGAGTGAGCCATCGAAGTTATCAATAAACGGGACGGTATTTTTATCTAAGTCACGCAATAATTCGGCAGTGATCTTGGCCAAGCGCGCCTCGGTGTACCGCATCGCAGCTGGGCTATCACCATCAACTGAGCCAAAGTTGCCCTGACCATCAATCAGCTGATATCGCATGCTAAAGTCCTGTGCGAGCCGGACTAATGCCCCGTATACCGCGGAATCACCGTGCGGGTGATACTTACCCAAGACATCACCGACAATCCGAGCAGATTTTTTATATGAGCTGGTGTGGTGAATACCGCTTTTGTACATGGAGTACAAAATGCGTCGGTGGACTGGTTTTAAACCATCACGCACATCTGGTAATGCCCGCGCCACGATCACGCTCATAGCGTAATCCAAGTAGCTCTGGCGCATTTCACTGGAAATGGAGATGTACTTCAGCTTGCCAAACTTAGAATCCTCAATGGTGCCTATTTTTGATCCATTCTCGTGATTCTCGCCACCCGCAGACGGGTCGATTGCCGCGGTTGGGTCGGAGGAGAC
>CAZKSJ010000043.1:2148-6558 GCA_964555515.1 uncultured Pseudomonadales bacterium
GATCATTTGCTGGTGGTTTATTATCTTTGGCCATGAATTATTTCTAAGCTTGCTTGCTAATGATCAGTCTTGTTCTTCTTCATCAAAACGCACAATCGCGGCTTCCAGAATTTTTTCTGCTTCGGCAGCATCCTTCCAGTCTTTGAGCTTGACCCATTTTTCTGGTTCCAAATCTTTGTAGTGTTCAAAAAAGTGCTTGATTTGGTCAAGTTTGGGTTGTGGTACATTTGACATGGTTTCCCAAGCACCGCAAATCGGATCAATTTTGGTTTTGGCTGGGACGCAGACAATTTTGTGGTCAATCCCCTCTTCGTCCTCCATTTCCAAGAGACCGATGACTTTGCAGCTGATCACCACACCGGGCATAACCGGTTGGGAGATAAACACGAGTGCATCGAGCGCGTCACCATCTTGGCCGGCGGTGCCATCGATCAGACCATAATTAACCGGATAACTCATGGCGGTGGGCATCAGTCGGTCAACGGTCATTTCACCGGTTTCTTCGTCAAGCTCATACTTCACACTCGATCCCTCTGGGATTTCAATTAAGACTTTTAGATTGGTTGACATATAGTTCCTTCTATCAAATCTTACAAATTTGCCTGTTACACATCCAATTCCGCCAGTTGGGCGTGGGACTGAATAAATTTCTTACGCGGTGCCACGTCGTCACCCATCAGAGTGCTAAAAGTAGTATCAGCTGCTTTGGCGTCTTCAATCGTGACTCGTTTTAGCATCCGCGATGCTGGGTTCATGGTCGTGTCCCACAGCTGCTCGGCGTTCATCTCGCCCAGGCCTTTGTATCTTTGGATGCCAACTTTGGCATTTGGTGACTTTTGTTTGATGTCAGAGATAATTTTGTCTCTCTCCTCTTCTGTGTAAGCGTAAAAATCTTCTTTTTTATTGCCGGTTGAAACTTTGAATAATGGTGGCATGGCGATATACAAGAAGCCTTGCTCAACTACCTCTGGCAGATGTCTAAAGAAAAATGTTAACCCGAGGGTGGTAATGTGTTCGCCGTCCACATCGGCATCATTCATTAAAATAATGCGATGATAGCGTAATTTATTAGGATCAAATGTGTCGCTGATCCCGGCGCCGAGGGCGACGACCAAGTTCTTCAGTTCTTCAGAAGCGACAATTTTATCAAGTCTAGCGCGTTCAGTATTGAGGATTTTGCCGCGCAAAGGATAGATGGCTTGGAACTTGCGGTCCCTACCCTGCTTGGCGGTGCCACCAGCTGAATCGCCCTCGACAATGTAAATTTCTGAATCTGCCGGCACGCGGCTTTGGCAGTCGGCAAGTTTGCCGGGTAAAGAGGTGCCTTCAAAGACACCTTTGCGGATGACCGCTTCTTTGGCTGCCCGGGCAGCTAAGCGCGCCCGGGCAGAGAGCATCACTTTTTCAATGATGATCTTGCCATCTTTGGGATTTTCTTCAAGATAAGTCTCAAAAAATTGTTTGAAAACGTGATAGACAGCCGATTGTGCCTCAGTGTTGTTGAGCCGAGTTTTTGTCTGTGACTCAAACTGCAGGTCATTGGAAGGCATTTTTACAAAGACCACGGCAGCCAGGCCTTCTTTAATATCTTCAGCGTTGAATGTTTCTTTTTCTTTGAGTAGCCCATTTTTTTCGGCGTAATCACGCAGCACTTTGCCAAGTGCCATCCGAAAACCATTGACGTGTGCCCCACCGTCTGGGGTGCGGATGACGTTGACGTAAGATTCCAGTCGTTCGGCGTAGGAATCGTTGTATTGTAATGAAACTTCGACGCCAATATTCTTGCCTGTTTCGCTATCTGTCCAAGTTTCGCTGGTGTACATCACTTCGTGCAGTGATTTTTTATCCATGTTTAGATGCTCAACCAATGAGCGCACCCCACCCTCAAAGTAGAAGTGGTCTTCGGAGTGATTGATTTCGTCAAATAATTGGAAATAAATACCCGCCATCAGGTAAGCCCGATCTTTGATGACCTCACGCAGCACCTTGCGGTTAAACCTGGTTAGGGAAAAAATTTCTGGGTCGCCGATGAATTTCAGAATGGTGCCTGAGTCATACTTGATGAAGTCTTTTGCCTGCGTGGGAAAATACTGCAAAACTTGTTGTTGAGATATCACTTCCACTGGTTTTTGAGGGGCGCCCTGAATATATGATTGGTAGTGGAACTTGCCGTCGCGTTTGACCACCACCTGTAGTAATGAAGACAAAGCATTGACAGCCGATGAGCCGACGCCGTGCAATCCTCCCGAGGCTTGATAGGCGGTTTCATCAAATTTACCGCCGGCGTGAAGTTTAGTCAGTACCACTTCTAGAGCAGACACGCCCGAAGAGTGCATGTCCACTGGAATGCCGCGACCGTTGTCAACGACAGTAATTGATTCTTCACCCAACTTGACTGGCTTGCCCGCTACTTGAGCCTGATCGAGCTCGGTCGCGGCGCTGTGATAAACCTGAATAATTTTGCCATAACCGGCGATCGCCTCATCAACCGCATTGTCCAAAATTTCTTTAGCCAGATGATGTAAGCCCCGCTGGTCGGTGGAACCAATGTACATGCCAGGCCGCTTGCGCACTGGCTCGAGACCCTCCAAAACTTTTATTTCTGAGGCTTGGTATTGGTTGGTGACTTGTTTCGCTGCCATATTGGACAAACTAGATAGGGTTAATTAGGGCTTTTTTTTGAAATTTTAGAACTCACATTTATATCACACTCTGCTTTGGTAAACCAGCGCATTCTAAAGCCTAGTGTTGGCAAAAAATTTGTTCCTCTAAGAGCCTCAATTATACCTTATTTGCAGCAGATAGTCTTTTACAGATAGGCAAATTTATCTGTTCGCAGTGATGATAAGTTGGTGAAAGATTACCGGAGGGATTTTGCTTGCTGGCATTAACTTTTAGAAACTAAAATTTATCGATTGTCATTTATTTTGATGGACAGACAGCGCTTGTTTGCAGCTAAATAAGCAGTGTTCAAGCGTCAGTTTGTGATTAGTGTTGGCAGCCAATTGATCTTGAGCGGTCAAAATGTGTTGAAGCACCCGCTGCCAACCTCTGCTCTTTGGGGATGCTGCCAGTTGTTGATGGGCGGCGTACAACAAATCAAGCAAATAAGCATTGGCTTGATCTTTATCACTAAAATTTTCTGTCAACTCAATCAATTCGCGATGGCTGATTTGTGCGAATTTTGATAAATCAAGTAAGGATTGGTCTGTCTGCGATTGATGACTAGCCACAGCTTCGCCAGCACCGCTCTTCAAGTAATAAATTTCCTGACAGCGGGAGCGAATGGTGGGTAGTAATTGATTGGGATAAGCCGTGACCAGCCAGATTTTGGTATGGGCAGGTGGTTCCTCCAGCAACTTCAAAAAAGCATTCTGCGCGGGAATTGTTAATTGATGGGCAGCCAGCACGATCACGTATCGAGTTCGATCGGCATATCTTGAGTAGGTGAGTTGCTGAGATAGAGAGCGGATATCCTCAATTTTGATGCTTTCTCCAGCTTGATTCAGGTAGGTGATGTCCTCTCTGCGAGGGGCGGGCTGTTCTTTACTAAGGGCGATGACTGATGATTCCAGATCTGCCGCCGCTGGATTGATGATGATAATGCTGGGTGTAAAATTTGTGATTGTTGGTTCTGGCATTGCGTTTGCTGACCGTTTTCCTCTATAGTAGTGATTGTATTACATCCCAATCATGCTCAGACAGACAAAAATTGTCTAGTGTGATAAGTTTGTTATATATCATGATAGATCCTGCCTCACCAGCTCCAGCTCAGTCCGTTGTGTCGGTGCCACCAAATAATCCGGTGGGGCCACAGTCATTGGTCGGCAATTCGACTAACTTGTCTCCAAGCTCGCTTTCTGAAGTTGACATAAGTAGTCCGCCTTCGCTAGTTGATGGCAACTTGACAACCCAGTCCACTGCCACGATCGACTTGCCTTCTGATGCAGTCATGAATCAGGCATTGGAGCAACTCAAGCACCTTGACGAAACCCTCCCGCCTTCTGACGCAGCTGCTGTGGCTGCATTGCCCCCAAGTGAGCCAATACCTTTAGCCAAACCCGGTGCTGGTTTCGTGCCCGGTGCCACCGCCAGCGACCTTCGCCCTTCTACTCCACCCAGACCAACCGTGACAGAAGAAATTACCGAGCCACCGCCTCAGACTGGTCTTGTGGGGCTGGCTACTAACGACACAGAAAATACGTCTGCTCAAGGTAACCTTTCACCCGATTCATCAGCAGATTTGTCCACAACTGCCACACCTTTGTCAACTATGTCCTCGGCTACCTCTGTTCCCTCGACATCCGCTGTAGCATCGACAGTATCATCGCCAGCACCCTCTACAGCGCCTGTCCCGTCAGCTTCACCTGCAACATCGGTAGAATCAACGTCTCCAGACTCAGCATCGGC
>CAZKSJ010000044.1:0-6271 GCA_964555515.1 uncultured Pseudomonadales bacterium
ATTGTGTCACGCATTCTCCTCTTTGCCTTCCCCTTGGCAGGCCTGATTTTATTCGTGATGATTGTCTGGGGAGGATTTGAAATGATTATGGGTGCCACCAGCAAAGGCATGGAAGCCGGCCGGCAACGAGTCACCGCCGCAATTGTCGGTTTCATCCTCCTCTTTTCTTCCTATTGGATTATGCAGATCATCCAATACGTGTTTGGCGTGGTGATTCTCTAAAAAAAATCTTCTGGAGCATTTGCAATTGTTTTTCTAAAAAGAGCCTTATCCGCGCGTAAGCGGTCGAGCATACAACTCTGCTAGTTCAATTTCCACCAAACCGTCGTTCGCGATTGTCAAAATCAAGCAATAGTTGATCCAATCTTTCTGGCGTAAATTCTGGAAAATAAAACTTAGGGAAAGCAAACTCGGCATACTGGCTCTGCCAAGGCATAAATCCTGACAAACGCTGTTCGCCACTAGTGCGAATAATCAAGTCTGGGTCAGGAATGTCGGCAGTATCTAGGTAAGTCTTAATCAACTCGGGACATACCGCACCATTGCTGGGATCAATTTTGCCTGCCTTCACATCCCGCGCCAAATGCCTGACCGCTCTCGTCAACTCATCTCGCCCGCCATAATTGACGGCAAAAACTAGTGTTATTCCAGAATTGTTGACAGACTTTTTGATCGCGAGGGCAATTTTTTCTTGCACATCCGGAGGCAACTGCGAAATATCGCCGATCGCCTTCACCCTCGCTCCCTTTTCAATGATTTTGTCCAGTTGCCTGCCAAAAAATTCGCGAAAGAGGCCAAATAAACCCTCCACCTCATTGTGCTCTCTACGCCAGTTTTCCGTACTAAACACCCAAAAAGTCAGGTACTTAACTCCATGGTCTGACGCCCGATTTACCAAGGGTTCAAACACATCTTCAATGGCTTTGCGGTGACCCAATAGTGCGCTCATACCATGTTTTTTTGCCCACCGCCGATTGCCATCACAAATGATAGCCACATGCTGGGGTGGATGATCTAGTAAAACTAATTTTTGATGATGGTGCCCTGCCATTTTCCTCCGAGTAATGCTTGATATAAATTGTTTGGTTTTAATCCAGACAAAATCTTGCTTTCAATACCGTATTCTAACAATTGTAACGATTCTTCAATTTTATGCCACATGCCGCCGGTCACATCCATGCCATTAGTTTCACCAATTAGTTGCTTAACCTGACTGGCTGATGGCGGTGTAATCATCTCGATCGTTTGGCCAGCTTGATCTAAAACTCCCGCGACTTCGGTGACATGAATAATCTCCTTCACTTGGAACTGCCCTTTTGGTAAATTCTTGGCGATGTGCGCGAGCACTTTTTCTGTAGACCAAATCGTACAACCCTGCACTTGGTCTATAATTACATCGCCGCCAGTGACTGGTAGTAAACTCTTGGAAAGGTATTCAATGAGCACGTTGGGGTTCCAACTGGCGGGCTTTGTCTCTCTGGTCACCAGAGAATTACTAAATAGATAACTCACAGCTGGAACATTGGCAGCCAGAAACTGACCGACCACCAGCCGATTGAGCTGGGCAGCACAATCTTGGGTAATGGCCATACCCAATCTGCCCCGATCATCTTCAAAACCGTTGATCGTTTGATACTGATGAGCGGGTACGTGGCCATAACTTCCCTGACCATGACCAATGATTAGCAAATTTGATATCTCACTCTGGGCGCGTACAATTTCAGAGACTAACCGCTTTAAGACTTGAGGTCGTAGCATCATTGATTTGGTTTTGTCTGTGATGAGGGCCCCACCGAGTTTGATGAGGGTCAATGATTGAGAGTTTGTTTGAGATTTTTCCATATCATAATTAATAATTATTAGGCGGAATGTTGCCGCGGTAATCTCTGATCACTCCGAGTGGATGGAACTAAATAATTACGCTGGCCTTCAGGTAACTCATCTAGATGTATTTGGCCTTCATGATCAAAAAAGCCATTATTCAAAGCCAATCTTGATTCTGGGATGCCCTCAATGGCAACAAATCGATCGTCATACAAAAATCTATCTGGCAAATACTGCTGTCGGTGAGCAATGGTCTGATAAGCCTGTCTATTATATGCTTGAATAACCGGCACTGCATCTTCACCCATTCGTGTTAACCACCAAATTTGGGCTGCTACCAAACTATGTGGTCTCAAAATATCCTCTGGATCACCCAACTTTGCTGCGCCGGATACAAATGCTTCGAAGAGCTCGTGAATTTTAGATAATTCAAACCAACATGCTTTAACGCGGCGGACTTCCCCAGCTACTATTTGTTCAATTTCAACTTGTGTCTCTCTGGGAAGAGCGTCAAAAGGAATGTGCATGCTCGTGACTGCGGCAACATCAATTGCAGTTGAATAGAACTTATTAATTTGTGCTGCGATAAACGGAAAGGCTTGCATAATGATTGTGCCAAGAATCTCGTCAGGTTTAAGTTCATTCTGAAGAGCTAACTCTTCTGTCATTTCTGCAGCAATCGTCTCAAGGGCTGTCTCGTTACCACTTCTAGCACCACCGGGGAAACTCCAAGAAGGCCGGCGATGGGTATAAGTCGTTCGCCACTTTAATGAACCCGCCATTTCTTGAAACTTAGCCCAATCAGAAAAGAGAAAAACCTCAGTTATGCCAGGTTTATAGAGTCTATCGCGACCGATGACCGCCACCGCTCCCAGCCGTCGATCATCCACGGCATCTCTGGACTGGCAATCAAGTGGAGTAGGAGTAATTTTTATTTCTTGATTGGTCACACTCATTACAAGTCCTCTTGATCAAAATTGCGATCATTATCTAGCCCTAGCTCAAACCTCGGCTGACTGAGCGCTTCTAAAATTAAGTAGTCGTCCCAAAAATCAAACATTTTCCTAATTTCCCCAATTTGTTCGGCTCTGCTAGCCTGATCCATAACCGGAACCTGTGCCGCTGCCTCAATCATCATTCCTCCATTTCACCTGCCTGATCTTTATTGCCAGTAATCAGCTCAGCCAGGAGTTGAGCAAGAGCTCTCATTACCAACCAATGATCTTGATCACTAAGTCTGTCATAAAAAGACTTATATTCTTGTCTTCTATGAGCTGGATGAACAATCATGTCTTCCAACCAACCCTGTTTGTCTTCTGGAGAGATATTAACCAGTTTCTCGCCGATCATTATGCGGATCAATTCGATATTCTGATTATTAATTTCCATCACGCGTTGGCGATCAGCAACTAATTCAGCAAATCGGCGATCTTCTTTTAGTTCCTTTGGTTCCCCCGCACTCACTTCATCAACACCCTCCTGATTTCCAGTGAGAACAGCTGGGAGTGACTTATCTGGATTTTGTAAATCTTCTACTGGCCAACCATTTCCTCCGGTAATTTCACTATTTGATATCATCGTTTCCTTTCTTTCTTCGGGCAGCTAAAAATATACAGATTTAATCTGCGGCTTCTTGATCCGCGGTTTGTTGCATTGCTTCTTCCAACATTTCCATTAATAACGGCAACGCCAATGAAGATGGCTCTGGGTTGTAGCCATTGCTGGCGACATCATGACGACCATTAGTGCGAGTTGATTCATCTTCCAGTTTGTGCCCATTAGTCCTCAGATCATCAGAATGAGGTCTCAATTGGCCATTGGAGCCCTGTGTTTTATCTGCGAAATGATCTTTTCCATTGTTTTGACCAATGCCAAAACCATTCGACTTATCAATCGCAAACTGGTGTCTAGTTGCCAGAGTCTGACGAACAAATTCTCCAACTGACTGTTGTCTTGGGGGAAAGTGAATTTTCCCATCAGAATCAACCGAGCCCTCAAGACGCAACATAGCTCCACGATTTCTCCACTGCGCAATCGACCCACCCATCTCGACTCTTCCTGCCATATTCACTCCTCACGACCCAAAACGAGCTCCAACAACAAGCGGAGCTCTGTTTTACTATTTCTTAACTCTTTAGTCGGAAAAGCTTTCCAAAATCATGCAAATTGGTCTTCTAGCCTGGAATTATTCGATTATCACCATTTAGAAAACAGTATGATCTCAAATGACAATCTCAAGCTGATTCACATATTTTTATTAAACTCAAAAGTCAACAAAAACCTGATCAACAAATATAGCAACAACACCTGCCAATACACGCAAAACAAAACCAACCAATTGGCAAAAAATGGGATCAGGTCACACCCAAAGAAACCTGAACTTTGGCAAGAAAAGACAAAGCGCACGGTAGGCACAATTAGGTAATACCAGACTAATTTTGCCAAAATATAAACCGCCGACGGCAGAAAACTCATCCAAATAAAAACCTTATCGCGCACCAACGACTGCATGGTTTGATAAGGATGAAGTAGTAAGCCGAGCGTAATTTGACCAAGCGAATAGATGACTGATAAAGCTGCCGATGAATAGTTCATAAATTCATTCAAGATCGATCGCTATCGAAGCCGCCACTTCATGATTTCTAGTAAAAACGAAGTCATACCACTCAAAATAACCAAAATTTGCCAAGCATAACGGCCAATGGCCGACGTTAAGGGATCTAGACCACTCGGCAAGAGGCGCTGCTTTTCCAGTTTAGCTTGAATCGCTGCCTCTTCTTTGAGGCGCTTGATAAATTCGTGCTGCGAATCTAATTGATCAATCATTTTTCCTATTTAACAGATATGCAACTATTTATTTTGCCAACTTATCATCATCTCTACACCAAAAATCTTTATCTGAATCGTTCTCATCCTGGTTCACAATCACGCTGGGAACGGCAACCCGGGAGAATCTCATTCACCGCTCGTCCAGATCTGGTGAAGCCACTTTGCCCAAGCCTTGAGCTGATGTCTCAATCGCCAAGTATAAACTCTTGAACTCACCCCGTGCCCGAAACAATTCCGATTCAACCGACTTAACAGTTCTCCCCAACTCTTCAGCAATTTCCGCCACCTTTTGATTGTCCACATACTTTTTCAATAATAATTCGCGCGAGCCGTGTGTCATCTGAGCCAAAGTATCTTTGACTTTTTCTGAGGTGTCATGAGAGTTGGAAATGGGCACTCCCAATAAGAACTGCGAAAGTGGCAAAAGAGTGAGGGCTTTTTTGGCGTACTTTTTACGGTAGTAATCAGCAACTTCATGTCTGGCCACCGCGATCATCCAGGTGTGCAAACTGGCGTTTCCCCGAAAAAGCGGCAAGTTTTTAAGGCAACTCAAAAAAGTATCTTGCACCAACTCATGCACGTCGGCCTGCGGCTCAACCTTGGCCGCAATGTAATTTTTTATCCGTTCTTGGTAAGTGTTGTACCAAAACTCCACCGCGGTCGCGTCTCCCAGCTTGAGAAGTTCAATGATTTGCGCTTCTTCTTTCAAGCTAAATTGCGGTGTATGGCTAGACATATTCTCCTCAATACCCATATAATACCATTGCCATGAGTTTATTTGCGCTCGTAAAACCAGTTTTTGCTCAAGCCGACACCGGTACTGCCAACATTGATTTGGGTGAATTTCTCAAGTTGAGTGATGGCACCAACGTCAAAGACGTTTATAGCAACCCCGCGGTTCTCGTAAACGTGGTTGTCAAGAATTTATTTGTAGTAGCCGGTGTCTTGATGTTTCTCTGGATCTTGTACGCTGGTTTTAAGTTTATCCAAGCCGGAGCACAGGGTAAAGAGGAGGCTAGAAAAACGCTGACTGCCGCGGTGGTGGGATTTACGATCATGATTGCGGCATACTGGGTAGTCCAAATTGTGCAAGTCCTAACTGGGGCGCAGATGGCAATACCTGCGCCCGCACCATAATCTGTCAATATAATGATCAAACTATGACCAAAAGTACTTATTTACCAAATAAATCCAGGATAAATCTTGGTTTTGTGTCTGGCACATTGATCACCCTTGCTAGTTATTTATTGCCTTACCCCAGAGGATTAGTGAAACAAGCGGTTGCCGCCACTCCCCAAGCTGTTCCCACTCTGGATGAAGCAGTGGGTAAGATTGCTGTTCCCCCCGGCACAGAGCAGATCACAGGAGCGAGCGGCGCAGATATTGGCATTATCTTTTTCCTTTCCAACTTACTGGTCATTATGACGGTGGTGGCAGGCATTTGGTCTTTATTTAATATTTTGCTGGCGGGTCTACAGTACATTGGCTCCAGTGGCGATGCTGGCACCCATGAAAAAGCCCGCACCTACATTACCAATAGTGTGATTGGCTTAATTTTGGTGGCTATCACCTATATGATGGGGGGGCTAATCGGATTTATATTCTTTGGCGACGCCGG
>CAZKSJ010000045.1:0-5595 GCA_964555515.1 uncultured Pseudomonadales bacterium
CTAAAGTGATTAGGAGAAGAATCTTATTCTTGGATCCACCAAGAAGAGTTAAGAGAAAGAATAAATTATCTAAAGATAGATCAAGAAGATCTCCTAAGGTTACTAAACCAGGATATATCGAAATGGACTCTGTGGTGGTGTATATCGACAACACTCGACACAACTTCATGTGTTGTATCGATATCTTTACAAAGCTAGCTCATGTCAGGAAAGTTAGCACTCTCTCTAGCTTGCAAGCTAAAATTACTTTTCAGGAATTCCAAAATATTTTGCCTCATCAAGTTTATACAGTCCAAACAGACAACGGGTCAGAATTTTTTAAAACATTTCACCAGTATCTGGAGAAGCAAAAAATTAAACATCAATTTATTTATCCTAGATCACCCAAAATTAATGGTGTTGTTGAAAGATTTAACAGAACCATCCAAGAAGAGTTTATTAACAGAAATGATGAGATCTACTATGACTTAAACACTTTCCAAGTTAAACTAACTAAGTACTTAGCTTGGTACAACACCAAGCGACCACATAGGGCACTAAATTATCAATCACCAGTGCAATTTATTACAACCAATTTTCCGAAAAGTATGTGCGACTAACAAAAATTCGCAAAAAGAAGCAAAAAAAGGTATAATAGACGGCATGTCTGAAGTGTCTCAATCTGGCGACCCATCTAATGTTTCTCGGCAAGAAAACCAACCCCAGAACCCAGAATTAAATGCGCTTCCTGAGCAAGAGAGTCATGACGATGTGCTGCTGCCTATTAGAGAATTGATGGCTGAGATTGATTATGCAATTGTCGGATCCAGCTTAATAAGTGTTAATGCTGACGATGTTGCTGAGGTGGGTGGTTTGTTAACACAATTAAAACTGACAATGAAACAGGTTGCCGCGGATGCCAAAGCTAGAGGAGTGGGTATTCCGCAAGATGATGAGCTGATTCAAAAGATTAGAGCTGCACGAGAATGGTACACAAGTCAACTACAACCAGAGAGAGAGGGTGCTGCACAAAAAGCAAGTCGGGCAGAATCTTCTGACACAGCTCCTCCTGCAAAAGAACCTTCGCTAGATGAATGGGTTAATAATCCAGATTTACACCCTCAAATAATAAAAGAATTTAAAGCTCTTGTGGAAGAAATTAAGGCATCTCTTCAAGATCCAAGTTTTGATCCCCGAGAGGATTATAAAAATGGAAAATCTGCGCTGGAATTACTTGAGAAGGCCAGAAGAAATGTAGAGCGATACATTCAGATAGAAATGAAAAAAGGAGGAGATAATTTTGAAAAGATGGTTGCCATTGAGGCAATTTATTTGGAAGAAATGGCTAAAAATGTGGTAAATGATCTTGAAGCTAGAACACAAGAGAAAAAAGAGGTTGGGTTTGAGGCATGGAAGCGTCAAATAACCTCTGAACCCTGGTTTTCTGATTTAAATCGAGAGGCATCCGGAGATATCAAAGTATTATCAGATGCAGATTTGGCTAGCAAACTAGCAGAAATAAGCAGTCTTTTAGCTGTATTTGACACTGAGTATCAAAACAGACATGAGAACTTGTCTGCGGAGGAAAACAGCTGGATAAGTAAGCAAAGAGAAGGATTTCAAGCCTTTTTGTCAGTAATAGATCGGGAGATAGCTAACAGAGAGCAAGCTGAAAAGGACAAGACAATGACTCCCGACAAGTTGAGGAGAAAAAGAGGAATTGGATTGGCTGTTGATTTTTTTGAGGGAGGGTATGGAAGAGATACTATTCCCAACTATGAAAACTTGGGTTGGCTTGATGCCACGCCCGAAAGGCTAACTCTCGCATTATGGAATTATGTGGAAGACACAGTAATGGAAATTAAAACATCAGGAGACAATGATTTTATAGATATGGATTTATTTGGTTGGACTATGCCAATCCCTGAAAGTCCGACATTAGGAAGCGTAATTGAGAGCTTTTCAAACTTAGCTCTTGCCTATGCAGATCGGGGAATGTCAGAAGATGAAATAAGAAATCTTGATGGCAAATTCAGGTCCTTGTCGGGAAAACTTTCTGTTGATATTGCTCGAATTCAACAGATATACAAATTGGGCAGAGGCGTTCACGCCAACGAAGGCAACCCAGAGGGCTTAATAGCTTTCTTAAGAAATCAAGGAGAGGGAAATGTAATTTCTTCTCAGGATTTACAAAAAATTACAAGAATGGGTCTGGATTATCAGGACAAGGAGGGAGAAGTTCCACATCAAGAATTGTTGCTGTGGGCTCATCAGGCATGGATGTTTATGCATGATCCAGAAAAAGTGGACGTTGCAGTTCTAGATGATAGCACTGATGAAAAACCAGTCTTTGCGCGCAATGTGTTGTTGAAAAGTTCTTTAACTACGTTTCCAACTATTATCGAGGGAAATGTGTCTGAAGAGAGACAAATTGACGCTTTAATTAAGCGCAATTTGATAAGAAGTATAGTGGGCAAGGCTGCTGCAGGAACCCCTCCACCTTGGATTTCTGATCCAGAATGGGGAAGAAAGCCTGGAGAGACGTTGTCACAACTATCTCAGAGGAGGCTGATGTTGGGAAGGGCAATTCTACAGGAGGAACTTTTCGGGCAAAGGGGGCGAGAAAAACCAGACAGGAACAACCCCAACTGTTTTTATTGGAGGTGGGAAAAAAAGTTAAAGGGTGAGGTTGGTCATGGTGTTGATCTAGATGAAGAAAAGGCCGCTAAAGCAGGTTTTAGGGCAGAACAGCAAACAAATAACTTGATGGAATATTATTTAATGCCTGCTAAGGCAGAGGGTTTAAAAGAAACCAGCAGGAGCAAGCAGGGATACAGAAGACTTGGAAAATACAGGGAAATTGTAGGTAGAACAGGACCAACAGCTGATTTTTATATTGCTCGCGGGCTTGTCAGCCCGCAAATGTACAGCAGAAAGCTACTTAATGAGGGCGGGGGTGATGGAAGCCATGGTCCAGAAAACACCAAAGACAAGTGGTTTAAGTTTTTTGAAACGATGATTGATCGCTATTATTACATCCCTGACGGAGAGATGGAGGGACAAACCTTAAGAGAGGCAATAATAAATTGTGACTCGGGAGCTGATTTTGCAAATATTGAATTCAGCACTGCCATTGGATCTTCTGATGCCACAAATCTCCCGTGGCAAAAACAACTTGAATTAGGATGGAATTTTACTCAGTGGGTTTTGGGAAAAGGATTTGGCGTGAATTGGCATAACGTGGTTATGGCGGAACCTGGATCGGGAGGTGCAACGGTTACCTTCAATCCACAGATAGCAGAATTGATTAAGTCAAAAATGTCAAGGAATGCATATTATATGTTAACAAGAGACTATGGCAGGCAAGTGGCATCATGGCAAACTGAGCAAGATTGGGCTAATTTTAGAGCAATAGAAGACAAATATTTGGAGCAACTCGAGCGGGGAGTTGTGGTTCCTGTAAAGCCAGCTACTGTGTCGCAGGAAGATTGGGATCAGGTTATTGAGTATAACAAGAAGCCAACGTCTTCTCACCAACTTATTGATGGGAAATCTTTGTCTGATAAAACTGGTCCTGGCATGGTGAGGTATGCGGCAAATGTAACAGATATGGTTTGGATTCCAAATCAAGAGCGAGATATGAATTCATTTGAGCGAGAGGTAATTTTGGGTGGTAGAAACGACTACGCAACGATTATTCAAAAATTAATTGTAGGAAACTTATTCATGGGCGATGTGTTTAGAAATGAAAATCAAGGGGCTATTACCTCAAAGGACATAGATGCATTTTTCAAATTGTTTTCCTATGACTACTGGAAAAATATGCAAGGATCGGGAGCGCTTCAGGCAATTGATAGGCTTCTACAGGGTCGAAAAATTGAGAAGAAATATACTGGATTAGGATACTTCTCTCCTAAAGAAGTTGAGGCAATGTTGGATGAGGCGGCTGTGGGCACTGGCCTTGCCACCGCTATTCGCGGAATGATCGAAGATGCGCAAAAATTTGGTGGATGATTTAATGAAATGAAAAACTGTTGTTTAGGTTGTCTGTGGTCCCCTTGCCGAAACTCCTGTTCTTGTTTCAGGGTTTGTGCCAGCAGCTGTTTCGTCTGAATTAATAACTCTTCTTCTTACTTCCTGATTGTATAAATTCTTGGCAGCATTAAATGTTCCAATATTATTTTCTATTGCTTTTCCTACCCTAGCCGCTTTACTGGCAATTCTTGGTCCATAGGCAATAATTGGTATTGCCGCTCCTCCAATCACAGCTCCAGTTTGAGCACCGCTTTTAGCACCAATGCCCTCTTTGCCCCTACCATACCATGCACCAACACCGGCTCCAACTGCAGTTAACCCAGCTGTACCGATTGCCCCAGCTCCAAACCTAGTAATATTTCTCGCGTTTAGCCCAAGTGGCATTTTGCCACTCCAACCCTGCTTAGATCTATCCCAAGCCGCTCCGGCGATCGCGGCGGCGAAGCCGCCGTCACTGGCACCCAAAGATTCTTTGACCTTCTTCACAATTTCCGGCAAAGCCAAGATGGTGGCAAGACCCAACATGGGTCCAATCATGCCAGCAGCTCCCGAGCCAATTAAAAATGGTGGCATAAAACCGCCGGTGCTAGTTCCTACTTCTGTAAATTTGGCAAACATGATTAGGGCGAGTAGGACAGTGGGAAATGCCGCCAGATTGCCAATAATACCCTTAAGCCATGGGGTAAAAGTATTTTTTCCAGGTATGGCACCCATCATCAGCAGAATAGGGCTCATGATGACTGCAACCACAATACTGAAGTAAGACTTGAGTAATTCAAAAAAGAGTTTAAAAACACCGATGAGTACGGCAATAGTAATAATTAGGGATATGATGATGCCCCCACCAATAGCTAGTTGTCTATTCAACCAATTATTTCCACTTGCAACTGCATCCAAACTATCACTGACCACATTTCTACTTAACCCACCATCCCAAATACCTTTGAACAATGCTCCGCCAACATCAAGTATATTCGCACTTAGCACGCCTGATTCAAAAGCTTTACCCCCCACTTGAGGTAAATTACTAAGTAGGTCGCCAAAAATTCCAAGCATCATAAACATTGTTAAATACATCAGGTCTACCAGTAGGCCGGCGATGGCGTAGGAAAAAGTGACCAAGATCAAGCTAATAATCACCGAGGGAATGGCCTGCTGGGCGGTGACGGCAGTTTGGCCAGCAATTTTGTAGCGGAACATGATCATAAAGCCAATCACAATAAAGGCACCAATGAAAAAGAAGTAGGCCACATTGCGGAACATTTTCCAGAGATCAAGAATGGGGCTTAATGAGGCAAACCCCAAACCTTGTGCGTAGGCAGGTGGGGCAAAACCAGCGCTTTCCACCAAGTCGGCAATGTAAACTGAAGTTTCTGCTGGTGGATGCTTGTAGAATTCTCCAATCATAGAAAATAAGCCAGTAATTGCGCCGCTTCCGGTTCCATAATTAAAACCTGCATCAGCTTCTTGCTGAATCACATTATTTGGTCCAGCCGCTTCCCCAATCCACTCAATGGCACTATAGCGCATCACATAACGCACCAAACACTCTAGAGAAGGGGTTTCGCAGTTCTGGATGGC
>CAZKSJ010000046.1:0-5039 GCA_964555515.1 uncultured Pseudomonadales bacterium
TCTTGATCCATATTCATCTAAAACCAGCAACCAATCCATCAATACATATGTCACACAGTAACCCTCACCGCCAACTGCTTTAATACTTTCCTTAGTTAAACCAAAGAAAAGTACATTACTTTTTTCCGGATTAAATTGATTTACGGGATGGGCAGTATTGTGATACAGTCTATTCCCTGGACTAATTGATAATTTTTCTGTCATGAATGATTTTTTTGGATGCACGATTGTACCAAATTTTAAAATTTATTCCGACCAAAAATTTTCTGGGATCTTTCGATCGTTCATTATCTCTCGTCAAACCTTTAGAATGATCAGGGCAGGACAGTAAATAATTCCAAACCTTAAAAACGCCCGGAAAAAAGCAGTACCAGCACAACAATAGTAAAAACCGCAAAATAACCTACTGTTTTTGCAAATAGATTGACCGCCGCTTTTTTCTTACCATCAAGCAAAATCAACAGTGGTTGATAAAAAAACAAATATGCCATCACTGCTACAGACAGAGTGAGCACAAATAAAACCGTGATAGGAGCAAAAAATGTATCGGGCTTATCCTGCAGTGGTTGCGTCACGTAGGTCATCACCGATACAACCAGGAAAATATAGATGGCCGCACTCAGCGCATTGAGCAAAGGTTGTTTGGACATAATAATAGTAATATACCAAAATTGCTCTTTTGAACATAGGATTTCGAATATTACTAAATATGGAAGATAACCATTAGAAGAACGTTAATGCTGTTTGATATTAGAAAAAACAAAATTAGTAACACTTCAGTTAGCTACCAACTTCCCTCGCCAAAAACTCCCACAGCCCGTCTACGCCATCCGACCTAACCACACCACTTCGATTAGGCTGCTGCTGATACTGAGTCATGGCTAATAAAATTCCTTCTTGGTGCCAAGCGGCAATGCTCTGAGCGGCCAGTTTGCCATCATCGGGCGGTAACATCACCCCGCGCCAACTGCATGCACTATTTGTTAAATCCGTCCGACATGCTTGTAAGTTACCACTTAAATCCATCGCTTGTTGATCGGTGGGCAACAGTCCATGACGACGCATAAAAGCCACATTGTCATCTTCTTGCCTACCCACGGGATTAGAAAACAGCAACACAGATCCGCCATACATCCGTGGCGTATATAAAGATTTGAACGCCTGCTCGGATGGTTTGGTGATTTCCACTCCTACCACTTCGCGTCTATACATCCGCTCATAGGCACTGACCACATCCAGATCGCGTGGGTACGTCGTGACCTCCACTGAAGCTCGCCCCGCACCCCAATCTAAAAACTTTTGAGTGTATTTAGATTTGCGCGATACGACTAGAAACTTGACTGGCATCAGTTGATCTAGTGTGAGAATTAACTCTTGAAAATAGGCCAATTGCACTGCTGCTCCAGATACGGGAATCATAATCCTCAAGGGTTCGGTGGAGCCTGGTGTTAACTGCTTGAGGCGAAACTCCCATTCTTGAGCAGTCATCTTTTCCGCCAATTGTTGGCTCAATGGGTAGGGGTTGACCACAAACTTTGGTTTCTTTTCCAAATATGAATTCAAGTGGGCTGCTAGTTTTTTCTTGGTTTCGTGACTAGGCACAAAAATATAATCAGCTTCATGCACCAACCACACTGGCTGCGGTGAATCATCTGTCACCACCACGCTCAAACTGATTTGTGATTTTAAATCGTGACGCAAACCGGCCATGATTTTTCCCAGCTGATGAGCTAACGAAAAGTGAGAGCAAACTATTAGCACATGCTTTGGGAGTGGTCTGAAACTGAGTACTAGCTCATCTAGCTGCTCTCGAATATTTTTAGTTTTTTTTTGCAACTGCTTCTTATAGAAAACGGCAAACCGCTGCTCGGCTACGGGATTATTTTGCACAAATTCCATCAGCGCTCTAAACTGGGGGTTAATGCTGGTAATGCGATGCAGCGTCTCTAGTCTTGGGCTTGATAAACCAATCACTTCCTTGTTGGCTATTTCTGGCAAACCTGCAAAAAGTGCCGCTGTGACCCGTGTGTGCCCCAGACCAGTTGGCGCGGTCGTCAAAATCACCAACACATCATCACGCTCATAAAATTGCTTAGTGCTTTCTTTCATGCTTCTAGTCTAGAGGAGAAGCGGCATTTTGGCAAAATGAATTACTGGAACTTTAATTCACCCGATTGAGAACTAATCGAAAATAATATAATCATTCTGCTTTGCTGATGATTTAGTTCACAATACAAAAAATGATAAAGGTACCCTCGCAGAGATTTCACTGTAAACGAGATCACCTCAACAATCTGAATGATTCTTTGTCGCCTGTTTTAATAGACAGAAAAATTCCCATCGTCATGATCATTAATAAACAAATTCCCAATTTCATAAAAAAATTAGTGACTGTTGTATAAACAAATAACAATTTGATTGACTGAAAAGTAAGTAAGTAATCAATATAAAATGGATAATCATATGGTCTGCCCACTGTTCTGGTCACATTTGGTTCAATAACATAGCCTGTATAAATAATCAGAGTAAACATATAAAAGATTAGTATAAGTAATAAATAAAATACTACATTGACACATAAATCATATGACTTTGGTTTTTTCGGAGCAGATCAATTAAAATTTTATTTATCAATGCAATCCAAATTATGTAGTATTTGCCAATTAATGTCTACATTTTTTAGAAATTAGTTATTCAATACTTCTAATAAGTTAAATAATTATTTAAATATTTTCATAGTATAATCTCACCCATATGAAAACCAAGCTTTTACTCGTCGCCACTGCTCTGATTTTATTAGCAATTCCTGGTGTGGTGTTTTTCACCCACCCAAACCAAGTTGAGCAAGATGTACTTGCATCCACTTACGATTATTCTAAAGAGTATTTACTGTTACGCTTTCGCACCGACGAAATTTTAGTCAATGCTGAAGCATATGCTGATTATGCAGCTTGGGACGAAGACATGACGGTCTTGATTCAAGATTGGGATAGATTTGCCCAAGAAACACAGCAACTGGAACTAAGTGCCAGTAAACAAGCGGAGTTGGCGGCGATTAATTTTGAGTTGGTGGAGTCAGCTCAAGCTTATACCGCCAAGGAAATAACTGATATTTATGACAAAGCGCCAAGATTTAAAGGAATCGCAACTTTAGCACAGCATTTAGGTGTGGACGCTAAAAGAGCGCAGCTTATTCTCAATCAAGCACAGGATGAGACAACGGCGGAGGGTTGGACTGAAGCTGGAGACACTCTTCAAAAACTCGAAACTTCGGCAGTAGTAATTAAAGATGGTTGTAAAGTAGCAGGTTATGTGGGTGGAGTAGTCATAACTGGGGGTGCTGCAGGCGGATTTGCGGCAGTGGGAACATTAACTCAGGTTACTACAGTAGTTGTGGGGGTGGATTTAGCATTAGAAGTAACTGAAGATTCTGCGCAAATTGCTTTTGGGGATAAAAACAAAGTATCTTCATTTGTTAAAGATGTGAGAACAGTTACAGAACCGGTTGCAAGTGTATTAACTATCACAAATATTCCCAATAATCTTGGAACTGCTTATGGTAAGTTTGAATCGGTTATGGTCGGATTGGATCAATTTAGAGAATCAGCTCAAGAAGGAAAGGTGATTGGGGTTGATTTGACAACTTTTGAATACCATCCACCCTTTCAGGTTATAAAACAAACTAAATATCCTGGAGAAGTAACAGTTGCCGAAATGGAAAGGGCTGAAGTTGAAGCATGGTTGCAAAGCCTTAATGTGAAACAAGAACCTATGACTCAGGATGAGATTAAAAAGTTCTTAGAAAACCCAGGCAAAAAGAGTGATTCGGGGAATACTGACCCAAGTAATGAAGTTGTAAAACAAGACAACAAGCAAACAACAAATGATGATAGTGAAAAAGAAGTGAAAAATACTATTGTGGGCACCAGTTGGAAAGGGACGCTAAGCAGCATGTCAGGTGGAGATAACCAAAAGCGAAGCATAGATTTTGACTTTACCTTAAATCAAGATGGCAGTGTTACAGGTAGTTCATTTAAAAAATGGAAAGAAGATGGAGATAGAATCAGAGTATATGGCGAGGATGAATCCTTAGGTTACTATGAATTTAAAACTTTCAAAGAAGAGCTGCAGTTAACAAAAATCGTCATCGGAGATGAGGTAATTCAGCCAGGAGAAAGCTACATGGGAGGAATTGCTCCGGGAGGATTTTTATCTAAAAAATCATATTCAGAAGACGAGGGCTCACAATCAACCGGCGATGCGATGCCCATCAGTGATTTTAATGAAATGAGTGATGATGGAGAATTTAAAAGTATTGCAATGGTAACCGAGAAATTAGGAGAGCCCGATGTGAAAACCACTGATGACAAAGGCAGAATCATCTATGTTTACTATGATTTGGTTAAGTATGATAATGGCAATTTAGGTAGTGTGAAAATGGCTTTTTATAATGAAGAGGATTATCGGTCTTACATTGAAGGTATGGGCGCCAGCTGGGAATCAAATCAAGAAAATTGGGATAATTCTGGTGGCGGCATCAGAGCAACTGAAGAAATTCGCGGTGGTGATACCTATAAAAACATGTATGGCAACTAGTATTTGAAAAAATAACTGAGTTGCTGTGCCTTCCACTTTCGTGATACTTCATTTGAGTGGTGATTTTAATTCCAAAAAATGGAAGAGCTTGAATGCGCAAGCGTTTTTTTGGCTAACGGATAGCTCAACAGACGCTACTCCTGAATAGAGAGAATCTGAAAAAATTTTCTAAGCTAATGGAGAAACTAATTTTCAACCAACTATTGTCTCTATCAACAAACACCTTTTAGTCGACAAATTGATAGTGAACAACTAAAGAATTATTGTCATACCTTGTTTCATTAATCGTTTTTTCTGGATTAACTTGAAACTCTACCTTATGTATCCCTAAGTCTTCAGGATAGTGAATATCAGTTTCTGACCAATAATTTACCTCCTGTTTTTGGATGATGCCAATGTTAAAAGTAGTGATTGTTTTTTGATCAACAATAACTTTTACTTGC
>CAZKSJ010000046.1:5156-5363 GCA_964555515.1 uncultured Pseudomonadales bacterium
TTTTTGCCTTCAGCTAAGCTTTGCGAAGGGCTTCTACCTGCACGTAAACTCCTAGCATTCGCCGAGGTGACTACGCTTTTACCTGTTTGTCTTTCAATTTCCGCCCTTGCAACTCCAGCTACCCCACCACCCTCTCTGGAACTCTTTTGTTTTGTTCTAAGTTCAATGGCTTTTTGATCTTGGAAATTTCGGTTGTTGAGGCTTCTG
>CAZKSJ010000047.1:0-5340 GCA_964555515.1 uncultured Pseudomonadales bacterium
GAAATATTTTTAGACAATATGAGAGCTGGTTATTATGCCGGCGGTGCAACTCTTGATGTCGGCTCCACCCAGATCATTGACTACACCAAGGCGCAAACTCCTATTTTTAGAGATACGGATCGGAAGCGCAAACTCAAAGCCGATCTTGAAGAATATTTTGGTTTCAAACAAGTGCAACCGACCGACAATTATGGTCAAGTAGAAGTCCAGTCATCAGCTATTAATTCATTGCTCTCTGAAGCTCAGAAGTGCGTTCAAACAGCCAACACACTTCATGCCCAACAAGTCATGTGCGATAAGCTTAACAAACCCGAGCAATGCGCACTTTATGCCAGTCAAGTACCAGGTACAGACTACACCGTTCTATCGCTCCTTAGAGATTATGAAGCATTTGCCGGTATTAGGTCTGACCGCGTGGAAGTTTGCAAGGAAATAGTGATTAATAAGGGTGGGGAAAAATTGCGCACTGGCATGGTTAATGCCTCCACCCATCTAGAAAGAGCTTCTAGGATTGCTTTTTTAGTTGCAGCAGTCGCCCAAAAGCCCAAACTCGATAACATGCTCTTCAATTTCTTTAGCCACAGCGACAAAGCAGAGCCTAAAGATGAGGTATTGATGGTGGCTTTTCGCATTCCCGACATTGGTACCAACAAAGGGAGCGTTTGGGAAAGCTCCACCATGGTGGGTGCAGGCGGCAATGAGCTCTACCCCATAGTCAAACGAGATGATTTGGGAGATAAAGTGGAAGCGGTGGAAAGCGGCCATACGTTTTGGGACGACGCGATGAATTTAACTAGAAATGTGCTCATTCCCCGCAAAACTGCGGAGCGCCTCGATCTGGAGGGTTCTGAATATCGAACTGAGCTGAGGGAAGCTGCTGCAAAAGCCACACATCAATCAGCCAACAGCCTTATTTATTGTTTGCAAGGTCAGGCGCCAGACGGCACTGGCTCTCAGACCTGCAATGATGAAGTCGTCAAAGCAGTGGTCGATGTAATTAACGGTACCTGGGAATATGACAAAGAGCGCGTCAGCTGTGACAACCTCACAGTCGATGAAGTTGATGAGATTGGCGAGCCAGCCAAAGTGGACAAAGCCGGTGACACTACTTGGTTTCAGGGCGATTATGGCGACTATATTTTAGACAACATTTGGCACACCGACATTACTTCCCAAAAATTTAGCAGCCTTTTAAAAGTCAATTTAAACACGTGGCCACCCAAAGACTGCGTGGTACTTGACCAAGGCAAAGGAGCCGAGGGCGACTGCACCACCATTAATTTTTACCTCGTTTATCCCATGGGCTACGATCTTGAAACACTGGAGTATGTGATGTCTCGCACTTTTCTTACTGAAGACCAATTCGAACAATATGAAAACGACCCCAACATCAAAGAAAGATTTAATATCTTTGATGATCGGGTTGAGTTAGAAAGCGAAACTGACGAGTATAGATTTACAGACTACACCAACTGCGAGTGGGAAGGATCGCAATACGTTTGTCCAGAAGAAGAATTTGAAGGCAAAGTGCAGAGCAGCCAAGGCCCTGCGCTTTTCTTTGGCGGCAGACTGGGTTTTTGGGTCAGGGAAATTCAAAAGATATTTACCAGAGTTGACAGTCTCGCTTATAAATATCTTGAAAATTGCAGAAGTACAGAAGAATTTTTGCTAGATCAATGTGGTGGCAAACCTGGATCGAGAACCTTTGATGACAAATATTATTGTAGTGATAACGGCAAAACCAACATCGTGAGAGATGTACAAACTACCGAACTCAGTAGATTTAAATTTTTCTATGGCAATCCTGAATATCCTGATGATGAGTCAAATACCATTCCTGATGAAGACAATAGCTTCTTTCCCAAACCAGGTGATCGAGCCTGTACTTTTAAAATGTCCGTCAGGGCAGTCGATAGCCTAACCTTGATCTTGTCTGGAGGAAAAGATATTATTCCCAATAATCCTGGCAATATTATAGGCTGCGTTGGCACTCAAAGTATTTCAAGTAAGGTTAGAATTAGACGATTACCCCCAGAGGCTGGTCCACCCGCTCCAGATCCAGAGGATCCACGATGGGGCTCTGCAGAAACTATGCGTACCACTGGCGGGAGCGCTGCCCAAATTGAGTACGACTTAAAACTCACGCCAGGATATTACCGCTTTGAAACTAAAGTTAACAACAGCATCTGTCTTTCCAACTTAACTTGGGCAATGGACAACAGAAAGAAAATCTTTCAAAATGGACAATGGGTAGACAATCCTAATTATCCTTATTATTTTATTGACAAAGTATTGCCAGGAGCAGTAATAGATCTGACAAGTGATCAGGAATGTGCTGCTGGCGCCTGCGTTGATTACAACTTTCAGTCTGCCATGCAGGGTGGTGGCCCAGTCTATAAAGAGGAAGATGGAAAACAAGTTGTAGATTACGTAATAGACATCGCCAATGAATTTTTAAAGGATAGTTTGGGATGCGACCTCACATTTGAATATAGTACATTAACTTGGAATAATGCTTGCGGGGGGGGTAGATCCCATGGCTGTTCAGATCCAGAGGGAACAATTGGGGGAAATTGCGGATTTTGGAGTAGTTTTGTTAATTCGCTCAACAGCGGCAAAGCTAAAGATTTGTGGTTAAAGGGCTACGAAGCCTACAAATCAGTTTATGGGAGAAAATTAGTCACGCCAAAAGGGAACTTTAACTGCACTCATGAACGCGCGGGGTTGGATGACCCAGTTTTTTCCAATACCATTAGTCTTTACAACTGCGAATCTTACTCCAACTCTCTTGATAGTTTGCGCATATTTGGCAAGGTGGTTGGTTTCCAAATTGAGTGGTATAAGGGCAATCGATTAATTCAAATGCCCATTCCACCAAGACAGCTTTGGGATGCAATTGTAAGTGCTTCTGAACGCCATGGCTGTGATCGGTGGTTAATGTTGGCATTGGCTAGCTCTGAAGGACCAGAGGGAACTTATCTTAATGAGCCAATTCAAAATTGGCCGGGAGCACTTGGTTTCTTCAAGTTTACTGAAGGTATGTGGAATTTCTGGAAAACTCCAGACGCAAATGGAACCACTCAATGTGCCAAAGTACAGCCAACCACATTTGATCCCTCAATGGTAAATGTAGATTTCAGCAACATGCAGAGTAATATTGATGCTCAAGTAGATACGGCGTGTCGAGCTATCCTCTACTCAGGGGCACAAAAATACCCAGAAAATACTGATGCTTTTCGTAATGCTTTTTATTCGCCAGCCAACCCACCAGAAAATTCTTATGATAAAGGTTGGGATTGGAACCAATTGGTGAGTGGAGAAGATCAGGCGGGTTATGTATGGAGATTTTGGAAATTAGCCAGAGAGTCTGCCAAAGAACAGCCACAAACACAACCGGCCGGATATCCACCCAGTATTTGTCCCGCGGGTACTGTTTTACCGGACAGAGGACAAACTGGAAATCTGCCAGCCAGTGGAGACATCCCTGCCTGGAAATTATTTATTAATTACAATCAAGCTACTACTTTGCCATCTCAGGGCATAGCCACTTACTACAATCCAGGGGTTATGAACACAAATCTACAAAATCGCATCCTTCTCAATCAGCAAATCAATCAGGGACTCATCAACAACTGCGAACTTACAAATCCCAATGCGGGCTCTACTATAGAAAGGTGGACACAGGCTCAACAATTGGCCTCATCAAATGGCAGCAAGCAAGTGGTGGGGTGCGCAGCCATGTTTCGTCTGGGCGACGTACCATTTGTGCAAACAGGAAATAAGAATGACATACGCCTTGTGTGGGTTAAGGTTTCTAAAGGTCCTCTTTCTGGAACACCCATTGGTCCCATTGGCGTGGTAGACGTCATCGCTGAGAATCATATAGAAGAACGCTACAACAGAGATAAGGGTCGATGGATAATTGACTTGGATTACTCTACATTCCGAATGCTCTATGATTTCAACCCAAATACTTGGAATGATAAACAGGAAATAACAGTCTGTGACACCGAGGCGCAGTGCCAGTAGTTTATAACTTAACAAGTGATAAAACCTAGAAAATATTTTTAATATCGACAACCATGTAGAAAACTGTAATTTTTGAAATTTATTTAACTTCGTCAGCTCCGCGCAAGATGTGACATCGACCTCAAGCGAAATTTAATCTCATCGATTAATTCTGTGCTGATGCCGCCTGTTTCTTAGGGCGGCGATAGTGACGGCGGCGCCTACTTGGCTGGGCGCCAGCACGATCTTGGGTTGGCGTAGTTTCTGGTACCACCAACCCGGCCTGCTCGTCCGCCATTTCCAGCGGAATTTCTTTGGCTTCGCTAGCATTGCGCAAGGCTTCGCCAAAACTCATCAAAGACTCTTTCTTGACAACTGTTTCCTGAGCGGACGGTGTTGCCAGCCGGCGCGCGCCAGCGCGCAATAGCTTCGCAACGACTTCAAAGGTTTCTGGTTCGGTGTTGGCGGCAGTTAGGTTCTGGGAAAATTGCTCGATGCCATAAAGTAGGCCCGTAGCCACTTCGTTGTCAATCGTCATGTCCAACTGCATTAATGTCACCGCCATTAATTCGCTCAGGCTAGAATGATATGTGGGGGTTAACTGGATTGCTCCCAAGCTAGTTCCACCCAAACTTATGCTCACCATGGGTGCGTTTTTATAAAGTTCCTCATAACCAAAATAGAGTTGCTCCAATGACTCAAGCGAAGATATGTTCACCAAAAAAATCAGGTCAGCCGAGGCGCCGGTGTAACCAAACTCCACCGTATCTACGTTCAGCGGCGCAAATCCTGGCTTGGGTTTGATCGTTAAGTGAAACTTGCCTGTCTCTTCCCCAATGTGATAGCTCACCTTATCTACTTGGTCTTCAGAATAGTCAAAACTAATTGTTAAGTTTTCATTACCAAGCTCGGTCTGAATATGATCTGACTCTGGAATAAGATTCTGGCTTAAATTTTTCAGTTCGCTTAATACGCTCGGCACCCGTGGTGCCACCAGGCGGGCTCGTTTGCCAGCACTCAACAACGAATGATACAAGGCTGCCGCAGTAATTAGCTCATCAACATTGGGGTTAGTTGGCAAAACCACCATCACACTCTGCGCGCCTTCCAATGTATTCTTTAGCTCTGCAACCTTATTTTCGTCTATCATGATTTGGCTCCTTTATATTGATTTTTTCTTCTTTTGTCGCTGCAACACTTCTTAAAAATGCAGCTAGTAGTATGTCATACTTATCATAATATATCAATATATGACAAATATCAGGTTGCCTCTTTTCTCTTGAATTGATGACTTGCTATACTGGACTCGTGAGAAAAGCAATTGTTGGCTTG
>CAZKSJ010000048.1:0-5278 GCA_964555515.1 uncultured Pseudomonadales bacterium
ACTGATGAAGCATTCAAAAAATTGCCTGCAGGTACTTTAGAAGCAGTGTTGGCAGACAAAGAAAAATTATCTTCCATTCTCACCTATCACGTGGTTCCTGGTAAAGTGATGGCAGCCGATGTCGTCAATTTAACAACAGCACCAACTGTGTTGGGACAAAACTTAACAGTTAAAGTGACCGACGAAGGTGTGATGATTAATGATGCGAAGGTACTAACTACCGATATCGAAACATCAAACGGCGTGATTCACGTTATTGATACGGTATTGTTGCCTCAATAAATATCGCTCGGACAGACATGAATTATCCGCTAACTTTTTAAAGAGGCGGATAATTCTGTTTCATGCGGTTGGCAACTGTATATATAATAGTAAAAAAATATGAAAAAATTACAGAGCACTAAAGAAAAGATTTTGACAGAGACCATCAAAATCTATGCAATTGGCGGTCATGATGAATTTAGCATTCGCAAACTTGCCAAGCAAGTTGGTATTGCCCAGTCCGTGATTTATCACCATTTCGAGAATAAAGAAGTACTGCTGAAGTACATGTTTAGGCAAACGAGTGAAGATTTGGGCAAGAAAAGACGGTCGTTACCAGAAACAGATACAGCAGCAGAAATGTTAATGCAGCGGGTTGAGTTTCAACTTGAACATGCTATGGAAGTGACTGCCGTCTTAAAGTATTTTTTTGCCCATCGCGATATTTTTCCGAAAATTAAATCTGGCTATGTGCCAGACAAGGCCTACTTGCATATTTTGGAAGTTCTTAATAGAGGTGTGAAAAATGGCGAGTTTATTGAGATGAATAAGCGCCAAGAAGCAAAAGTGATCACGCATGCGATTAACGGTTTTGTGATGGAGTACTTCCCTGATGTGCCGACAGGAGCAGATCGCAAAAAGCTTGTTGAGCAAATTTCCACTTTTGTACTCCGTTCAATTGTAAGCAAGGGTTGACTCTGATGATGATGACAGGATATTATTAGTGCAGCCAACTAGATTATAAAACCATTTGCACAATGCCTAATTTAAAAAATGTTGCTCAAGTTTTAGTGTTTGCAAGTTTACTGCTCTTAGCCAAGGCGTCACCTGTAAAAGCTGAATATATTCTTGAGGACAGCTTACCATTAGTAGCCGATGATTATGGTCCTTCAATCTACGCTTTGGCAGTAACTGATGATTACTTGTTCATTGGAGGAGCTTTCAGCTGGGTTGAATCAGGCGAGGAGATGGTGGAAATTGCTGAATTTGCCAAAATTGATCGCACTACTCATCAAGTAGATACCAGTTGTAACTTGAACATTAGTAGTGAGGGAATGCCTTTAACTGTTTACACAATTCTAGCAGAGGGCGACGATGTATTTATTGGTGGATCTTTTGTGAGTGTAGGCGGTGATGAAACTCGCGATGCACTGGTGAAAATTGACGCCCATACTTGCGCAGTAGATACCAATTTTAATCCTACTTTGGATTGGACGATTAATTACCCATCAGTCTACTCATTGGCAAAATCTGGAGATGATCTTTATGTTGGTGGCCTCTTCACTAGTATTGCAGGCAATAGTGGTGCTGAATATCTTGCAAAAATATCAGCCACCACAGGCCTAGCCGATGAATCTTTTACGATTACGGCAAATAACGCAGTCTTTGCGCTAGAGCTGGTAGGAGATTATCTTTATTTAGGAGGAGCCTTTACAGGTTTGCTTGATCCCAACACAGAAGAATCTTTGGAGATCAATGAGTTAGCAAGGATCAACATCAACACAAACGATTGGGATGAAAGTTGCGATTTGGGTGTGTTTACAGAGGAACGAGAGTGGTTTACTGTTAATGCACTTGAAAATGATGGGGAAAATATTTTTGTAGGTGGATCATTTACTAGTGTGGGGGGTGATGATAACAAAGCTGCGTTGTTCAAATTTACCCACGACTCATGCACCGTCTTAGATGAGTTTGAGCCATTGGTAAGTTATCCTGAAGTGCCAACAGTAGCAAAAATACTTGATTTAGAGTATCAAGATGGTTATTTATACATTGGCGGTTTTTTCAGCGAGGTTGGTTCTATACCAATTTGGAGTCTTGCAAAAATAGCTTCAGATGATGGAGCGATTGATACAAATTTTAATTTTTCAACACTGGGTGGTAATGTTTACGCATTAGCAACCATCGGCCAAGATTTTTATTGGGCTGGAAATTTTGGTTACGTAACAGATGAAGAGGATGAAGCGATAGAAAGAATTAACATCGCAAGATTAACATTACCATCAGAACCTGAAAGTCCAGAAGAAGATAGTGTGGTGGATGAAACAACTGATGAAGAGGATGACGAACTTGATCCAGAAGCTCCCTTACGAACTTTTACCATCAATCATCAGGGAAAAGAATATCAAAAGGAGTTTAAGGCCTTGAATTTAAGAAACTTAGAAATTGCCCGCCAGACTTCACATCCCCAATTTTGTTTCACCAAAGGCTTTGATGAAAGTGGTCTTAGTCATTACAATTTGCAGGTGAATAGCGTAGATTATTTGACAAATATTCCCGCCAGCCAGCCGCCAGTTGGTGGTGACACAAGACAGGACGGTGGCAATGCGGTCATTTTTGAAAATCATGAAAAGTGGATTCGCTATGAATCATATGACAACCCCAAAAATGAACAGCGAGTCTGTGTTTATGGCAAAGGTGATCAATATCGACTGAAAGATGGTTATCACACTTGGGAGGTATTTGCAGTAGACGAAGCAGGTCATCAAACCGGGGTAGGCAAACAACACTTTCTCTTGGGTTCAAATACTGGCTCACTTCATCCTGAAAAATTGTGGTTTCCTTTAATGCTCTTGCAGGTAGGCAACAAAGTCAATCTCTTTTCTTACTCCACGATCAATTCCAAACTTTATGATCAGAATGATACGATAATAATTAGTGATCGTACGCCGATCTTTCATGGCATTGCTGTTACTGGGACCAGAGTTGAGTTGAAACTAGAACGGGATGAAGTACAACCAGATTTATCAGTGATTAGAACTACTAGTTTTAGTTCATCTACAGACACTAATATTTTATCCCAGTGGGGTATCAATGTGATTGAAACCTTAGTCAAAGGGAACTACTACTTAACCATCACCGCAAGTGATGTTGCCGGAAACAGAGCTGCGTTAAAAGACATCCCGCTGCAAATTCTTTAAGACCTGCTGTTGAGAATTTTTATCATAGTCATTAGTAATCCTACTCATTGATCAACTGATGAATTCAAATAGGGTGTATTTAGAAAAATCTGATTTCAGAATGTAAATTAGGGACAAGTATATTGGTGGTGAATTTCGATTTAGAACTTATGTTAATCCGCGACAAGAAAGGTTGGTATATAATGGTTTTGATTGATGGTTATTTTTATAACGAAAGGACATGCATATGAACGGTTTTGTTGATAACATTGAACAACTGACTAAAGAGAATCATAACTTTCGAAAAGTGATTTTTACTGGGGAGCACACCCAACTGGTGTTGATGAGTTTGAAGCCTGGAGAAGATATTGGAAAAGAAATACACCACCATGTTGATCAATTTTTTAGAGTTGATGCTGGTGAAGGTGAGGTGTTGATTGATGGCGAGACGTTTCCTATTAGGGATGGGTCAGCGATAGTTGTGCCAGCTGGGAGTGAGCACAACTTAACTAATACCGGTACCAGTGACTTGAAGTTGTACACGCTTTATTCGCCACCCAATCATCCAGCTGGCACGATTCATGCCACGCGTGATGAAGCTATGGCCGCTGAAGAAGAACACCACCATTAGTCATTAAGTTTGCTAATCGACTGCTGATGTAAAGAATTTTCTCGGCAATTTGTTAATTGCTCGGTTTTTGATTGACCAATATTCAGAACATATTGATCCACTGCTAGTCAACATTGTTCAGTTGGCAGTCAGATAGTTGGTTTAGTTTCAGACTTGACCCGAATTATTTTCGTAATTATCTGATTAGGTAATTAGTCCTGGTTTGATTCCCAATTGTCCGTCAGCAAAAGGTTGCAGTAAGTGTTGCACCTCATTTGAACTGACGCTGGGATCAAGCCACTTCGCTTCATCTTTTTCTTTGATAATGACTGGCATCCGATCATGAATATGTTTGAGGTCGGCATTGGGTTGAGTGGTGATAATGGTACAAGTTTCTGTCTTTTGCCAGGCTTGGAATAATCCGGCAATTGAAAATACTTGCTCAGACTGAAGATGAATCGTAAATGGTTGTCTTTTGACAATTTTGTCGCCATCATAGAGTTTTTGCCATTCAAAAAAATGGGTGGCAGGGATCAAGCAGCGTTGGGCATTATTCCAAGCTGTTTTGAAGGTTGATTTCTGAGCGAGGGTTTCGGCACGAGCATTGAAAGTAGCAAATTTCAGATCATTTAATTCATCTATCCAAGGCGGTATGATTGACCAGAAGCGCAGCACCAACCTATTTGGTGATTGGCGGCTGATAGTAGGGATGATGGTTTTTGGGGAAAAGCGAGCTTTAAAAATTTCCTCATCTCTGTAATTATCTAGTTGGATACCGTACCGTTTTTCTAAATCAATTCTTAAGAAATTAGTTAGTCCAAAGCCACCGCACATAACCTAATTATAATACCCACCTGATTATTTCCAAGCCGTGAGCTCAAATCACTTAAAACGAGCCAAATTTAGTCTGTGGATGCAAACCAAGGATTGTCCCCTAAGTGCCAAACAGAGATGGAAGTAATGCCTTCTGAATTAAGTAGAGCCTTTTTTTGATTAAGGCTTTGTGAGTCGTTATAAAAATAGACATATCTACCCCGCTGCCAAGTCATTTCTTGTGATGAGTCATCTCTCGTAGCAGTCTCAAAGCCAAGTTCCTCTCTGATTTGTTCATATGTCAGCAAGTCAAACTGATTTGAATTTTTCTGAGCGCGGTAACCATAGGCTGGTAGGCCAAAGGTGAGTTTTGCGGGATTTGGATACTCTGTCAAAGTCCAGTCAGCCACATCATGCAGCCAATCTAAAGGCGCAATGGGTGTTCCTGCGCCGTGATCATATTGATAGTCATAGGCCATGATCACTAGCTGATCCACCGGTAAACTCATAAAATCACGATACCGCCAAACGTAGGATGCCTGATCTGTCGCTGAAGCAATAGCGGGTCCATCAACCATCAATAACTTATTTTGTTGATGGAGCGCGTCGCCCAAGATCTGCAAATAATCACGATAATCTTGATAAAGTTGATCATCCCACCCAGCAAAGTCTTCAAAGTCCAGCTCAATGCCTG
>CAZKSJ010000049.1:0-5140 GCA_964555515.1 uncultured Pseudomonadales bacterium
TAGATAGGGAGTAAACTCGGCTGAGATAGGTAAAAATATTATTAATTAGATACCAAGGATTGCTTTGGGCTGACCCTGCAAAAGTGACAAATTCCCATACTTTATGCCCGACCCATAAACCAAACACACCCAGTTGGGCAAAGTTGTGGGTGAGGTCAAAGATGATCTGGGGGAGCAAGCCTAAGCCAATGCCGAGCACCAGCCACCCCACTTTTTTGGTTTTGAGAATACTCAATTGCTTAGATCGCCACAACACATATGGTATGGCCACCAGCAAAGCGGCTAAAGCCAATTCAAATTGGAAGAGCAGCGCAAACGTCAAGCCAGCGAACAATAGACTATAAGGTTTCTTTTTCCACAAGGCATAAAGCGCAATTAAGTAGAGAATGGCAAACAAAGGAATGGGGGTGGTGTGATACGGCACGCGTGCACCTGCAATTGCCAGCGGTGATGCAGCCAAAATCATCGTAGTCAGCAGCCCAGTTTTTTGATTGATGGTGACTGTCAGAAATTCATAAGTGATGATCAAGGTAGCAATCGAGAGTAATGCATATCCTATCGACACAGCATGGGTGTTGGCCCCAAATATTTTAATAATGGCCATTGAGTACCAAATACTGAGCGGCCCTTGTTTAAAGCGAGGCACACTAGAGGGAATACCTAACAAGGGGAGTTCGCCAGATTGTAAGGCTGCATGCGCCACCAAGAGATCCCTCCCAGCATCGCTGAACAAGATACCCTTAGAGTCAAGCGCGTTGAGCCTTAAGTATGCTCCTAGAGCAACAAAAATGACCAATAATACCACCAATTTGGTAGTGGCTTGCTCTAACTTGAAGTGACCAACTATTCTTGACAATTTCACATTGGTATCATACTTAAAATTTGGTAGTGAAACCACTATCTTTTTTTTGTCATCACTGTTAAACTTTCGGGCAAATCCGCACTTCTTCATGCAACCAATAGAACCATCTTTAACCATATTATTGCTTGGTGCAACAGGCGATTTAGCCAAAAGAAAAATCTTACCGGCAATTTTTCAACTTTTCAAAAAAGATGTCATGCCGAAGAACTTTCATTTAATTGGTGTGGCCCGCCGGTCAATGACGCATCTGCAATTCCAAGAATATGTCAAAGAAGTCATTCACGCACCAGCAGAAGATTTAGACTGGCCAAATTTTTCCCAAAATTTGTTTTTTGTGAGTGGGGATGTGACCAATCCCGCCAGTTTTAAAAAACTCAAAAAGTGTCACCAGCAGTTGGAAAATTGTGGCAATCATTTATGGTATGTGGCCACACTACCCAGACTATACCTAGACGTAATTCGCAACATCAAAGAATTAAGTTTAGAAAAAGCAAGTTGTGGTTGGACAAAAATTCTGCTGGAAAAACCATTTGGGACTGATCTAACCAGTTCTAAACAACTTAACAGAGAATTGTTGCAGGTTTTTGAGGAAGACCAGATTTATCGCATCGATCACTTTTTAGCCAAAGAGACTATTCAGAATTTAATGGTTTTTCGGTTCGGGAATGGTATCTTTGAACACCTCTGGAATCATCATCATGTTGATAACATCCAGATTACCGTTTCTGAGCAGATGGGCATCAATGACCGGGCAGATTTCTATGACTCAATCGGGGTGGTGCGGGATGTGGTCCAGAATCACATGTTGCAGATGTTGACGATGACGATGATGGAAGAACCAGCCGATTTGCAGCCAAAAACGATTCATACTCACCGGATGCAGTTTTTATCACAGCTCGAAATTATGGATCCCATCTTGGATCCTGACAAAGTGGTGTTTGGCCAGTATGATCAAGGAGAATTTTCTGGAACACCAGTCAAAGCTTACTGTCAGGAAGCAAAGGAGTTGCGTGATTCTCGCACCCCAACGGCTATGGCTGCGAAATTGTGTGTCAATTCAGAACGGTGGCGTGGCACACCTATTTATCTTCGTGCTGGCAAGAGGCTCGCTCAATCTGTCGCAGAAATTACTTTTCAGTTCAAAGAACCAATTAATGCCATGTTTAAGAACCAAGGGATTAAACAGTATAGTAACCAATTAACCTTGCGTATTCAACCCAATGAGGGTGTGGTGCTGCGCATGAACGTCAAGCAGCCTGGGCTGGATCTTAATATGAGTCAAGTGCCCATGCAGTTTTGTTATAAGTCTGAATTTCAGATGGGTTTGGTGGAAGCGTACGAAAAGTTGATTTACGATGCCGCCCAGAGTGATCCCACGCTTTTTCCCCAAGCACAGGATATTGAGGCATCATGGAGAATTGTGCAGCCTCTATTAGATTATTTAGAGGAAACTAAGTTAAGACCAGATTTGTATCCTTCAGGTAGTTGGGGGCCAGCCTCTTTTCAAAAGTTGCTCAAGGCCGATGGTAGGCAGTGGTCTGAGCCAAGCCCCAACGTGTGTAATTTTTAAGCATTCTCATCTTCAGAAGCTCGCAGGTGATCGATTATATGCAACTCTGTTGCATAATCTGAAAATATCCTTTACAATACTTTTGTGCCAACTGCTTTTTTAATTTTAATCAGTACATTTTTCCTCAGCCTAGGCGCAGTCATGGGTGCCGTGACTTTGCTCCTTTCCAAAAAACACTTACAAAAAATGTTGATGGTTTTAGTCGGCTTGTCTGCCGGCACATTGTTGGGTGGAGCATTTCTGCACTTGCTGCCCGAATCTTTTGAAAACATGGAAGTTCACCAAGCAATGCTGATTACGCTTGTTTCAATTGTGTTATTTTTTGTAGTGGAAAAGTTTTTGCACTGGCGCCATTGTCATCGTGCAGATTGTGATGTGCACACCATTGGTCAAATGAACTTGATTGGGGATGCTATTCACAATTTTATGGATGGCTTAATTATTGCTGCTGCTTATGTGATTGATGTCAATTTAGGTATTGCTACCACCGTGGCGGTGGCATTTCATGAAATTCCTCAAGAGCTAGGAGATTTTGGGGTGCTTTTGCACGCGGGTTGGCAGCCAAAGAGAGCACTCATTGCAAACTTCTTGGTTGCCATGACGATCGTGTTTGGTGGGTTATTTGGTTACTTTTTGTCTGAACAATCAGTTGCACTCGTTCCTTACTTATTGCCCATCGCCGCCGGTAGCTTTATTTACATCGCCGCTTCAGATTTAATTCCGGAAATAAGGCAGGAGCGGAGTATGCGCCGCTCACTAGGCAGCATTATGATGTTTATTGTCGGCGTGGGAATTATGCTCACCCTGGCTCATTAATTGATTTGAATTGGTAAGTCTTTGACAATGAGGTAATTTTTCTTTGAGTTGAGGAATGACTCAAGAGAAGATTGGATCTGGTAAATTATTGCTCAGCGTTATCTAGGATCTTTTGTAGAAATGAGACCAATAACTTCAGTTCACGATGGACACTCTCAATACTATCGCTGCCGTGTAGTAAATTGTTGTGGTTATCTTTTGCCCATCTTGCTCTGAGCGCAGAGGATTCTTCTATCCGCAATTTTTCTACATCCCAGCTTTCACCCATTTGCCGTCGCCATTCTACAACAGCATTGCCGTTGGGGTCATGAAGTAGCATCCAAGTGACCGGTCCTCTTTTCATCATCGCCACGTGTTCTTCCCACCTGTTCTGCAACTCCAACCCATATCGGTTTGGGTCAGTGGGTGGAATTCTCAATTGGGTTTCGCGGGGTGCGCCACTATAAAATTGTTCAATGAACTCATCATCTGTCGTGAGCGAAATGTCAAAGACCACTTCTAATGGGTTTTTAATTTCATGCAAGATTTGAGTGGCGATAGCAGAATCGGTGATGTCGTCAAGCTGTTCAAATTTCTCTGGTAAAATTGCCGCATCAATTTCTGGTTTGATCATGCCAATTGTCAACATACCGCACTCAATTAACTGTTGTATTGACTCGCTACTTAAAATGTCGATTATTTGCCCTAAGGTCTCCTTGTGGATGAGTTCAATTTGGCCAATAAGTGCTGGAGCATGTTCAGGAGAAATAGCTGATCTTTCTAATTCTGGAACAATTAGGTAGTGCAATAGTTCAAGACTTTTTCGCATATAATTGGTGGTATTATAAGCCTAAACTTAATTATTTAAAGATATAAAGAGGTGAATATGCAAGAATCTGCACAAGAGCAACCAGGTGAAGTTGAACAGTTGGTTGATACAAAGAGACGCATGGCATATGCAGAGATAGCTGAAATAATTGGTGGTGAGGTAACAGCGGAGCGTGTTGCGGGTGTGATTAACTTGTTAAATTCAGGCCATATCGTCCATGGTATTAAAACTAGAGCAGGTGGGGAAAACGTAAATCAGCAGGGAGTGCTGCGTAAAACTCCAGAAGGTGGACGGATTAGTTGCTGGACGTCTGGCTTGAACGTGTTTTTCAACTCAATGAACGGTGGTGACATGAAAACCTTTGATACTACATTTTTTCATTATGCGCATGCAGGTGATTCAATGATTATTGCAATCACAAACACTGAATTGCTAGCTGGCTTAGGTGTTGAAGTACAATTTGTTAAGGATGCATACGCGTCTCTCACTGTTGAACTACCAAGGGATAAAATGGCTCTGCTCAGAGTGATTAATCCTCCAGAAAATTCTGAGTCAATTGAGAGAGTTCAGGCGCTTGAGAGAGCAATGTTTCAATTACTGGAACGAGTTTTAACGGGTGGATATCAGGGTGGGGAGCTGATTGAATTAGACCTATCCACTAGTGAAGTAAGCAGGCAGGTTGTTAGCTGACCAAATGTTAAATCATTAAATAACCCAATCATGAATAATTATTGCTAATTAATGTCACATAGATGAGTGACGGCAACAAATCATTTCCTAAAAAAAATGTCTACTGAACGCGGAAGCAACGGAAGTGCGCTTGAAAGCAGGTGTTTATAAAACTAGTCCGCTTGATGCATTCCGCTTGGACAGATTACAGTCCACCGAAGTATTAAGTAATTAGTTAAGGAGACTAATTATGAACAACATTAAAAAAGCGGTGATGGGTGGCGTGGCCGGCGCAACAATGCTTGCGAGCACGATAATGCCAGTGCTTGCGGCTAAACCAAACCCTTCAGCCAATAATGGTTTGATGATGAATGGTCAGTCGGAAGTTAGACACCTTGAGTTGTATCAAAAGGAC
>CAZKSJ010000050.1:0-5052 GCA_964555515.1 uncultured Pseudomonadales bacterium
TTTGTTGACAGGCAAATTAGTGGCTATTGTCGCCCTCTCAATTGCTGCCCAAGCCCTAGTCCAAATGTTTCTCAGAGCCTACTACGCCATGAAAGACACCCAAACACCTTTTTATGTCACCACGGTTGATTTCATTTTTTATGCTCTACTCAGTGCCTACTTTGTGTTCTTTACATCCCTTGGAGTTATCGGCATCGCCATTGCAATTACAATCACTGCCTACACCGAGTGCTTGCTCTTCTTGATTTTGCTCAACAAAAAAATTCCAGGATTGTTGGGCAGAGACTTGTGGTTACCGCAACTCAAAATTTTGGTCGCGAGCTTTTTGATGGCGGTATTTTTATACCTACCATTCAAAATTTTTGATGAGTTGGTTTTTGATACCACCAAAACAATTGAGCTAATTGGCTTGACTGTTTCGACAACTACGATTGGCATGATGGTTTACCTCTATTTCGCAGCATTGTTAGACATCAAAGAACTAACTTTTCTCAAAAAAGTGTTCAGCTCATTCAGCCAGTCCATAAAAAATTTGGCCAGAACTCCGGAAGTAATTGTAGAGTCGTCTGGAGAAGACAGTGGAATTTAATAGTGGTTTACTGATATGATGAGTTGACAGTTGGGAATACGGAAGAAATTCTGTACAATGCAGATAATATCCGTTTTGATTGTATGTCAAAAAAGCCTGCCGCCATCAACATCAATCTTGTTCCGAAAGATCCATTTTTCCAAACTACCTTGGGTAGGACTTTGCAGTGGGCTTTGTCTGCCGGTCGCTACATTGTCATTTTCACAGAATTAGTGGTGATTATCAGCTTTGCGGCTCGTTTTACTCTGGACAGGCAGAATAATGATTTGGCTTCTGCCATCGAAGAGAAAAGAGTGGTCATTGAATCATACGGTGATCTAGAAAACAACTTTAGATTGGCCCAAACTAAAATTGAAAAGGTATCTGCCTTGGAAAAAGACTCCAATATTTTGGAAGTATTTGAAAACTTGACCAAGGTCACTCCAAGAGATGTAACCTTATCGCAATTAAGTATCCAGCCATCAAGTGTAACCATTACCGGCAAAACTTTGTCTCAGTCTTCTTTCAATTTGTTGGTGACTAACTTACAAATATCTCCTCTCTTTAACAATATCACTGTATCCAAAGTTGAATCTGGTGAAAGAAATACACCTGGCTTTAATTTCTCCATCTCCGCCAAAACCAAAGAAACTCAACCCACAACCGTTAATAAGAAAGTGACCGAAGAAAAAGTTGATCTACTCGATAGAACTGGAGATCTTTAGGACTGAATCATGGATAAAACTAAGCAAAAAAGCCTCTCTGCTTCACTCAGCGATTACTACACTAGGCCTGTGGCAATTGTGTCTTTTGAGCTGATTTTATCGATCATGCTAGTGATAGTCTTGGGTGTTTTTGCCATTCAGCCAACTTTAGTCACCATGTCTGACTTGATTAAAGAAATTGATGATAAAAAAGAGCTCAACGACAAACTAGAGAAAAAGATTTCCCAATTGCAATCTGCTCAAAATGAATATTACCGAGTAGAAAACAGACTATACCTCATAGATGAAGCCATTCCCTCGCAACCAGAGCTAATCAGAGTGCTGAAGATTGTTGAACTACTCGCCACAGAAAGCAACGTCCTGATCAGTAGTGTGGGAGTCCCCACCATTCCCGATGAAGAAATCAGCCAATTATCGTTTGCGCAAATTGCCCAACAACCACTGGCAGTATCTGTTTCTGTTTCTGGAGATTATGTTGATATCAGGTCTTATGTGGAAGCCTTGAGAAAATCTCGACGTATCTTTGAAGTGGCAAGCGTGACGTTCAATGTTTCAGAAAATAGAGGTGATCAGTCACTGCAAGCCAGTATTAGCCTCAACGTGCCATATTTTGGAACCGATTTATGACCGCAAACAACCAGCCCATCGCCACCAGCATTGGAGAGAAAAGAGATATCGTAGGTGAGATTAGCAAGTTAAGGCGAAGTCAGCAGGTGCTCACCATGTTAGTGTTACTATTTGTGGCGGTCATTTTTTGGATCATAGTCTCTGTTTTTTCTTCACAAAGACACTCCAAAATTTCTCCTGAAGTGCAAAAAATGGCGCAACCGCTCAGTCCCGCCATTGACGACTCGGTTTTTGATAAATTAGAAGAAAAGAGAGTTTTTTCTGAAGAAGAGTTGGCAGATTTTCCGATTATGATCCAAGTAGACATGGGCAAAGGTGAGAAAAAAATTGTGCCTCTCGGCACAGATCTAGCCACACCAACGCCAAGACCTGTCTCCACAGCTACTCCTAGACCTTCGCTTCTGAATGATGAAGAAGGTCTCGAATAATATCCGCCTGACTTGTTGATGTTAATTGATATTCATTGGTTATTTGTTATTTGTTTTATTCGCCTTTTCTTCGCATTGCAGGACAAGCATATTTTCTCTACAGTATTACTAGGCTCCCTCTAGAGTAGGTGGAGTTGGTGTTTTTCTATGGCAAACAACGGCGCTCAATCATCGGGTCTCTGGAAAAAACGCATCCCAACTCTAGTTGGATTGCTACTTTTGATTGGCGCATTAGTGGCAGGCACGATATTTTTTCAAGACGGACTGGGTGTGTTTTCTCCCAGAGCTACTCCAGAAACTACCCCTAAAAAAGTGCGCATTACCAACATTTCTGACACTTCTTTTTCCGTCTCTTTTCTGACTGATGAAAGTACTAGCGCTTTTATTAAGCACGGTACCGATCCCAATAAACTTGAAAAGACACAGGCTGACGACCGGGATCAGTTATCTGGTACGGTTAAAGACTACAAAACTCACCATTTAACCGTAGTTGGACTACAACCAAATTCTGTTTACTACTATGTGATTGGCACCGGAGACGGGGCGACTTTTGATAACGAGGGTAGCCCATTCACAATCACGACCGCGCGTCGAGTCAGCACACCGGCTGCTGCCAAAACCGTCTACGGATCAGTTACTACCGAATCCGGCGCCCCTGCGGAAGGAGCAATTGTCTACGTTGCCATTGAAGGCGCCGGAGAACTGTCTTCGTTAGTTAAAACTTCAGGCAGTTGGGCTGTTCCGCTCTCAAATACCCGTACCGCTGATAAGGCAGGCTATGCAGAAATCACCGATGACACACAAATGCAAATATTGGTACAAGGACCCGAAGCTTCCAGAACTGCTCAAGGAGCGGTGCTGGTTAAAGACGCTCAACCTGTACCGACCATCGCCTATGGTCAAACCAACATTTCGCCAATCAAAGATGATCAATTAGCACTCAAGGACAGTGATCAGGAAAGTGCTGCTGGCGAATCAGGAGGGGATGAAAACGAAACCAGTCAAGTAGCAACAGACGAAGGTGAGCTGGATAGTGAGGCAGACGAAGTTTCGATTACTAGTGAAGAGGATGACGAGGTTGCACAGTCTGCTGACGATGAATTGGCGACTGCATCTGCCCAGCTTACGGCAGCAGAAAGAACATTAGTTATTGATGAAGATGCCTCAGCCAGTGGTTCAACCGAAATACCGACCATCAACACCACTCAACCCATCATTAGCGGCAAGGCAGCTGCTGGTGTGGTTGTCACCATTGAAATTCATTCTGACACCAATATCTCCCAACAGCTGATAGCCAACCCCGATGGTTCTTTTTCACTTGACATTGCCCAGCTCAGCCAGCAACTTGAGCCAGGTGAACACACTGTCACCTACAGTTACATTGATCCCAACACAGGCGAAAAAGTGACTAAAACTCAAACTTTTATCGTCGATGATGATGCGCTGACTAGCTCCACTCAATTGGCCCAGGCCAATCCGGTTGCCACACCAACACCCACGCCCACGGCGACGCCTGCCCCCACTGCCACCCCTCGCCCCTACAGTTCAGAGAATCCCTATCCCATTGGGGATGCCACTCGGTCCGCAACTGCTACAACCAATCCAAGCGGAGGCACTGGCAGTATCACTGACTCTGGGACTGGATCTGCTACCGGGGGTACTTCAACAACAACTACCACCAGTACCTCGAGTAGTACTAGGATCAGCAATCCTTCCACATCAAGCGGCATACCCGTTTCTGGTTCAGTCGGCACCACCTTGACCCTCATTTTTGGTGGCCTGTTCTTCATCACTTCTGGAGCCTGGAGTTTCTGGGCCTCAAAACAATTTGATGATTAAATCAATTTCACTGACTTACTGCCGATAAATGTCTCTGCTCTGTGGCAGTTTTTTACTCACAGATGATCGATCTCTAATCACGAGAGATTAATTTAATCAAAATTGCTCTTAATATCGAAATTTCCCACCAAAAAAGCGCTTAATTCTGGCCTCGACCTATCGTCCCGAATCGGTTGCCCGATCAGTATTGTCAGCGCTGGGGCGTTTCAAGACTCTGTTCGGGAAGGGAAGAGTTGGGTCCACCCCGCTCCAGAGACCAGAATTAAGCGCTTTTACGCAATTATTTTGGACAACAACTTATTTTGTGAAGCTTTTTGCCAAAATAATAATTATGTTAAGTTTCAAACTTGAGATCGACATGCAATCGACCAAACCAAGCTTCACTCCCTAAAAAGCGAAGAAAAGAATTTTGTCATGACTTACGTTACACGGAGAATGACCATGCATAAATTAAATCATTTTAATAAATAACTCAATTTAGTATGTTCAATCGACACTTAGTACAGCTTGGCTTAATCTGTTACCAGACTTACACCGGCTGCCTATCAACGTGGTACTCTCCCACGGGTCTAATGGAGATGATTAATCTTGAGGGGGGCTTCCTGCTTAGATGCTTTCAGCGGTTATCCCTTAGAAATATAGCTACCCTGCGCTGCACTTGACAGCCACAACAGGCACACCAGGGATTTCCTCACCCAGGTCCTCTCGTACTATGGGCAAATTCTCTCAATCATCTAACGCTGATGGCGGATAGAGGCCGACCTGTCTCACGACGGTCTGAACCCAGCTCGCGTACCGCTTTAATTGGCGAACAGACAAACCCTTGGGACCTTCTTCAGCCCCAGGATGCGATGAGCCGACATCG
>CAZKSJ010000051.1:0-4432 GCA_964555515.1 uncultured Pseudomonadales bacterium
ATGAAAGGTTTTATTGATTTTATTCGTGAACAAGGTGTGGTTAACTTGGCGATTGCTTTTGTTTTAGGAGCTGCAGTCACCAAGGTGGTGAATTCTTTTGTAAACGACATTATTAACCCGGTGGTTGGAATCCTATTAGGGTCAACTGCAGGTCTAGCTTCTGCCAAACTCACCATTGGTTCGGTATCAATCATGTGGGGTAGCTTTGTGAGTGTGTTAATAGATTTCATGATTATCGCCGCGGTAATTTATTATGGGTTTAAATGGTTGGGATTGGAAAAGCTCGACAAGAAGAAAAAGTAATTCAAAATTAATCATAGTTGCTGCCCAGAATTTAAGCATGCTAAGATGTTGGTGTGCGTTTTTCAAGGAAGATTTTTTTGGTTGGTGGGTTATTTATTTTGCCGTTAGTAGCGCTGTGGGTGATTATTGGCTCGACCACCGATCAGGTGGCATTGTCATTTCTGTTTAACAAATCATTTTCTGTTGAAAGCATGGCAGAACCGCTGATTGTCAAGCCAGGAATGTCTAATCCGCAGTTGAATGAATCGCAGTCAAGTGAGCCTCAGGGAAGCGTGTCCAGAAAAAACTACACTCAAGTCGAGGTGCAAGCGATGGAAGAAAATAGACTGGATCGTAGCCAACCCAATTGGTTAAGGGATTATTGTTTTGACCTTGTCCGGGATGTGGCCACTATTCCCACGCAGTATGAGCGGAGTAGAGGACCAACTTTTAATTTTCCGCCAGTCTATCAACCAGCAAGATATCTGGAGGCAACTCAAACCTCAACCTGCAACTTTGATTACTATATTCATCCCGTTAACAAACAGGCTTTTGCTGATATTGGTATCGAGTATCAGTATAGCCAAGTAGTTTGGCAGGAATTTCAAGAGGCGGTGGCAGCTTCAATTTCTGCCCAGTTGAGTACCCAAGATTGGCAGGTGGTGACCGGTGATCAGTCGGAGGCAGAGCCGGCGTTGATGCTGACCCGCACCAACAGGTTGGAAAATTTACGAGAGTATCTAGATGTTTTCTTTACGAATGATGAGGAAATTGTATTTGAGTTACTAGTGGTTGAACCATGATTAAAGAGCTATTGCGTCACAAACTACCAGTCTTGACGGCAGTGATTATCACCAGCGCGTTGGTGGTTGGTAATTATTTGTATCAACGGGTTTTGCCTTATCACCTGTCCGCTCAGGGTGATTTTTCTGCAGAGGATCTTAATGGTGAGTATGATTATGACCAGCAGCAGGGCGAATTTTTGGGGAAGCAGGTTAGTTCAGTACCGGATGAGGCAGCGGGTGCCAGCCAAGTGCTAGGCTTGACTGATCAAGAGGTTTTGTCACTAGAATTGGCAGATGGTAACAGTGGCGTGGAGAAGTTGATTGAAGTTGATTTAACTAATCAAAAATTATATGCGGTGGAAAATGGTGAACGAGTGGCAGAGTATTATGTTTCTACTGGCAAATGGGGGAGGACGCCAACGGGTGAGTTCACAATTTGGACAAAGTACCGCTTCACCAAAATGTCGGGTGGCAACAAAGCTCTTGGTACCTACTATTATTTACCCAACGTGCCCTACACAATGTTTTTTTACAACGACGAAATTCCCCAAAGTCGCGGTTATGGCATTCATGGCGCTTACTGGCACAGCAACTTTGGAGAAGTGATGAGTCATGGCTGCATCAACATGCGCACTAGGGATGTGGAGAAGCTCTACTATTGGGCAGGCCCAGACACTGGTGGCAAGCCGTCCATCAACTCCACGACCGATAATCCGGGCACCAAGATCGTCATTTTTGGGGAGGCGCCGATAGAATAGCTCTCTTTAAACTAGCCGTTGATTTTGATAATTTTCATCATTTTCTTATTGTTAATTAATTTACGCTTTGATACGATGGCGATAATTTTGAGGTAATTGCAGGATTGTTATAAGAAATCATATGAGTAAAGAGGATACCGAAGTACAACAACCTCACGAGTTGGGTATATTCAAACCGAGTTCTGCCATTATCATTCCAAAAAGCTTTGAAACATATAAGCCAGAATTAACAAGGCAACTTAGGGATCAATTTCCAGAAAATCGATTGGACACGGGCAAATTTGATAATGACATGATGTTGCCTTTGGCTGGAGAAGTGCCACACGCGCTGTTGTTCTTAATTATGAACGGTGATAATTGGGAGGAAGCCGTGATTGATGCATTTTTAGCTCATTCGCTCACTCAACACAATGATGAGAACGATCAAATAGGTTCCAATGTGCAGCGACTAGGCATCTTCACTCCATTTTTTGATTTACGTCAGGATAGGCCTTCGCGAAAAACAGTTCCAGGTAGATCTCCAAATGAACAAGCTCTAGTTAAGTCACAAGGAAGTTGGAGTAAAGCTATGGCTGCTCTGTTGAGGCATGTAGCTGGTGTTGATTACGTAGTTCAGCTGGATGGACACAGTCATTTGGCGGCTGAACAGTTTCAAGAACAGAACATCAAAGTATTTAATTTAACAACTGCTTACAGCATGCTAGATCATGCCATTGATCTAGGACTGATAAATGGCCAATATGAAAATGTAATTTGTGGGCTTGATTTCGGCAATTTACCACTAGCGCAGGCGATTCACCAAAAATATGGATATCCACTTGCGATTATTAGTAAACACCGGGAGCCTGAGGACATTGTGGGCAAAAGCAAGACCACACACAAATTAGTCCATGGCGACTTAAGGGGAAAGAGAGTGATCTTAGTGGATGATTTGGTCAGTAGCGGAGGGACAATTTTTGAGACAACCAACTTAGTCCTGTCTGAGGAAGCAGTGGAAATAATTGTCTGTGCGGCTCATGCTGTTTTATCTCCCAAAGACTACTATCATAAAATTCAGCAGCTATTGGCGATTGATCAAGTGAAAATAGTACTTACCACAAACACTTTGCCATTAAAAAGACCCAGAAGAGGTGAAGATAGGAGCCTCCCGTATCTGAACATGCGAAATTCAGACGGAATGATAGAAACAAGACAAATGAAAATGCTTGATGTAAATTCACTGATAGGTGAGATGGTGCATGCAACTTTGAGAAGTAAGAACAATGATCAGTTACTCGAAAATTTACATCAATGGCTTGTTCCGCTAGTTGATCCATTGGATGTCTATGCCGAAATCACTGGTAAAAGATTGGAAAAACCAAAAATAGTAGCTATATATAGGGCGGGTGCGAATTATGAGTATCTCTGAGTTATTTGTTAAAAATCCACAAAAGCCAATTCGGTTATATGCTGGGTGAAATTTGACCCAAGACCTGCATACATTGGCATGAGGGTAATTAATGTTTCTTGGTTATGACTGAGTGAAGAAGGTGACAAAGGACGGCTACGGTGGCTGCCAAAGAATTACAAACATGGATCTATTCCCGGCTGAGAGTCCAAGTAGAGAATCAAGCCTGCAGCCAGACCTTCCCCAGGCACTTCTGGATGATGGACTAGAAAGTATTGATCACCGGGGTTGCTTAAGAAGCCAGTTTCAAGAAGAGTAGCAGGTGTGCTGGGATCAATGGCGTGTTGGAATCTGTCTGGAGAAAACGAGTAATAATGGGTCATGTTTTGGGTAATGTTATGAGCATCTTCTGGCATTTTGGTAATTTGGGCATATTTCTGCTTGATAGAGTCGGTTAGAATTTTTGAGCGACCACTCCAGTCTCTTTCTGGTCCAGCAATTTTAAAACCGTTAGCGTTCGCGTTATTGTCACTGCCATCAGCATGAATAGAGACAAAGGCGTCAGCTTGATATCTAATCGGTACGACCGCCTCAAGTAAGTCAACTTGGACGCCGTGTTGTTCTAACAACTGTTTTGCTGCCAAAGCAATCCGGTGATTGGACTCCCACTCCATGATGCCACCTCCATAAGAGCCGGTATTACCAGTGAGCCACGATAATTCTGCGGGAGGGTTTTGATTTTTCCAGTGTCCTACTTGTAAGCCAACTCTTAAGCTATGACAACTGTAATCGGCTACATCAGACTGCGAATTTTTTTTGTTGCGTTCGTTAAAGGCAAAGGCAGTTAAATTGGGCATTGATAAAGCTTTATCACTACTCATCCTCGTGAGAATGACAAGTGAAACAACCAGACTAAAACCAAAGACGCTGATCAGCGTGTAATATTTTGAAAACATATAGTTCCGGCAAAAAGAGCACGAAACGGCAATGTTACTGGATGAGGTGCTCATCAACAATAGAAGCAATAGCGTCTTTAGACATCAATCTAGGTTAATTTTGGGGGAAACTAACTAAATTAAAGAGATTTGTATCCATCTTTCAAAAAAACAGCGAATAATCAACGATCCGCCGCTCGCACAGTCCCCGCGAAGCGGGGACAAGGATTGTCATTGCTTCCAAGTATCTTCATCGCCACACAGTAGATCTTGAAGCACAGTGAC
>CAZKSJ010000052.1:0-4361 GCA_964555515.1 uncultured Pseudomonadales bacterium
ACTGCTAAGGCCAAGATATCACCAGAGCTGGGATCTAGAATGATGACTTCACCAGACTTGGCAGCATATTTTTTCATTCCCTCACGCAATGAGTTTTCAGCTAAGTACTGCACGTCGCGCCTAATGGTAGTCTTTACATCCCGACCATTCAGAGAAACTTGGTTGGTGTTGTCAGCGGACCCTAGTTTATTGCCGTGTGCGTCTGCCAAGATGGTGGTTTCTTGAAATCTAGCCTTGAGTTCTTGCTCCAACGCTCCTTCAATGCCAAAGTAACCAATATCATAACCAGCATCGTCTTTACCAACAAAGCCTGTTAAATGTGCGGCCATCGACGCTTCTGGATACGCTCTAATTTCGTAAGCATCAAACCCGATGCCAACAAAACTGTTCGCGGCAATACTTTCTTTTGTTTGCTCACTAATTTGGGTAGCAAGCGTTGTCCAGTTACTTTGCTGATTACTCAATTTTTCGGTCAAATCTGCCTCTAGATTACGGGCAAGGTCATTTTTTTCAGCCGAATTAGATGAGGCTTGATAGAGTTCGTTCTCTGCTAGTAAGAGCGGCACTAACGTCTTCACCACGCGCTGGGGTTCTTCTGTGAGCAAGTTTGGTTGGGCGAATAATCGATAAACTGCTTGATTGGTCACCAGAGCGGTACCATCAGCAGCCAGGATTTGGCCTCTGCTGCCGGTTTGGATGAACGATCTTTGATATTGATCATTTGCTGCCAGTTGTAGCTCTGAACTCATCACGATTTGCCAAAAAAATAATCGTAGGAGCACGATCATGAAGCCGGCGCAAATAATTAAAAAAACAAGCTTAGTTCGTGTTTGGATTAGGGTAGTTTGGGCATTTTGTTGGCGGTGACGGCGCATGAGTTTCACTTGATGGGTTAATCGGCTGTTACAAATCACTGGCAGCGAGTTGTGTGGCTTGCGCTACCACAATTGGCGCACCGATAGCAGAGTATTCATCCTGATTAATGCTTTGACTAATATCAGTTAAGGCAGTTTTCTCGGCCAGTTGCTGAACCAGTGCTTGCTTTTGTGAAAGTAGCTCATTTTGTTGTCGTTGCAGGTTGGCAACTTGATGGCCGTGGTGCATGGTGCTACTGTGTTCAATCAAAGTAGCACCAACCTTCACCATCAGTCCGATAGTGATCATTAGGTAAAAAATTATAATTTTATGTTTCATTTGCTTTCTTTCTAAATACTCTTAACTTCGCGCTACGTGCTCTGGGGTTACCAGCAATTTCTTTTTCTGTAGGAGTGAGTGGTTTCTTGGTTTCAATTACTCCTTGTTCATGTTGCTGCCATGACCGAAATGCGCCTTTCACTAACCGGTCTTCTCCTTCGTGAAAGGCAATGGTGACGACCACTCCACCTGGGTGAAGGAGTGCCAGGGACTGGGGCAAAGCAGCCGTAATTTCATCGAGCTCACTGTTCACCGCCATGCGGAGAGCCTGAAAAACTTTTGTGGCAGGATGAAGTTTTCCAGAGCGTTGGTGTTTGACCGATACAATCAAATCAGCGAGGCCAGTTGTGGTAGTGATGGGTTGCGGGCTGAGTTTGATCGCCTTGGCAATTTGTCTGGCCTCTTTTTCACCGCCGTAGTTGAAAAATAACTCTGCCAGTTGTTTTTCTGGCACGATGGCGAGCAAATCCATGGCTTTCACCCCTAAGCGCTGATCCATCCTCATATCAAGTGGGCCTTGATGGCTAAAGCTAAAGCCTCGATCTCCAGATGTCAGTTGATCGCTGGATGTGCCAAAGTCAAACAGAACTCCGAGGATTTTGTTAATCTGGCCTGCGTTGATCAACTCTTTAGCCACATCTGAGATGGTGGCAAAATTGGCTCGATGTAATATCAGGCGCTTGGCTGCAATTTCTTTTTGGAAATGACTTTCACCGTATTGGATGGCTTCAATATCCCAATCAAAAGCAACCACTCGCCCTTGTTGTGCTAAAACTGCTGCGGTGTGGCCGCCCCTCCCAAAAGTGGCATCTAAGTACCAATTATCTGGTTTGACATCTAGAAATTTTAAAGTTTCAGAGAGCATGACTGGCTGATGGTCGGCAATGACGTTCATATCTTTTTTTCTAAGACCTCATCTTCAGGAGGTTGCAAGGCATCGTAGTATTTGTGATATTCCTCCTGATTCCAGATCTCAATGTGATGGGCGTTACCGACAATCACAATATTTTTTTCTAATTTGGCTAACTTGATCAAATACTCGGGCAGTTGTATTCGACCAACTTTGTCTGGTTGGACTTCTTGCGCAGAGCTCGCCACAAACCTTAAAAAGTCGCGTTGTTTTTTGAGTGTGAATGTGCGCTCAGACACCTGTCCAAGCTCCTCAGCAAAGTGATCTTTGCTCATGAGTAGTAAACCGCCATCAATTCCCCTGGTTACCACCCAAGTTATTTTTTGCAGCCGGAACTGCTTGGGCAGCGAGAAGCGGCCATTATTTTCTAGAGTATGATAATATGTACCAAGAAACATTAATATAAGTTTCTTTCCCATCTGCCTCCATAACGAGTCCAAGTATGACAAAACCAGACGCAAATGTAAATACAGACAATACCCGAATCGCAGGAACGCAGGCACAACAAATGCACTAGAGCACGATGAAAATTTAGACCGATAATAATCGCAAAATCCTTAAGAAATATGCAAATTAAAGCTTGAGCAGTTATTCAGTAATGACAACGTACAATGGCAACAGATCCACTTCTGCTGTGGCCATTTTACCTTCAGCTGTGGTGTCGAAGGTTGTCCATGATTCACCGTCCCAGCCAGCAATCGTGAGCTGACCCTCCTCCTGCGCCCTGATATTGAGTTGAGCCGTGCCGGATAGTGTTGAGCTCGCGCTGAGTGAATATGGGTTAGATACAACCTTGCCCGGGGCGTCATCAGGATAACCGGCATTATTGAAAACAATCAGGTATCGTACTGTTGATAGATCATCAGAGCTGATCTGAAACATACCGTCCCGTGAACTAAAATCTGTCTCTTTAGCCGAATTGTCGATGTACTTCCAATCAGATTTGAGGGCGTACGGATCATCACCCAGGAAGGTGGTCAAGAGCGAACCGCCTTTGACATCTTCATGGTAAGTACAGGCACCCCCAGCACTGCATGAACCAAGAAAAATTTCCTTGGTGACAGGCAGTGTACCAAGGGATAATAAATCTTGCTCAGCTTGGACCAAGGTGCCTGTTTGATATTCAAGGGTGTAATCAACTTCTGCAGCCGGTTTCTTGACGAGATCAACAGCAAACTCAATGTGATGTCCGCTAGAAAGAGGAGTTAGCCGCATTACTGGTCGCTCTGAGACAGGAATCACGTTTTCAGGCAAGCTAATGCGCTGCTTGTTCTTGGTATTTTCTTCTGGTTCGTTGTCTTGCGAGCGATTCATCCATAGCCCACCTCCTACTAACAGCACGACTAAGGCGACGGCAACGCCAATTAACATTGGTTTTTTGGGCAATTTCTTCATTTTTCTCCTCTTTAACAAAATTAGAACACGACTAGTTTATCCTAAGTTGTCAAGCTGAAGCTAGCACCAGTCCTTACTGAGCCGATCTGAGTTGCTGATTTAAGAATTCTGGCAACTTATTACTTGGCACTCGTTCTTGTTGAGTAGTGTCCCGATGCCTGACGGTGACGCTCTGATCTTCTAGTGTTTGAAAGTCAATGGTCACGCAGTAGGGTGTGCCTATTTCGTCTTGGGCTAAGTACCGCTTGCCAATGTTGCCCCGCTCATCCCAGACCATGGCAAACTGTCCGCGCAAACTATCATAGATTGCTCGAGCAGTGGTAATGAGCTCGGGTTTATTTTTCAATAACGGAAACACGGCCACTTTATATGGGGCAAGTTGGGGTGATATTTTTAAAACTACCCGTTGGTTGGCTTCATCAAAGTCATAAGCGTCGGTTAAAATCATCAAAAAAATCCGATTTATCCCTACCGCGGGTTCAATAACGTGTGGAATTAGCTTGTGACCTGTTTGTGGATCAATGTACTCTAGAGATTTTCCTGAATGCATCATCTGTTGCTTCAGGTCATAATCGGTACGGTAAGCTAATCCCCAAAGCTCTTTCCATCCAAACGAATATGCATAATCCAGATCATATGTATCCCGGCTGTAGTGGCTACGTTCGACATCGGTGTGTTGTCGCCAACGCAAGTGCTTGGCATTGACTCCGAGGTTTTCGGTGACAAATGTCCAGATATTATTTTTCCACTCATCCATGAGTTTTTGCCAATCAGTTTTATTTGGGTCAAAAAAGTACTCGATTTCGCCTTGTTCAAATTCCAGGGTGCGAAAAACGAATTGGCCAGTAGTGACTTCGTTGCG
>CAZKSJ010000053.1:0-3018 GCA_964555515.1 uncultured Pseudomonadales bacterium
ATTTTCTGCTGGATTTAAACCGCTATTCTGACCTAAAGCCACGTAGTCTCCCGTACCATCAAAGGTGCCCGCATTACCAAACTTACCAGTGGTAGTAGTGGCATCACCTTGCCTGGTACCGTGATTGTTCATGTTGCTTGTATCAAGAACCTCACCAGCTGTACCTGACCAAGCACTCTCGTCCATGCGCCAATGGCCAACAATGCCTTGGTTAGCAAATGGAGCCAAATCGCGCCCAAAGGTCGCGCTCGCTCCAGCGCTACCAGCCATCTGAATGGCGTCAGTCTTAATTTCTGCCGCTGTCCTGGCATAACCATAAATCTTAATTTCATCCATCAACCCCACATAGGCATTGCTACTACCAGCGTCTTTACCTATCAATAATGTATCAGTATTGCTGAAACTATCATCCACATCACTCGCCGTACCTACTGGAAAACCATCCAAGTAAAAAGTTAACGTGCCGCTTGATCTAGTTACAGCCAAATGATGCCAGCGGTTGTCTCTAAAAGTGACTGTGTTTGATGAGGCTTCTGTGGTAGTGCTACCGTTTGACACAAACGATAATTTTTGGGTTTCAATGGCCCCAAAGTACCAGCCGTTGGCGCCAGTAGAATCTCTTTTGGAAATGAAGACGGTATTGCCAGGGAAACCGGTCTTGATCCATAAACCAATCGTGAAGTCGCCTGTACCAATCCTCAGCTCACTAGCATCGGCCACAGTTACATACTGCTCATTGCCAGTGAAGTGCAAGCACTTGCCAGCCAAGCAAATCTCCTCATTCTGCCAAGTAGCGCCAGTCAATGCGCCATCAAGTTGATTGCCAGAACTGTCACAGATATCATTCGTACCGTCTGAACACTGATTTTCCAGTCCTTCATCTAGCTTCCAGTAGGCTGCCAAACTCACCGGCAAATTTTCCTCGGATGCAAGTGAAGTAGTAGGCTCTGTTGAAACTATTTTTCGAATAAATGCCCAGTCCCAAACACTCGTTGCTTGACCAGAATAACTACCAAAATTAAGAGCCAAATACCCCGTTCTGCTTGACCGTGCCCACTGCCTCCACGTCCCATCATCAAGTCGAGCATTGATATTCGTGCCGTCGTGATAAATATCTTCAACATAAAAGGTATCAAAAGACCAAGGAAAACTGTAGCTACTTCCCCACACAATGCCATCATCTAAAAAATATGCCAAAGTTTTTGTTGAAAAATTGCGGAAAACATAGTTATATCCTCTTCCATCTGTGGTATTAGTTTTGACCGATAGCCCCACTCTTTCATCAGTGCTGGTACCAGCCGTTATCTTATATCGCGCCCTCATAAGATAATTATCATCAGTTGGGCCAGCAGTCGCGATCATTTTTCCAGGATCAGTCGCAGCACTAATCGTCATTTCTCCTCCAGAAAATGTGGGGGTGCCACCATTTTTTTGAGTCCACTTGCCTGTGTCTAAACTCGACCCGCTGAAATCATCAAAAAACTCAAACACATCATCGCCGCTCTCCACGTCTGCTGCCACCTCATTCCCATAATATACATATAAGTCTTCGCCAGATGTAGAAATTGATGGCACTTTTGTCCAAATCCTGGTCGCAGCGTTATCACAGCCAGGACTATTTTCCTCCACCCAGTGCGGCAAGACATTGCCATCCTCATCGGTCACTCGGATGTCCTGACACGCGCTTTGCAGTTTGCCATCATCAATTAAAGTCGCAGTATCTAAAGTAAACACCACTTGAAAGTCGGTCAGTGCGCCCCCCGAAGAATTGCTGACAGTAATTTTTTTCCGGTACAACCAATTGTCGTTGTACCAAACTGCTGTGGCTTGATTGGAGACATAAAAAGTGGCAAGTACTCCCACTAATAATAGAAAACCAAACACAGAAGTGTAAATGCCGATTCTGACCGTCCGGTCGGGATGTTTGAATAACCAACCTAATCGATCAATCCCTGCTATCGGCAGCTTGTCCAACCACCGGTGCCATCTCCGCCGATATTTTTTGTAATATCTTCGCCACATACAACAATAACTTGAGCTCATTCTCAAGTATTCCTTCAAGAGTCAGTTTACAATAAATTTGACAGTCTAACCAGGTGCTGAAATCGTTGAAGAATTAGAGTGGCCACAAAAAATCCCCCGGGTTGCGGAGGACTTATTGTCTAGTCATCGTGTTATTAGTACGAGAACTGAACTTGATTACTTGTAATTTACCATAAATTGTAATTTAGTCAAGAGTAGCCGTGTGGAGGCGACGGGTAACGATCCCGCTGACTAGAATTTATCAAGTTCAAGCTCGTACCATACGACGCCCCCATCTAATCGGCTAAACAGATCATAAGATTCCAACTTTACATAAACCTTTAATGGAATCAATGATGTGGATAAGAGAATCATTAAGTACTCTAATTAGAGTAAATATTTTACCCAGAATATAGGATTAATCATCCGCCTTGTGATGAATGGACTATAATAGGAAGGTAGTAAACATCAATAATCACGCGTGCTAAACTCAGCACTGAGTAAGCAAGACAATTTAATTGAGAAGTGGATCAAGCCTGTCACCGATGATGCACGCCTCATTCAGGCATTTCGCACCATACCTCGCGCGTTGTTTGTTCCGGCTCAACATCGGTCAGAAGCCTACCAGGATCACGCCATCGCGCTTGATCACAACCAGTCCATCAGTCAACCAAGCTTGGTTGCACTCATGATCGATCTGTGTCAGTTAAAGCCTGAGCACATCGTATTGGAAATTGGCACAGGCTCTGGTTACCAAACTGCCTTACTTGCAAAAATCGTCAAAAAAGTCTACTCAGTGGAAATTATTCCTGAACTGGCTGCTGCTGCCCGAGACAAACTCACACGCTTGGGCATCACCAATACCGAGATTATTACTAGCAACGGCCGACAGGGTTATTCAGCGGCTGCTCCCTATGATGCCATCATCGTCACCGCGAGTGGCTCTCAAGTACCAGCTGAGTTGGTCAGTCAACTTAAATCTAAAGGCATTATCGT
>CAZKSJ010000053.1:3118-4219 GCA_964555515.1 uncultured Pseudomonadales bacterium
ATTTGCTGGGCATAAGCGAAAATGCCGAAGTCATCAAACGGCTTTTTTCCATCTCTTTTTTGTAAAAGATCAAAACAAGCCTTGTCAATCGCCAATGGGTCTGTGCTGGCCAATAAACCCAAATCATCGTAAATGAGAGGCATTGGTTCACCATCGCAATCGCAGTTGGCGGTGATATTGATCGCAAAATTTAGATAAATGTATTGTTGATCATGCACTGCTGCCAGCGCATACTCTGCCACTCGCTCTGCGAATGTTTGACCATAATAAACATAATCTTCATTCCAAATTTGGAAACTACCAGCGGGCACCTGATTTGCTTTGCTCCAGTCAATTCTTTCTGTGACAGGAATTTCTACTTTGGCATGCGCCTCAGTTTTCCCCCGGCCAGACGCAAAACCAATCCCCAGTTGCTTGATTGCCCCACCAAACCCGGTCATGATGTGACCCTTAAAATGACTCATCACCAGCACCTGACTTTGATCGGCCAAACCCTTGGCAATCTTACAACTCTTGAAATGTTTGCCATTTTTTATCGGCACCTCCACATGATCAAAACCATCTTCACCATCGGCAATCTGGGCAGGAATGGTTGTAAAACCGTGATCCTTAAGCACTTGCTGGTGTTTGGCCTTGGTGGAACGAATCCCCGACGCCGTGTTGGTTTCAATATAGTACGGCTTGATATCCTGATCTAATAAATGATCGATCAGGTCTGAGTATGTCTGTGGTTTAGTAAAAGTAATATTGCCTGGTTCTCCAGAATGAATTTTGATGGGCAAATTCTTTTGCATGGTGATGTGCTCGCTTTCCACTAGGATTTTGAAAATCTGCAACGTGCCGGCTGTCAAAGCGTCTGGATTAGTAAGCTGCTTGGCTGGAAGAAAGTAGACATTGGTCATCATGCTGGGCAGTTTAGCACATGACTTAACTAATTTCGATCATCGCTGATGATCTAAATCGAGTGCAGGATCAAACCTCAAATTAATCGATGAGCCGAACATCATAGACCAGTTGATTAATAGCTTGCATAATTTTGGAAGGGTCAATTTTTTCCAGTTCGTACTCAACAGAGGTGACTGCGCGGGCATAACTCGTCTC
>CAZKSJ010000054.1:0-3650 GCA_964555515.1 uncultured Pseudomonadales bacterium
AGATCTTTATGTTACAATTCTTGGCGAAGGCACAAGTTGTTGTGTCCGAGTTAGGGGCGTCGGTTAACGGTAAACCACAGGTCTCCAAAACCTGAACTGAAGGTTCAATTCCTTCCGCCCCTGCAAATAAAAATGCCCCGAATGGGGCGTTTTTATTGGTGGGGTCGAGATGAGTGAGAAGTTTGTTCATGCCGCCAAACGAGATTGGAATACAGTTTGACTTAGATTTACGAAGCGCTTGGCTAATACCCGAGGGGTGATTCCTTCCGCCCCTGCCAAATAAAATGCCCCGAATGATGAGGTATTATTTGCGTAATTTCTCAAATGTCCAACAAAAAATGCTTAAAATTAGACTTGAAATAGCCTAATATTTACATTAAAATAGGGCTAATATGCAAAACACCACTGTTCAACTACGAGTCACTTTGCCTGTAGAACTTCAGGCTTATTTGCAAACGAAAGCTAGTAAGTTTGGTTTAAACATGTCTGCCTATGTTAAGAACTTAATCATAAATGATGTCAAAGATGTTCCATATCCCGTTTTTCAAGCTTCAGAGGAAGTCGAGCAGGCATACAAACAGGCGAAATTAGCTGAAAAAAAGAACGCATTAGTTAATGGCAGTGATCTTGATAAGTTCTTTAGAAGCCTTTAATCAGATATCAAAAATTTATGGAAATTGACTTTTCACCTTTGTGCAAAAACAAATTATCATCTATAAAAGCACGTGATCAAGTTCTTTTCAGTAGGGTAACCAAGCAATTAAAGCTTTTCCAACTTCAGTCGGATCATCCATCTTTAAGGTTGCACAAATTATCAGGAAAGTTAGAGGATACTTGGAGTATTTCCATCAGTCGATCAATCAGAATGGTGTTTTGCTTTCGACAAAAAAATAACCAACGGCGAGCAGTGTTTTTCGACATTGGAACCCATGAGGAAGTATATAGATAAAAACTTCTACACTCACTCAATTCATGAAAATTTATTCCTCGCTAACTTATTAAATAAGCATGTTCTGAAAAGAACTGAATATGTGGAAAGTTGTGGAAAGGACCATAGAAGTTATTGCAGCTAATTGTTGTTCCTCTTACTAGCTTGTATGCTAGATACATCATGGAAAATAATTCGTTAACCTTCAATGGGCAGCCAATATCGAGTCAAGCTATGAATCAACCTGCTGCCGCCCCTACTTTGTCTATTTTCAAAAAGTTGTTGGTCGGTGTATTACTTTTGATATCTTATGCCGCAGTGGCGGCAGGATTTTATTATTTAGGCATCAATCAGTCATTAGAAACAAATGATGTATTGCTTGTTGAGCCAACACCGCTGCTGCAGGATGATGTTGAAGCAACCAATTCTCAAGTTAATTCTCAAACAGAGGAGCTGGTGGGTTGGTTGACTTATGACAATGATCAATATCAGTTTTCTTTCCAGTATCCTCCTGATTGGCAAGTGACCAATCTATTACCTAACAACATGAGTTATTTTTGGGAAGATAATTTTCAACTTCTTTCCCTTGGGCTTGCCCCAAAAGAAATGGTGGGAGACAACATAAGTTATGTTTCCATTGTGCCTTCTTACATTGATCAAGAAATCCAGAAATATATCCACAATGTGAGTATTAATTCAGATGGAAAGAACATTGCTCAAGAAATGGGCACAACCAGAGTGGGGCGTTATGACGCGAAAGTCGTGCAAGAGTTGAATACAATTAATAATGTAAAAGTGACAGTTTGGTTTATTGCTTATCAAGGTAATACACTGATCATGAGCGCAAGTTCATCCCAGAGTCCGGGGGTTGCTCAAGTTGCCAATAGCTTGGTGTTGAAGGAGCAGGATCAGGGCAATGATAGTAGGTTTAACACCACACCAATCAGCCAAGAGACAGCGCAAGAAGCGGCGGTGGTAGATCTTGCTCAAAGATTGGGAATTGCAGAGGGACAGGTTGAAGTTTTGGAAAATAAGGTGGTTAACTGGTCGGATGGTTGTGTGGGATGTCACTTTCCTGATTATGTTTGCACTACAGCTATCACAAAGGGGCTATATATTCGCTTGCAGGTTGATGATCAAATATACTATTATCACAGCGCGGAAAACAGGCTGCCCCGGATGTGTGAGGCAAAATATAGCTCTCTACCCCCTTTATGGGATCCAGATGATGATATCTAAACATAACTTCTCAAAGATGGATAGCAGCTATGAGTGAAGTAAAAATTGCAGAGGGGGATTTATTAGAAGTTCAATCAGATCCTCAATTGGCAGCTCAATCAGAATTGGAACCAGAACAAAAATTGCCTGATCGTCGATCGCGTTTGAGTAACATGGCCGCGCGGGTGATACTAGCCTCAAGTTTGTTTATTGGTGTGCCTGGTTTCCCGATGACCGCTCAGGCTGCAGAAAATTCAGCACAATCATCGTCGGTAACCGAGCAAGAAACCGAGCTCCAATATGATTTATCTGATTATCGGCTGCCATTTGATGGCACTTTTATGATCACTCAGGGTAGGAGTGATTTAACGATTGATGGTCAGCCATGCACTGCTCAGTTTCACACTACTCATCAGGGTTTAGCCAAAGAATCGATTGACTTTTTGATGGAAGCAGGAGTGCCTTTAAAATCAGTTCAGGTGGGAGAAGTGGTGTATGCCGGCTGGCTTAATGATTATGGCAATGCTGTCATTATTCTTCACCAAGATGGGCTTAAGAGTTGGTATGGTCACCTGTCAAAAATAGGGGTTTCGGTGGGCGAACATGTGGATAAAGGAACTGTAATTGGTGCGTCTGGAAAGTCTGGTACCAGCGCCCCGCACTTTCATTTTGAAATTCGAGATCGGAATAATCAATCGATTCCTATCACCATTGATGGCTTGCAGTGGTTTGGTGGTTTTGAGAGTAGCTGCAGTTACAAAGAGCGTTTTGAGGGATATGGAAAATATCAAAAATCAAGTGTATTTCAAGAGCTTAATCCGCAGTTACTCAGAAAACTTAATAATGATCAAGATGCGGGAGCGAGCCATATCGCTCAATTTGTTACTCAAAATCAGGATTAAAAATAGGGCTAGTACTGAAAATCAAAATCTTACCCTTTTGAACCCGCTGGTTTCACCGCCTTGATCACAACTTGGTGCGCGTATGCGTTTGGGAAAAGCTTCAAGATTGGAGTCAGCCATTTGGCGCCACCAGCCGGGTCGTAACCTTCGGCAATGGGCTTGAGTCCCGCGCCAATTAGAGCTTGTCGTAAGCTGTCTAAGGTAAAAAATTTGGTGTGAGTTCGGTCAAAAATTCCATAATCCTCGTACTTCCATTTGCCTTGCATCAACCTCAATCGCGAGCGCCAAAAAGCAATATTTGGAACTGCGATCACGGCGTGACCTTGCGGCTTGAGCACCGATCGAATTTTTTCTAGTACCAGCCAAGGATCGAGCAAGTGTTCGATTACATTAGATGCCAGCACGACGTCGAATGGTGCGAATTTCTTTATTTGTTTCCAAGTTTGGGCTTGATTTAGATCGGCAATGATTAGGTGTTGCAGGTGGGATTTAGCTTTAGCCGCAGCAGCTTGTTCAGCATCAACGCCAATCACTGTGCAATGCTTAACTTCTTGCAAGTATCGACTATGATAACCAGTGGCACAACCTAACTCTAAAACTTT
>CAZKSJ010000055.1:0-3497 GCA_964555515.1 uncultured Pseudomonadales bacterium
CCTTGCTGCGATTGATACTACTACTGGAGCTGCAACTGACTGGAATCCAAATGCTGATGATAGTATTGAATCTACAGTGGTTTCAGGTACGACACTTTATGCTGGGGGTCAATTCAGCTCCATAAGTGGACAAGGAAGAAGTTATTTTGCCGCCTTTGATTTTGATTTTTCTGCTCCTACAATTATTATTACCTCGCTCTCTCCTAATCCTACAACAAACACCACACCTGTTTTTACCGGTACCGTTACAGACGCCATGAGTACTGTAAGTAGTGTTGAATTTCAAGTTGATGGTACTGATGGTGACTGGATAACATGTACTGCCAATGATGGCGCATTTGATGAGTTGGAAGAAAGCTTTAGTTGTACTGTAACTACTCCTCTAACTAGTGGTAGTCATACTACCTACTTTAGAGCCACAGATAGTGAAGGTAATGTGACTAGTGCTGGTAGTGAGACTAGTTATACGTTCACTATTGAAGCTGAAGCTAGTAATGAAACTGTGGCTGCTACTCCTACGCCCGATACCACCTCACCACTAAAATCTTTCACACTGGTAGGAGAAGATGGCAGAGAATATGCTCGTGAGTTTAAACAAATGAGTTTACTCAACCAGGAGGTAGTGGGTTACAACCACTTTCCTCAGTTCTGCTTTAGCACAGCTCATGATACTCATTCTGGACTTAAAGAATACAATATTAAAGTCAATGGCCAAGACTACTTAACAGAGATCAGACCAACTCCTCCACCAGTCGGTGATGAAGGTAATACGAGAGTTGAATCATCAGGTGCAACTATTAAAGAGTCAAATGAGAAGTGGATTAAGTGGGAAGGCTTCACTAAGATTGAGGATGTTGATCGTATTTGTGTATATGGTAAGGGAGACGCTAAATATCTCTCTACTGGGCTACATACCTGGGAAGTAATTGCTAAAGATGAAGCAGGGAACCAAACTATTATTGGTACTGCTCGCTTTCTAGTGGGAACACACACAGGATCTAAAGGTAAAGAGAGTGGACTATTCTATCCATTATCTATTCTCCAGATAGGTAATAGAACCAACCTTACTTATTCAACTGAGAATCCCGAACTCTTCACATCTGTTACTCAACCACTAGTGGTAGTAGACACTACTCCTACTATCTATGGCATTGCTTCAGTGGGTTCACAGATTACTCTCATAGTAGATAAAGAGGTAATTAATGCTACTGGTGACAAACAACGAGAACAAGTCGTGAACAAAAATACCACTGCCAATACCAACTCAGAGTGGGGGATTAACTTAACTGAACCACTCACCACAGGTACATACTACTTAACTGTCGAGGCAACTGATGTCTATGACCACTACGCCATCATTAAGGATGTGTTGATTACTGTCGGACAATCTGCTGCTAACTCGACAAAAGGTTCGCAAGTGCTCGGTGACGCCACAAAGATAGATGAAACTATTTCCAAAGCTACTGTCAAAGACGAAGTAACCGAGTTAACTCATGACCACAATCCAACACCCTCGATGATTCCTCAAAATACTCCGCCACCCTCCACCGAACCACAAACTACCGAGAAATCTCAGCAATCATTTTTTGATAAACTTGCGGCGTGGATTCTTAACTTGATTAGGTAGACACTTTTGCCCACTCACAACTCAACAACTGCATGAACTAGTTCTTAGCCAAACAAAACAATAATCATCGTCGCCAACGCGGTAAATAGTAAAAAATTGGCGGTGAAAATTGCCAACGACAAAAATATATCCTTCATCACACCCTCCTTCCCCAACACACTTCTATTGGGTGGGAATTTTACAATTTTAGGACGAAGTTCTATTTAAAAAATGGTAAGGGTTGGGTAAGAACTATTATTGAGGAAGAAATATTCTTCTCATCGCTCATGAAAGCTCAAAAAAATTTTTTTCTTATTTTTAAAGTTTGGAGAGGCGGCATTGAAATCAGGAAGGAATCAGTATTTCTCACCATGATAGACAGTAATTTAATTTTATTCTTTCATTAGATGTCTTTCGATATTTTTTGATGTTTAAAGATTATGTTTGATATTTAGCAGTTAGGCAATTGGTCTGCTAATTTAGCTACATCAATATTTTATGCTATTTATCAATCATTTTAAAGACTGTGTGCTTTGACATTAGTTTGACACCCTTTTTTGAAGCGAAAGCTAACTCATAAATTTCCGTGGCTGGTTGCCGATGGTCAAGGTCATATGCTGGCACCGATAAATCTTGTGAAGCGTGACAGGCGAGAGCAATTTTTTTATGATCAACATCTTTCACCAAAACCTGATGAGTGGCACTAGCTGGTCTGAATATATACCGCCATTTTCGCTCGCCAGGACTAGATGGCTGAAAGTGAGAGTGGAGCAGTACTAGCGGCTGATGCTTTGCTTGATGAAAAGCCAAAGTGGTCGCAATCGAAATCCCTACGTGGTCAAGGTGATAGTACCAACCCGTATGATCAAAAGTAATTAAAACATCAGGTTGCCAGTTGTCAATCTGCTCAATGACATTAATGAGCAACTTGCCCCAAACCAGTTGGTTGTTAATCTGGCCATCATGAAAACCTAAACCATGCAATTTGCTAATCCCAAGGTGCTGGGCAGCTTTGGTTAATTCTTGCTCGCGCAGCTTACCCACCGAACCAAGTTTCTGCAGTTCTTGCTGAGCTGCTGGCGCGACCTCGCCAACCTCACCCCACGTCGCCACTACCAAACTAACTTGATCGCCCTGATCTACCAACTGTTTAATCGTTGCGGCGCAAGCCACCGATTCATCATCAGGATGAGCAAAGACAAACATGTATTTCATAGAAGCTGATATTTTGCAGGAGTTGGAGTCCAATTGCAAGTGGGTTAAGCAAACTAATATTCTGTGCTAATCTGCTTTTGCTTTAAAAAGTACTCAATTTTTTGATTGTCTTTTGGTTCCGTATAATGACCGCCTTTTTGCCAACCGGCGTTTTTAAGAATCGGTGCGTAAGCATCATCGTTGATGGAAATTTGCAGCTCAGCAATTTCAACTGAAGTGGGCGGCCGATCTTGAAACTGGACTTTCGCTACATCAGTCACGATCGCCAATGGCTGAGACTCCGCGACTTCTCCCATCTCAAAGTTCGCCGCCACCGCCAACGCCTCTACAACATTTTCTTGAGTCATTTTCATTTCTATACCAAATAAATCCTTTTCACCTATTCTGTTGTTTAAAGCGGCAAAACCGCAGTGGGCGAGGGAAGTGCCAATGGTCCCCCACTTCAATGGAAAAGTGCGACTATCAATAATGATCACCCCCAAATTTTGTATATTGTGTTTGGTGCGCAAATGGCGCCAAATTTTTTCAGCCGAAAGATAAGGATCCGCAGGAAACAAAACATACTTGCCGTCGGCGTTGGATTCGTCTATACCAGCATTGACCGCTAAAATCTGATTCTTCACCGTCAACATCAAATCATAAGAAGATTGGCTAGGATCAGTGAAAAGCTCGGATT
>CAZKSJ010000056.1:0-3450 GCA_964555515.1 uncultured Pseudomonadales bacterium
CACGCTCATACTCTCTACCATCTTCACCTACAACTGTGAAGGAGCGGGCAGGGCCAGACTCATCAACTTTAAAAGATGAACTAACCAAGCTGTTAAAATCCGTAAAATTACCCTCATTGTCTGCGGCTCGAATGTAAATAGTATGATCCCCCTCTTGAAGAGTGTTAATATTACAAGTGAATAATTCTTCCCTTTCGTCGAAAGAGCCATCATCCGCAGAACAACTGAGCCAACTGCCTGTGGTGCCATTAATCTGATACTCAACACTGGAGATTGTTCCTAAAGTATCGGTTGCTATGCCTTGTATAACATGCGAATTATGTGATGTGAATGATGAAGGGCGATTGGTCAACACAATTGTTGGACCGTCATAATCATTGATTAATTTAGCAAATTTGAGATCACCATTTGCCTGATCGTAATAAGAAATTAGATAGTTATCGCTTTGATCAACTGCAATGGATGTGTACCCTCCAACTAGATTACTATCATCAATTAGCGTCAGGCTCCATTCTTGGGTCAATGGATCCCATTTGGCAAATTTGAGTTGATCTGAATTTCCATCATTGTCCATTTGGGCATAAGCGATTAAATAATTTCCAAATTGATCTACCGCAATAGAAGTATCTGATCCTGCGCGATATGTGCTGTCCACTACGCTCGTAGTCCACTCTTGAGTGAGTGAATCCCATTTAGCCATTTTCAGCTGAAAATGGAGATCTTTGCCATGCAGGTAAGAGATAAGGTAGTTGCCATCATTGTCTACAGTTATGGAGTTATCTGAACCAATGAAGAACCCACCATCTTCAATGACTTCATAACTCCATTCATTGGTAATCGCATCCCTTTTGGCAAATTTTAGAAACATATTCCAGCTGGCATCGTACACCCCATATGAAACCAAGACATTATTATCGCTGTCTGTGGTAATTGAGTTGTAATAACCTGGTAAATGTTCAACGTTGTCAATGATAGAAGTGGACCAAGTATCTAAACTAGAATTCCATTCAGCAATTTTTAAGTCGTAGTTGGTATAGTCCAGATAGGCAATTAAGTAATTTCCTTCATTATCTACTGCAAGCTTTGAAAAATAGCCAACACTACCTCCGCTATCAAGAGTGGATAATTCCCATTCTTCTGTTGAGTTAACTTTTTTTGCAAATTTAAGGTCTTTTAAGGTGTTGTCAAAATATGAAATCAGGTAGTTACCTTGGTCGTCGATTGCAAGTGATAGATACCCACCGGTATCATTGGTGCTGTCTACTGTTTCTGTACTCCATATATCGGTATTGATATCCCATCTTGCCAATTTTAGATCACCGTTAGTACTATCGCGGTAAGCCACTAAATAACTATCATCTAGGTCAACAGCTAGTGAAGTGAATGTTCCTACGCTATTTTCCTGATCAATAACCGAAATTTCCCAATCTGCTGCATTCACCCCGACTGGATTGATAAAAAAATAGCCACATAAAATTAATAGCAGCTTGACAGAAAAAACTAATTTAAAATTTTGGTAGTACATTTCACATCTAATCAACACAACAACCCACCCATTGCTTAGAACCAATATCAGGAGCTTGGTCAAGATGGATCGGGAGTTGACAACACCTGACTCAAGTCTAGCATTTTGGGCTCATCTAAAACAAGATGAGGTCATGATGCTCACCAGATGAAGTTGCTCCATTTAAAAAAACCAACAACTATAGCACAGCATTGAGACGCGATTATTATATTAGGTCTACTATCAATCAGAAGATGACCGAGTTAGTACTGAAACTTGCGGATGAGGCCCACTACCCTGCCCTGTATTTGCACATTGGTGGCGTAAATGGGGCTCATGTTGGCGTTGGCAGGTTCCAACCTAATTCGAGTAACTTCTTTATAAAAGCGCTTTAAGGTAGCCAAGCCGTTATCAAGCAATGCCACCACAATATCGCCATCACTCACCGCTTGAGTTTCCTCTATGACCACATAATCACCATCTTGAATGTGATCTTCAATCATTGACTCGCCTTTAACCTGCAACACATAAGAGCGCTTTTGACCAGAGATCATTTCTGGAGAGACTTTAAAAGTTGCATTAGGATCGGTTAGCGGTTCAATCGGTTGGCCGGCAGCAATAAAGCCAAGAATTGGTAAGTCAATACTGTCTGATAAGCGTAAGAAAGTGCGATCGGTCAGCTCGATACCTCTGACCGCGCCTTCATGCTTTTTAATTACTTTTTTGCGCTCAAGGGCTTGTAAGTGCTCATGGACTGTTGCTAATGACGAGACTCCAATAGACTCTGCAATTTCCTTTAAAGTTGGAGAAAAACCATTCTTTTGGACATATTGGGCAATGAAGTCAACAATTTGTCTTTGTCGTTTATAAAGCGTGACAGCCATAGGTTCCTTGAATTTAAATTAATTAGTACTTGTAGTTTCGGGCGTATCATACCCGAAGTAGGCACAGCATACCCGAAGACTAAGCGAAAAATCAACTGCATCTTAATATACCAATGAAGTACAAACAAGTATCACTTTTGTACTCAAAAAAAAGTGACAAGTTTCGTAACAAAATGGTGCAAAAAATAATAATTAGATTTAGATTAATGCCCTACCCGTCATTGCATTGGGTTTAGATAGGCCCATTAGGTGGAGCATGGTTGGCGCTACATCTGCCAAAATTCCAGACGGGAGCATGACGGGATTATTGGCATACTGTTTGCTGATGATAATAAACGGCACCGGGTATTTAGAGTGTTCGGTGTCTACTTCGCCGGTTTTTTCATTGATCATTTCTTCCACGTTGCCATGATCGGCAGTAATTAGGATGATGCCGTTGTGACTCAGCACAGTGTTGACAATTTGACCGACTACTTGATCAGTAATTTCACATGCGGTCGTGGCTGCGTCTAAATTTCCGGTGTGCCCCACCATGTCTCCGTTACAGATGTTGCAAATGACCGCGTCAATGCTGCCGGCGTTGATTTTTCTAATCATCTCTTCGCCAATTTCTCGGGCACTCATTTCTGGAGCCTGGTCGTATGACTTGACACCTTTGGAGGGCAGGATAATGCGTTCCTCTCCTGGAAAAAGCTCTTCTTGTTGGCCGTTCATGTAGTAAGTGACGAAGCGTTCTTTTTCTGTTTCGGTAATTCTTAACTGCCGCAAACCATTGGCTGCTAAAATTTTTCCTAATGGTTCTTTGACAAACTGAGGTGGAAAAGCGACGTCTACAGGCAAGGTATCTTCATACCTGGTCATGGTGACAAAATACAGATTATTGAGTACTTTTTTTCGTTGAAATGTTTTGACTTTTTGTTGGGGCTGAATGTTGGTTTTTTCGTATTTTTCGGTATAAGGATCGAAGGCAGCATTGGTAATACCTTGTTCAAAGTCTGGCATGACAAAGGCACGAGTCAACTCACGCGGGCGGTCAATCCGATAATTGAAGAAGATGACAGC
>CAZKSJ010000057.1:0-3404 GCA_964555515.1 uncultured Pseudomonadales bacterium
ATCATATGACCGGTTATTGTCAAATGAACGGCGAGGAGCCTGTGGGCGAGCCACATTAACGATGATCTCGCGACCATCCATTTCTTTGCCATGCAGAGCCTCAATGGCTGCTGCAGCTTGATCATCAGAAGCAAACTTAACAAAAGCAATGCCGCGTGAGCGACCTGTCATTCTGTCAGTGATCAATTTCACTTCAACTATCTCCCCAAATTCTGAAAAGAGTTCACTCAATTCATCTTGGGTAGTACTATAGGGGAGGTTCCCAACGAACAGCTTTGTGCGGTCCTCTTGTGGGGTGTCATTCATAAAATCCCTCTTGCAACTCAGGTAACCTGAGTCATGTTTATTACTCAGTTTTTGAACAATTGCTAACGTACGGAAGTTTGTTTAATAAAGAATCCTATACTCAAAATGTTCAGAAACTAGCAGTCATTATACCACATCGTGTTGTGGTCATGTCAATTTCCGCTTATAAGGCGGCTTTTCCAGGCCTTCGTTGAAAATAATCTTCGTAATTACATCAAGTGTTTTCTGCCCAAAGGTGAGTTTTTGACCAGGAATTTTGGTGTGCAAATCAAAGTAATTGCCTTTGCCCATATGCACATGGGGGCCCAGCTCAATCAGCTCAATTTTGTCCAACCTCATCGCCTGATGCCACTGGCTGGTCACAGCGCCAGGCCACCTGCCGGCAAAAAGATATTTACCCATAGCCTGAATAGGATCTTTAGTCCCAAACAGATGCCACAAGTTGTCAATTTTGCTCAAACCAATATCATCTGAAAGCATGCCACCGATTGAAATCACTCGCAGGGGGGAGCCAGTCTGTGCTAAATATGTGGCTGCACCCAAGGCAATCTGCCCACCGCCGCTCCAACCAACGATGGTGATTGGCACTTTTGAACCAACTTGATAACCATTTTTGAGCAACTCCTGGTAAATCAGGCGCGCAATACCAAAGTTGTAAATAGGTCCATACCTAGGATCTGATGACACAAACAGCTGAAATGTGTTGCGCATGTTGACCAGCATAGCCAAAATGGTATTGGGATTTTTGAATCTTCTTTTTTCTAACATTTTCCAAAGTTTGGCAAACATCCTCTCGCTAGTTAGGCCATTGTTGGTCATGGAGTAGGGATAGATATTGGAAATAAGAGTAGTGTTAGGCAGTCTTTTTTGCAGGGCGGCTAAAAATGGGTATTCCTCTTGAGGCACAGACGTACCAGAAATGGCACCGATCCCCGAAAAATAAATCAGATAATGATTGCTTCGCCTGCTATTTGCGCCTGGTTGTTTCTTGTGAAGTTGATCTAAATCTTTTAAATTGTCCTCGTTCCATGCCCACCAAGCAAGAGATTCCAAAGGTGCGAGCGCTGCTGCAACCAGTATAATCGCAATCAGTATAATGATAAACGTCCCAATCATTGCCAATTCCTTATTTGTTTTTCTGGTTAGACCCGTCCTGATGCTTTATACTTAAATCTCTAAATAAATCCTGAGCCGACTTATAAAAGTGATCTCCGGCAGTAAGTTTCCAAATTTTTTGGCGGAGTCTAATGATTGGCCGACCAATGGTGTTGGTGAGCAACATCATGAACAACCAACCCAAGCCGACAGTCACCACTGCCAATAACAAGTCAACTTCGTAGCGATATCTAACTACAGAGATTAAAATAATGAAGCTCCAGACGTGAATGAGTTTGCCGATGGCTGTACCAAGGTATGGTATTAAGATCAGGAATCCAAAGACTAGAGGCGCGGCACTCAATCCAACCAAGCGCAACACCGCTAAAGGTTGGGGTTCTATGGGAAACAGCAACCAACCAACCAGTCCGATCACCAATCCCCACAGCATGTAACCAATGACCGTCACAAATCCGTTTAGCACGAGGCTAAAAATAAGTCGGCTTTTGCGCACCTGATTGATAAATAAAACAACACTCTCGCCCGCTAAAGTAGAAAATCCTGCTATAAACACTAAACTGATAATCAGTCTGCCAGATTGGGGGTGAGTAAATACTACCTCCCAAGCCCGTTGATCAATCATCAGGGTGTGTCTAATTAGTTTGAATAATAAGCCTAAATCAACAAACATCTCAAGTATTATATACTGAGAAAGACTCTGTAAATACAGCTTGGTGCTAATGGTCAGTAGTGCGCACCTTTTGTGATAATAACCGATGAGTAGCGCTATCTAGACAGGGATGATAAACTGTCCATCTATAAATTCAAAAACATCAGCATGTCTCAACCCAAATCAAATAATCCCTCGTCTTCGCGATACACATTTGACGCTGCAGTCAAGCAAATCAAGCTAATTCGGAAAGAAGAGCAAGTCATCTGCCGCGATGACAGCATGACCACCTTCTTGACTCACGGCAAGAAACAACCCCATTGCTATGTCTTATTACATGGCTACACCAACTCGCCCCGCCAGTTCATTTTGCTGGCAAAGTATCTGCATCGCCGAGGTCACAATGTTTTCATTCCTCGACTGCCTCATCATGGGTTAAAAGATCGGATGTCTGCCGACATCAAAATGCTCAGATCTCAAGAATTGATTGATTTTACAGATCAATCAATCAATCTAGCTCAAGGATTGGGAGATAACATTACCATCATTGGTATTTCGGCAGGAGGTGTGATGGCCGCGCGAGCCGTTCTCCACCGAGCTGATGTTGAAAGAGTTGTGCTCATCAGTCCAGCCTTTGGCTTTGCCCGCATCCCTCTCTGGCTAACAAATTATTACATTAAAATCAGTCAAAATTTCCCAAATTCCTTTATGTGGTGGGATCCTAGAGTGAAGGAAAAATTGCTCCCCCAGCACGCCTATCCTCGTTTTAGCGTTCTTGCTCTGGCGGAAATCTTCAAGGTTGGCCATGAGGTTATTCAACAAGTCCGCGTCCAAAAACCCCGCGTACCTCACCTAGTATTGATTACGAGTGGTTTTGACAATGCCATCCATCTTCCCACCGCTGAATTTATTGCCGAAATTTGGAAGAGTCAATCAAAGAGCTTGATTCACTTCCATTTTCCCACCAAATTTAAGGTCTGGCACGACATGATTGATCCTGGTCAAACTTATCAAAAAGTCACCCTAACTTATCCTATTATCCTCAAAATACTGGGCGAAACAGATTGATCATTGCGGAGTTTGCTTGACATCCTTGTTCAAACCTGGCTACACTAGGGTGTGTTGCTTGTCACCAAAAATCTGCGTGATTTTTTCTCAAACCTATTTACCAAGGGACCCGTTGTTTATTCGCTATTGCTTATTCTGCTTGTTCCACTGGCATTGATCGCTAACACGCTTTGGAATTTACGCACCTTTGAAAGAGACATGGATTTTGCCATCCGCGAGCAAGCCATTATTTTGCAAAAAACGATCAATTCATTGTTTAGTGCAA
>CAZKSJ010000058.1:0-3341 GCA_964555515.1 uncultured Pseudomonadales bacterium
GGGGGATTTTTTGTGCCCACGCTAATTTTCAAAAATTTCAGCAACTAGTTAGACTAGGGGTTTTATTGTAAACTGAGCACTAAGGAAGACTTGAGAATAAGCTCAAGCTCTTGTTGTATGTGGCGCAGATTCACTCAATTATTTCCATTAAAAAATAAGAAAACTAAGATTCAGGGCTTACACAGATTTTTTTATTTGTTCAGACATCCTGACAGAACCATCAGATTTGGAACTTACTTAACTTTTTTTGGTTTTTTGTTACTTATTGGGGTGTTAGTCACTTTCTATCAAAATAATAATCAGGCAGAGGCGGCTTGGTGGCACGACGGCTGGACGTACCGACAACGGATTACGATTGGAAATTCTGGATCGGCTATCGCTGAGGAACGCAAAGTCAAGATTGATCTAGACACTGCTTCTTTAATTTCTGCTGGCAAACTCCAGACAACCTGCAATGACATTAGGTTCACAAATCATCAGGGTGTTCAGCTAGATTATTTTATCGATACTCACACAGCTGATTGTAACAACGCCAGTACCGACTTTTATGTCAAATTGCCCGAGGTGATTGCAGGCAATCAAGTGATTTATGTTTATTATGGTAATGCTTCTGCGCTTAACGTTGCTAAAAATTATTTATTTTCTGATGATCCACTTGCAAATGGACTAAATGCCTATTGGAAGTTTGATGAAACTGCAGCCAATACTTGTAGCAATGGCGTTGATGACGCCTGCGATTTAACACTTGGGAATGATGGGGATTGGGTCGGAGATGCAACTTACACTGCTTCAGGAAAACTTGGTGGCGCTATTACTCTGGATGGTACTGGGGATTATGTTGAAATGTCTTCTGTTAGTCTAGTTGGAAATTCGTTTTCAGCATCCGCATGGTTCAAGACGAGTTCAACTAATGATCAGAAGATCATTTCAAACACAAGCACTCGTCATCAATTGCAGACGATTAGCGGTGTTTTAAGAATTTGTACCGATGCTAGTTGTGCTGCCGGATCAACTGCAATTAATAATGATGTTTGGCATCATGCAGTTGTTGTTGGTGATGCAACATCCGTCAGGGTATATCTTGATGGGAATCTAACACCTGAAATAACTGACACAACAACATCAGAAACAATGGTTGGATCGTTGAGAATTGGAGCTGCAGCAGGATCAACCTTATTTCCTTTTACCGGTCAGCTCGATGATGTTCGAATTTATAATAGAGCACTTGCAACAAATGAGGTTACAGATGTTTACAATTCTGGATCTGGTTCAACTATTAGCTTAATTGCTACTTACACTCCAGGATCATCTCCATCTCTAGCTACTGAGGAAGTCTCACCTGGCCCAGTTGCTTACTGGAAGCTAGATGAAGGGCAAGGCCAGATTGCCAATGATTCTTCTGCCCAAGGTGATAACGGTCAACTAGGCGCTACGTCGGGGTCGGAGAGCAGCGATCCTACTTGGCGCAGTGAGGAAATGTGTATTTCTGGTAAGTGTTTGCAGTTCGATGGGACAAATGACTACGTAAATATTGCAGGAGGAGGTGGATTAAATAATCAACAAACTGCCACTATTAGCATGTGGGTAAAATGGGTAGGTGCTCAAGATGCCACTTGTTGTGGCACTTATGGGTCAGTGTTAGCCAGACAATCAAATAGCGTCTTTTCAAATCAAGTCATTGCTTTAAATAACGCTGATCCAGATACTGCAAATATTGTCTGGATGCCATATTCAGGCTCAATTTCCATCACGAGTAGTATTTCTCCAGGAAATAACCTGTGGCATCACGTTGTCATTACATACAGCAGTGGTGATCATAAGATGTTTGTTGATGGTGAACAAGTTGGAAGCTCTTCAACAACAGGTTCTATTAGCAACAATAGCTCGATTCCGCTTACCATTGGTGCCTGGATAGGTGATGGAGGTGGATACTCATCATCAGTTGTTGATGAAGTTAAAATTTACCCTTATGCCCGGAGCGCTGATGAAATTAAGGCTGACTTTATCCGTGGTGCTGCTGGTGCCGGTTCACAAGTGAGTTTTGGCACACAGAGCACGGCTTTTTTGAACCATGGGTTGATTGGGTATTGGCCAATGGATGAAGTTTCTGCCGATTCTTGTTCTGATAGTAAAGACACTTGTGATTATTCTGGTAATAATAGTAATGGAACATGGGGAGATACTGCCACTGGTATTGGAATAACTGGTAAATATGGTGGTGGGACTACTTTTGATGGATTAGATACAGACAATATTTCATTCTCTGGTACCAATCTTGCGATGGGTATTGGAGATATGACTATCTCAACTTGGTATAAAACTAATGATACCAATGGGGTGCTGGTTGAAAAGTCACAAGTTAATAATGACTCAACGGCTATTTATTTAAGCTCTGGTGCAGCGCAGGCATATCTTAAAGATTGGGATGTTACTCAAATATCAGTTGTTGATCCCTCAACTACCAATGATGATGCTTGGCATCATGCAGTAGTAGTATTTGATAGAGATAAACTAATGACGCTATATGTTGATGGTGAAGATGTGGGGTCCACAAACATGTCAATGTTTGATGGCACTGATATTGCGACTGGCACATTTAAAATAGGTAATTCTCAGTATAACAATAGTCCATATGGTGGTGAGATGGATGAAACCAGAGTTTACAACCGCGCACTTTCTTCTGATGAAGTGCGGGCATTGTATGAATGGGCACCCGGTCCAATTGGACATTGGAAGATGGATGACGGTGTGCAAGGAGATGGGCAAACATTAATTGACTCTTCAGGGAACGTCAACAATGGGACGACTAATGACGGCACCAACAATACTGGTATGGACTGTACTGTGCAAGGTAAGTACGGTAAGGGTTGTAGATTTGATGGCACGGATGATAAAGTAACAATTGCGAACTCAGATGAATTGCAACCTCAACAACTTACAATTTCCGCTTGGATAAAATCTGTTGGCAATACTTGGAATCATCATATTATTAGTAAGTGTTCATCAGATGGAAGTTGTACTACTGGCTATTTAATCCAATTAATGAGAGGTAACTATTATTCGTTTGCTCGTGGATTAACTGGAGGTGCTGTGGGTCTTGGTGCTCCAAGTGGGGATTGGGAGCATATCGCTATTGTCTATGATGGTACAAAAGCAATTGGTTACAAAAATGGGGTAGTAATTAACTCGAGTAATTTCACTGGCACGATTACTCATTCCAACCAAGATTTAATCTTAGGAGGTTGGACGGCAGGTATTCAATACTGGGGTGGGTATTTAGATGAAGTAAAAATCTACAACTACGCTAGGACGCAGAAGCAGATTGTGGAAGATATGAATGC
>CAZKSJ010000059.1:0-3200 GCA_964555515.1 uncultured Pseudomonadales bacterium
AAAAACGGGCGCGGGTTAGCAACCCGCTGCAATTGACCACTATGCGACGCTTCCTAAAGGCTGTTCAGGCATTTTGACAGCGATTGAAACCTAGGCAGGCTGATTATACCAACCTTGCCTCTAAAAATCTTATGAATTTGTTAGTTAAGTTGGTTGCCTGGTTGAGAGCTATATATACTGCTAGAATGGTTCTGTGCTAAATAGACTTTTTTATCAAATATTAGACAAACTTCGGGATTTAAAAAGTCAATCGAGCAGATTTTTTACACATCATCGACATCGTTCACTTCGCAAAAATATTTTTTTTCTTGTGGCATTACTGATTTTGTTGATCGGTGTGTTTTCGTACTTAACCAATCCGTTTGTCAAGTTCTCCTTGATTAAGGATCCCTATCCCAACATTGCCATGATTGATGAGCAGTTTCATCTACAACCTACGCAACCAATTTATGTGTCGCACGGGGTGATCGTTGAGTCCATGGCGCTGATTAAGTCTGGGTGGCACATTTTAACTGGCAAGGTCAGGGGAGGCAAGAAGGCTCCACAAGCTTCGGTGGAGGATATCATTCGTTCGATCCATGCACTTCGATTTGACCCAAACGAACCTTTTCTGATTTCTGGAGATCACTACAGCGTGTTTTACCCTCGTTCACTGGGTATTTTTTACCATTCTACCCTTGATCCACGCACTGCGCTTGATTATCAGGATTGGTATAACCGGCAGTTGATCTATCTCAAATCGACCGCTTATGCCTTGGGTGTGTTTGCTCAATCCGAAGAATTGGCTACTACAATCGTTCCGATTAGTCCCAAGTCAGTGGTCATGCTCAATATTCATGCCCCCGCTTCTGATACGCTCTATAGCATCTTGTATGCTCTCAAAACTTTGCAGTCAAGCGATGAAATCCTGGCCAGATATCCCTATCAATTAGAAATCTCGTCTGGCTCAGCCGAACTTAAAATACAAACAGCTGCTGCCAGTCAGGAACTACTAAATACTCATCGAGATTCGCTGATTAGACATTGGCAAAATTATCAACAAGCTGTCTATGACGAGGAAACAGGTTTGGTCAAGAAAAACATCTTACTTTCTTCAACTAAAGACATGGCCAAACGTCAAAGCGCTTTTTATGATAACGTCATTTATTGGAAGACTTGGCAGTTAGCGCAGGATTTGGGATTAGTTTCAGCTGATGAACAAGCGACTGCTGAATTAAAACAAAGGATTATTGATGCATTTTGGAGTGAAAAAAAAGGTTATTTTATTGAAGACTTGAGCAACCGGGGAGTCAACGAGCAATTATATTCATCAGATTGGCTGATTGCCTATCAATTAGGTTTGCTTGATCCCAGCAATGAGGTGGATCGACAGTACCTACTAAAAAGCGTGGACTACATTAGTCGTAATGCCATTGATCAACCATTTGGGTTACAGTATTCGCCAGAGGAGAGGCCGTGGCAACTGCATCGGATAGTCAAGATTGCTGCGCCAGAATATGGTTCAACTGCCATTTGGAGCAATTGGGGTATGGAATACATCAAATTATTAATTCATTTATTTCAAGCAACTGGCGATTGGAATTATTTGAATAGGGCTGACCAGCAGCTGTCTGCTTACCGCTTTAATATTAAGCGTTATCGGGGTTATCCGGAACTCTATGATAAAAATGGTGATTTTTTTAGAAACAAATTTTACACGAGTGTACGCCAGACTGGTTGGGTGGTGAGCTATGAACAGGCGCAGGCGATGTATGATGAAACTTATCAGGATACGTTGAGTCGAAACTAAAGCAGATTATTTTTGGTTGTAGTAATCACCAGAGTCATTTAAGTTGTTGTCAATGAATCGTCGCTAACAATTTTTTAAACTGTCGAGCATTATTTGCGTTTGGTTATTAGCAGTTGTCTGAATAATTGGGATGACAAATAGACAATGATTATTATTGTCGAAGTCAGGGAGATGAGCTTTGACCATTTTCTGATGGGAGTATCTTGGAGGGTAAGCTTGATGTAATGATTACCTGCGGGAAGATCAATCGTAATTAAGCCGTTGAGACTGGCATATGTGGGGAGTTGTTGTTCGTCGGCAGTCATCGCTTGCCACCCAGGATAGTGAGCCAAATTTACAGTCATGGCAGATGGAGAAGCAACTTGAGCAGAAAAAACCTTTTTGGTTGTGGCGTCGGTGATGATCGTGGATTGATAATCGGTAGGTGGCAGTAATTCACGACTGGGAACTTCAATGTCTGTATAAATTGGATTTTTGTAAAGATAGAAACCCTGTTTCTGAAAGAAGTTCATACTAATAGGTAGATAATCAAACAAGTTCTCGCTCGACTTTTCCCTTATATAATTTGAAAAGTTTTGATATTTGAGGGTATGGTCTTCATACTTTTCATTTCGGAAATATCTTGTATTAATACCTATTAGTACCATCAATATTGCCAAAAAAAACAATGGCTGTATTTTTTTAGGCAACAGCATTAAGCATGATCCTGCTAACAAGCCAATGACTACTATTGCCACAGCTAGCAATCTCCAGGGAAATTGGACGTATTTTAGAAATGCAATTTGATCCCAGATTTGCTGGGTTTTGAGTAGCGTCAGTACCAAGTATCCAGCCAAGACAACTAAGAATAGTAAGTGCAGCCAATATTTAACGGAAACTTTTTGATCGATTGCAGCTTTGTATGTTTGCCAGCCAAAGATAATTATGGCAATAAAAATAATAGCCAGTTGGGAAAAACCAAGAAAAAATGACATTTCATCATATGGTCCCCAACCAGACCCACCGTATTCCCACACACCCCATGGTTTGAAAAATTGTCTGATATATAAAAAATGTTGATGGAAATCATAGTAACTATCCAAGATATAACGATTGAGCTGAGTAAAATTTTTTTCTAATAAAGCTGGAAAAATGTAAAATGCCGCTAAACCAACACCTAGTAAGCCCGCCGTAAATTGCGCGAAAATTGATTTAGTTCTGATTTGCCAGCTCTGGTCAAGGATTATTGAGTAACAAGTTCCAAAAATTATTAATAACGGTAGCGCAATGAGCGCAGATAAGTTGTGAGACAGAATTAGCGCTGCAAAGCTAATTGCCAAAAAAATCACCCCGAATTTTTTACGATGAATCACTAGCGCACTACCCAACAAGGTTAAAACAATGAATGAAATCGCCCAGCCTTCTGAAATAG
>CAZKSJ010000060.1:0-3199 GCA_964555515.1 uncultured Pseudomonadales bacterium
TGAGGCGCGGGCGGGATTTGAACCCGCGAATCGAAGGTTTTGCAGACCTCGCCATTAGACCACTCTGGTACCGCGCCCTCAGACGCAAATTATACCTCATCATCTGCTGAAACTCGAGCTAAAAACACGCTTTGCTAATCACAAGTCTTGAGGAAATAAACACATCCGCGTAAAAATTGAAACACTCGCTCGTCAAGTTGGTCAACAATACCGGTCTACTCAAAAATGACGGAACCCGAATCAAACTTGATCAACAACACGAGCTTGCCATCTTGAAACATGTAGCCCGTTGAGTCAGTGAGCATCTGCGAAAATTCACTTTCCTGTGAGTCTTCACAAAACATGAGCGTGGTCGCCATGGGGGCGAACGCAATCTGGCCAACCGCTGGCAAACTGAACATCCCAGACATGCTATTACAATCGGTGCCTAAACTAATGGTGCCATCATCCTGAAATGTGGCAGTAAAAATGCCCGGCGTGTTGGGCGTGACCTCGCTGCCGTCATTCATCTGGGTTCGTACCCAAGTCCAAGTCTGGCTGGTCAACATGGCCATGTCATCGGCTGTGTCTGGAGAAGTAGTAGGAATAGGTGCTTCATTTTGATCTGGGAAGCCAACTGCGTCGCTAACCGGAGTGGCTTCTGGCACAAGAGCCTCCTCTTCTGTGGGCAATATGCCAGTTTGCTGAGATCGATAAGCAAACCAGAACAAAGTTCCCAGGGCTAAAACTGCTACCAAGACGGTAAGGGTTTTTTTGGCTGAGTCTGTCATATTGTTGATAATGTACTCATAATGACACAAAAACACAAGAGGCAGTCAAATCACTTGCCATGATCAGTTATAATAGCCACCTTATGGCAATTAAAAAATCCACTAAAACCACAACCTCAGTAGAAAAACCCTTAATCGGCGCCAATGATTCGTTGCGGATTACGCTATCTTGGGAAAAAGTTGAGCCCGCCTATCAGAAAACCATTCGCGAGTTGGCCAAAACCATAAAAAGTGATGGTTTTCGCCAGGGAAAAGTGCCCGCGCAGTTGGTAGAAGAAAGACTTGGTACAGATAAAATTTTGGAGCGGACGCTGGAAAAATTATTGCCAGAAGCCTACTCTGAAGCAATTAAACGAGCAGGTAAGCACCCCGTCACTCAACCAGAATTTAGACCGATTAAATTCGCCAAGGGCAATGAAGTGGTTCTAGAAGCTCAATTTGCCGAAAAGCCGGTCATTGAAGTGCCAAACTATCAAAAAATAATCACCAAAGCGAAAAAAGATGCCGATCAAAGATTAAAAGAACAGGCGAAAGATCTGGAAAAATCGAAAAGTAAACAAAAACATGAGTCTGCAGCTGATAGTCAGGAATCAAAACCACCCACCGAGGAGCAAAAAAACGAGTACCGCCTCCAAGTAATTTATCAAGCGCTCGTGCAGCATTTCAAACCAAATATTCCCGAGTTGATTGTCAAACAAGAGGTGAGGGCTGACTTAGATCAGTTAGTCAGGCAGTTGCAATCGATGAAACTAGAACTAGACGATTATCTAGCACGACGCAAGCTAACTTTCGAGAAGTTATCAGAAGAGTTAACAATTGGCGCTTTAGGTAGAATCCAAGTCGTCTTTATTTTAGATAGCATTGCGAGTGAGGCTAAGCTGACAGTGTCAGACGAAGAAATTGCAGATTACATCAAGAAAAACTTGCCTGAAGATTCGCGAAAAATCTATTTAGAAAATCAACATTACCGCCGCGCACTAGCGCAGACCTTGATCAGAAACAAGGTCACCGCGCATCTGCTTGCAATTTAAGCAACAGTTTTTTAAAATGGCGCTATTAACCTGTCCAAAACCGCTTGCTTATTTTGCGGGCATTTTTGGTATAATACGGTTTAAGAATTAAATAGATCAGATCAATACATTGACTAGCCAACTATATCAGCTTATAATAGTTGGAACTTGAAGGTGTAAGATTCAATAATCAAATCAATTAAAGTGAAAACCAACCCAACATCAGCAATCAGACATCTGGGGACAAATCAGTCTCCTGTTGCTTGGCCTGAAATCAGTAATCAAACTGGTGATGTACCAGGGATGGATGACTTGGGTGAGTTTGCCAAAAGATTGCGGTCAGCCGCTGGAAATACTCAGGAATCTCCCAATCAAAACCAAGTTGGTCTTAGCGAACTTGGTGATCCAAGTAACCTGCAAGACCTCTATAAGATGATTACAAACGGTCAAAATCGCGATGCTACTTCAATGGCACAAGCTGACAATAATTTAGATTCCTACAAGTTTCCCAGAGAGTTTGCTAGACAACAAGCGGAGTTGCTTCAATCAAGAGAGGCACAAAGAGCTTTGGCATTAGATCGTCAAGGCAAAGAACAGACTGCGATTTATGATGCAAGAGAGCGTGAGGTTCAGGCAAAAATCGAGCAAATGAGAGGTCAGTTACTTGCATTAGCAAGGCAAAAGCAGGCTCCACAAGAGATAGAAAATAGTTTGTCCACACGGCTTCCAGAGGAACTTGAAACAGGTGCTTATTATGATAACTACTACACCTACATTGGTTGGCTTATTTCAAAGTTAAATCCAGGTGATTCTTCCTCATGGCTGGCTGTTGGTAGAAGGAAGAGAGGATTTGGGGTTGGGTATAAAGCCACCAAACAAATTCAAGACACTTTTCATCACGAGAAATCAGCCCACATGGGTGCCTAAAATTGTTATCACCAACTTTCATTTAGAGTAGTTTTTTTACCAGTCGATTAATTGTCGACTTTTTACGCAAACGCCCTGCTCAGCATCACCACAATCACACTGGAAAGCATGAGCATCATAAATTCCACGGTAAACATCAGCAGAATGCTTAACACGCTGGAAAAAGCGTATTGCCATACTGGTGAACGTTTTTGAAGCTGTCGAAAAATGCCAGCGATCAGTGCTAAATCCACCAAAAACATAATCGGCAACGAAATCCACTCCGGGTAATCAAATTGATGACTTTGATAAACTGTGCTGGTAGCCAGGTTAAACTCGCGATCACTATGCATGATTAGCCAACCAATCGCCATACTTAACAGCAAACCAACAATTGCTTCAAACGGGAAAAAATTAATTTTAAGCCAACTTGATTTTTCGCGTAAAATTAGGGCAGGGCGGGCTGCCGAGTAGAGCAGCAAAAAAAGCAGCGGCATATCACCATCATACACG
>CAZKSJ010000061.1:0-3165 GCA_964555515.1 uncultured Pseudomonadales bacterium
GGACGTGCTGTGCAACAAAGAAATTAAGTTTGGATTGTTCTACGATTGGGCAAAAAAACTGGGATTTGATTTGGTGGCAACAGGCCATTATGCCAAAATAATCGACAGTGACGGTCGACTAAACTTGGCGATCCCTACCGACAAGCACAAAGACCAGACTTACTTTCTATACTTGCTGTCACAACCACAGCTTAAGAACATCCTATTTCCTTTAGCTAACTTAACTAAACAGCAAGTCCGACAAAAAGCGGCTGAGCTAAGCTTGCCCAATGCTCAGAAAAAAGATTCGGTGGGGATTTGTTTTATTGGTGACATTGACGTACGAGTATTTTTAAAAGATCGGCTGGGTGAAAAAACAGGCGAGGTCGTCGACGTTGATGGCAACGTCATCGGTCAACACAACGGACACTGGTTCTACACCATTGGTCAACGACATGGGTTTACCATCGACAAGAAAACACTGATCAAACTGGATGATGGATCGACTTTGGCAAAAGACAATATTCCACCATTCTATGTCATCAGCAAAAATGCTGATCAGAATCAAATCGTCGTTGGCTTTGGGCCAGACACATATCAAAATTCATTTTCAGTCGATAATTTGCATTTGATCGATCCAACATTTGACTTGACTGACCTTAAAAATGATCTTCTTAAATCCACCAACCAACTATTGGTTCGCATTCGCCACACCGGTGAGTTGATGCCGTGCACGGTGCGACCGGCCGAAGTCGATGCCAATCAAAATCCAAACTCCAACTCCCATCGCTACCAAGTCACTCTCACTCATCCAGTCAAAGGCATCGCCGCGGGCCAATCGGCCGTGTTCTACCTAGCAACCGACCAAGCAACCATTTGCTTGGGCGGCGGCGTGATAAGCTAAAAAATCATCATTCTTACTTCAAGCTTGCATCCGGTAAAGTAATCTCTGATACAATTTCGTCGTAGTAATGATTAAGGACGAGATGGAAAATTCATTTACAATTTCACAAAATAATTTTGAAATGATTAGGCATACTTTAGATAACGATCAGGACTATTGGTACGCAAGAGACCTAATGCGAGCTTTGGAATATGAGTCGTGGCAGAAGTTTAATAAACTAATTGAACGAGCAATTTCAGCTTGCAGAAAATCTGGTGAATCAGCACAAATCCATTTTATCCACTTGGATAATATGGTGAATATTGGTAGCGGAGCAACAAGAATAATTGACGATTTTGCCCTTACCAGGTACGCCTGTTACTTAATCGCAATGAATGGAGATCCAAATAAAAAAAAGAGTATAGCTCAAGCTCAAACATATTTTGCATTTCAGACTAGAAGACAGGAAGTCTACCAAGATGAAATGATGAATATTGAAAGACTAAATGCTCGACAGAGGTTGACTGAAACTGAAAAAGATTTTAGTAGTGAACTAGTATCTAGAGGCTTGTCTGGAAGACAGGCAGGTGAAATTCGAGCAACAGGTGATCGCGCGCTTTTTGGGGGGTTCACCACCAAACGAATGAAGGAGAAATTAAAAATCAAGGAATATAAGCCTTTGGCAGATCATTTACCAATAATTACGCTCAAGGCTAAAGATCTAGCCACCGAAATGACTACACACAAAACAAGAGAAAAGAACGAAAAATCTGCTCAATCAATTAAGAAAATGCACGTAGGACACAACGCTAGTGTTAGATCAGCATTGACTAATGAGGGTATTTATCCAGAGGAACTACCTGCAGAGGAGGATATTAAAACAATTGAGAAAAAAGTGAAAACTAAGATCACAACTGAAATCGAAAAACAAGTATAACTAACCCCACTTCTCAAGTGGGTAAAACGACTTTAGCTTTTTTGTAAATTGATAACGAATCACTCTCACCCAACCCGCTAAAGGCATCGCCAAAGGCTTATCATCAGTTTTTTACCATACTATCGATGATACAACCGTTTGCCTAGTTGGAGAAGTGATTAACTGAGTAATTCGAAACTGGCAGACATCAATCATCAATTTTGATGCTTATTGATCTTTTATGATACTGATTGACAATTAGCAGATGGAGGGTGTGACTGCTAATTGGGCACTAGATTAATTTTTCTCTATTTATCAATCTATTTTTACTATTAATTCTGATGAAGAGGTAATTCTAATAGCACCGTTGCCCCCACGGGCCGCCGTGTTGCCCGATCAAACCTGGTGCCAACTTGATAATCACCACCCAGTTTTTGCACAAACTCCATTTGGGCTTTTAAACCAACATTGCGTGACTGAGCTACTAAACGAGGAGGCGATGCTGCTGATTGATCTTGTGCTCGCCAACCACCGTTGACCTGACTCAGTTCCACAGGTTGAAACTCCTGCCCATCAAGCGGAATGTGCTCACCCGCGGAACCAGAATCAAAACCACCTGCAAAATCATCCACCCGCAGCACTAACATCGGAGCATCATCCCCAATGATGCCCTCAATTTTAATCGTCACGAGATTGTGCTCACTCTGATTAATTTGTCGACGCTTGTAGGCTTTGCGAGCATTGCTAATCAAATTTGATAAAAAAGTAACTGCCTTGGCAGTGGTAAGAGCAGTGGTAACTGATCGATGATCAATCTGCGACAAATTAGTCTCTAGCTTAATTAAGAGCTGGGTGCCTCGATTATTTTCCGCCTCCGATTGATTATGAAGCGCTACCCACTGGTTTAATTGATCAACTAATTCAGCAAGTAAAATATCCTGTGGTAAATCCTCCTGATCAATGTTTGCGCCGTACACAGCTGCTGTTAATTCGGTCAATGTCATCTTCAAGTCATTTTCTGTTAAACCCAAGTCTGAGGAGAGTAAAAGCTTTTTTTGCCTCAATTCTTCGATTTTGGCGCCACTTTGAACAAAAGCATTGTGTATGCGGGCAAACATCACCTGGGAAGAACTTTGTGCTATCCCTGCGGCCGTCTCCAATCTTTGCTGCGTCTCTTGCTGCGTTGTTAACTCAGCTACGAGTTCCTGTAAAGCTACTAAACCTGTTGTGTCATGAAAAAATCGCCGCACATCGCTGGGCAAACGATTTGAACCGACTGCATCTTTTTGAGCGGATAATTCCTTGACAAGCCTGAACACCTTTGCCAAACCACTGAATTGGGTGAGGAGATCATTGTTCAGTCGATCAACAAACAAGTGGTTAGCGT
>CAZKSJ010000062.1:0-3135 GCA_964555515.1 uncultured Pseudomonadales bacterium
AGGTAGTAATATAAATTAATGAAGCCGAGGGTTCTTAACCCTCGGAGAATCACTTCTGATGATAAATTTGAATCTAGTTGTGGTTGGCCAAGTTTTGATGATGAAATTAAGGGAGCCATTCATAGAAGCTTAGATGCTGATGGTAAACGTACCGAGATAACCTGCGCTCAGTGTGGCGGTCATTTGGGTCATGTCTTCACTGGCGAACAGCTGACAGATAAAAATATCCGACATTGCGTAAATTCTATTTCCATGAAATTCATATCTGGTAAATAAATATATGAACAAGAAAATAGTTCTGGCTGGCGGGTGTTTTTGGGGGATGGAAGAATTGATTAGAAAACAACCGGGTGTAATAAAAACCACTGTTGGTTATACAGGCGGTAATGAGAAAAATCCTACGTATGAAAATCATGAAGGCCACGCCGAGGCAGTTGAAATATTATATGATTCTGAAATAACTTCCTACAAAAAATTGCTGGATTTTTTCTTCCAAATTCATAATCCAACAACATTAAATCGACAAGGTAATGATGTTGGAACCTCATATCGATCGGCAATTTTTTTTGGGAATGAAGAAGAGAAAAATACAGCTGAACATTTCATTAAAATTGTTAATAAGTCTAATCGATGGAGAGATCCAGTGGTGACAACCTTGGAACCACTCCAACGCTTTTATCCGGCCGAGGACTATCACCAGGACTATTTGCAAAAAAATCCCAATGGGTATACATGCCACACTATTTATTTTGATAGTTATCTCAAATAATTATTTCACTTTTTCTGATATGATTTTATTGGCATGGAATACGAATTTTTTCCCTCACCATTAGTTGTGGAAAATAAGCTAACTGTGAATCAGCATGTCAATCCTGATATAATCCCATTGATTCAACAAATTTTGGAAAGTTTTCAATTTAATTGTTATTAATGGAAGTAGTAACTCACATTGCTCGAATATCTTAATTTACTATCTTCAAAGGAGCGGTTATCTTACTAATCATGTGAAATACTAAGGTTTTTAAGTGATTTAAAAAAAAGATAATTTATGCAACAAGTGGTTTTGGTTGACCGGCAGAATCGTAAAATTGGGGTAGAAGAAAAACTAGCTGCTCATAAAAAGGGGTTGTTACATAGGGCTATATCAATTTTTATCTTTAATTCAAAAGGTGAGTTATTACTTCAGCAGCGAGCCAAGAGCAAGTATCATTCGGCAGGTTTGTGGTCCAATACAGTCTGTAGTCACCCTGCTCCGGGCGAGTCATTTGCTCACGCCGCTCACCGACGCCTTGCAGAGGAAATGGGTTTTGATTGTAAACTAAAAAAATTGTACTGCTTCATTTATCAGACCGAGTTTGACAATGGGTTGAGTGAAAACGAGTACGATTGTGTTTTTGTAGGTGAGTATGATGACCAGCCAGTGCCAGATTCTGACGAAGTGGCAGCTTATCGATGGCAAAATTTAGATGATTTAAAGCAAGATATTCTCAAACATGGTGATCAATACACTTTTTGGTTAAAGCTTGCCCTTGACCAAGTAGGAACCGATCATATCAAGGCCATTGTCAAATCATGACTTTTCACCAATATTGACGATCACAAAATCTAAAAACTGCGCTATATTGACTGTATGAAGTGGCGATCAAGCGTGTATGTTTGGCTAATATTGTTGATAAGTGTTGGGGCTTTATTGAGGCTTTATCAACTAAACTTATTGCCTGGCACCATGCACCGCGATGAAACAGCGATCGCTTATAACGCTTACTCAATTTTACAGACTGGTAAAGATGAGCACGGGGTAGTTTATCCCCTCAACTTTCAATCTTTTGGCGATTACAAATTGCCTGGCATGATTTATGCCTCCACCGCCAGCATTGCTGTATTTGGTCTTAACACTTTTGCTGCTAGACTGCCGACGGCACTATTTGGCATCTTCACAATTCCGTTGACATATTGGCTGACCAGAGAAATGGGTTGGTCAAAAAGAGTTGGTCTGGTTACTGCTTTATTACTCACTTTTTCTTTTTGGCACATTTCCCAATCTAGAAATATTTATGAACCAATTGCAGGATTATTTTTTACCACTTTGGGGTGGAGTGCGTGGTTGGCGGGACGTAAAAAAGCTTGGCTTTACATCATTGCAGTGTTGGCGTACATCATCGGTTCGCTGTTTTATAATTTACCATTTTTATTGTTGCCCATGTTATTTGTGGGCAGCTGGCTAATTTTGCGGGACTGGTCAAAAAAGCCTGTGATTAAAGTTTCCGACTGGTGGCAGCTTGCGGCTTTAACCGGGATACTAATATTTGCAGCTGTCTTAATCATCACGACAGATGAGGTTAATCAAGGAAAAAGTAATACCACCATTTTATCTCACCCAGAATTACAGCAAAAATCTCAATTGGCCTCGCATGCGGGTTTAGTGGCTGGCATGCCATCGATCGCAGCGAGAGGCCTCAACCATCCGTTGGTTTTAGCAAGTATGCAGGGACTAAAGGGTTACATGAGTGCCTTTGATCCTACTTATCTTTTTTTTACTGGCGATCACAATGCATGGCACAATTTGCAGTCCATTGGTTTGGGGAATCTTAACCCAGCATTAATAATTTTTTTTGTTTCTGGATTTTATATCGTGCTAAGAAGCTATCGGCATCAGCGTAGTCAATTAGCCTTGTTTTATTTATTTGTGACGCCTTTGATCAGTGCCATGACAATTGATGCCCCTATTACCAATCGGTTGTTGGATTTTCACTTGGCAATTCTGTTATTTGCTGCCATTGGTGTTGATTACTGGTTGCTTCAGATGAAAAAGGTCACAAGCTTAAAGCGCTTGATTTTTCCAGCTACAACGATGATCTACTTAGGTTTCTTTGTTTACTTTGCAACTTTATACTTCTTTCAATTTAATCCATTGATGTCTAAAGCTTGGAACCCAGGCTTGCACGAATTGATTGCTGAGGTACAAGGGGCATACGATGATTACCAACTCATCTACATCACTCCAGATCTTGATCTTGGTTACACTTATTTTGCTTTTTACGTACCGTTTGATCCAGTTACTTTTCAAGAAAATGCAGTTTGGGGCAAGGATGGTTTTGTGGCAGTGAGAGCCTATGATAAATATAGATTTGCCCG
>CAZKSJ010000063.1:0-2858 GCA_964555515.1 uncultured Pseudomonadales bacterium
AGAGTTAAATCTAGGTGCCTCATTTCAATTTGGTGAAATCAGGGTGAAATCACGAATTGCTAATTACGCGTTTTGCTTGAGGGGTAATGTGAATTGATGGAGCGTCAAACTGACTCAGTTGAGATACCCCTGCCATCTGTTATCATGCGTCTGAAAGCTAGAGAAAAGCTTTTTATGAAGGAGCATTTGCTGCACTAAGTACATGGATTGATGTGGAATAATCTCATAGTTAGGTTAACGATAAAGTATGCCAATAAGAGCAACTCCAAATTGTTTTTGAACAGCACAAGCGAACTCACTACAAGAAACATCCCGTATTACCTTAGGACTAAGTGAACAGCGAGGGTAAAGCAATACACCAAATCTTCCGTGCCCATAATGAACTCCAACAGCTTGCTTACCCTCATCATTTGAAACCATGTAGTTCATACTGAAAGAACCGTTTCCTGCTGTTCCATCTGGAAGTGTTTTCAATACATTGGGTTGAAGAGTCAATGTTTGTGGACCAAGATTTATACTAATAGAATGATTATACTCAAATCTATTACCTCGCGCAACCACATGGATGTGATAGTCACCAACCGTTGGGAAATTTCCATTATTAAGCACTTGTTTAAAAGAGTCTCCAATACTAGTTCTAGTACGATCTTTGCCTGGTAACTCTAACAACTTTGATTGGAAGTAATTGAATGCTTCGTAGTCTCCAATCCATGTCGACTGGAGTTCAGTCTCGACTTTTCCATTGGTTATTTTATACAACTTACTATCACCGGCAAGTATGCTTGCGACTATAAAATCAGTTTGATTATTTGATTTGATGTTTGCTCCAAGAAGGATTTCAATCAAGTTGCTGATTGGTAAAGCATCAAATTCAAACACCTTGCTTAGTGCTTCAGTAGCATCATCAACACCACCAGCAAATGAGATACATGTTTTTGAGTCGAAAAGGACAGTTTTAAGAATACCCGTTAATTGGCTTGGGTGTAAATCTGCTTGCCTGGTCAACCTCGAGTCACTATGAATCTCGAATTGTCCATTAAAAATCCTTGCAACAACTAGGCTCATAGTTCAGTAATAGTATTGTACCCCATAACCTCTTCATTCACAAAGTATTCAAAATCACTTCGTTTGATAACCGTATCCCATAAACCGACATCTTCGCCTTCGTGTTTGTTTATACCCACATATTCCAGGCTTGAATCTTCATATCTTTTGAACTTATATACTGCATCATTCATCAACGATGAGTTGAAAACTCCCAAACTCACTAAAAGTTCAAAGTCTTTGACTGTAAGACCAGTCACTTTCTTAAAGAGACCTGGTTCGAGCTGAGTAATGACATCCCTAATGGTTTTCTCACGATAGTCTGTCAAATACAAGAAAACAGGTACACGGGTTGCAAACTTGATAAGCTTTTCTTGGATTTGTTTTCTGATGCTTTTGTATTCCTTTTCTTCGTCCGATAGTTCTTTTTTTTCTTTCTTGGTCAGGTCGCGGTCGTTGGCTTCCTTTTTGGCTTTTTTTACGGAATCTGATTTATTGATAATGGCTTCTATGTCCTGATTTAAATTCCTGAAGCCTTCAATGTTCATTAAAGCGTTCATTGCTTCTTCGTTTGCCATCAATCGGGCTAGTGTGTTATTGTCCACGTTTACAAGCAAGGCACTTTCCCAGCGTCTTGCCAAAAGCGTGGCGGTAGTGCCACTCATTGCAATATCCAGAATCCCTGCAGCATCTACTTGCTTCATTGAACTGCCATCGTAAGCCAATACAGGAAGAAAGTTGATGAACTCTTCAACGTTCCTTTCAGGATTCGATTCATTAACATTCAGACGGCAGGCATAATCAGCAATCTGTCTTAATGCTCGGTTGGGAGCAAAGTCAAACACATAACATTCTTCTTTCAGGATTTCTTCTTTGTTGGGCGATTTGTTGTCGGGGTTTTTGATTACCCAGGGTGTTTGAACTCGGAATGCTGCTTGAAAATATGTTTCGGGACTTGATGAATTACGTAACATAAAAATTCCTGTCCACGGTTTCACCGATACGCCTGTGGTGAGTTTGCCGCACGAAAGCGTAATGGTTTTTGATTCCAATGGGTTGTCGGTCATTGCATCTAAAACAGGCGGTAAGGCGTGAACGCCAATACCAGCTTGAGTTCCTGCTGCCACTACAACGGTGTAATCGTGGTAAAATTTGTTTTGTCGCTGTTTGAGTAAATTTGCCATTGCGTGACAAGCAGCCACTGTAGGTAAAAACCAAAATGTATGATTCAAAACATTGAGTAAAGGAGCGTGAGAAAAGGGTAGCGGTGGTTTTTTCGCTCCCATCTTTAAGTTATCAACAGTTGTTTCGCTGAATGAACCACGAATCAAGTCCAACCACTTTTGTACTTCATCTTCGTATTTGAAATGAGCTAAGCGGCCATTGCCCTCGGCGTGAAAAAAGACATTCAAATCAAAGCCGTCAAATTCTCCCAATTCTGCTATATGACTAATGGAGTCTGGCAGTTGGTAAGTCATCATTACCATTCGAGGTAATGACGCATAGGGGTTGTTTCCTTTGGAATAATCCCATTCGGATTTGGCTCGCTGCTCGTCTGAGTAGGTCCAGTTAAAGATTTGCTCTTCGATGAACTCACCAGAAGCAATGGCGCGAAACGGCGTACCAGATAAATACAAATAATGATTGGTGGTGATTGGGATTGATTCTTCGTCAAAATATTCAATGCCTTCACCTTCGCCAAACTCAATCTCTTTTTTACTTTCGGCTTCAAATAATTCTTTTGCATTTTCCCGCCAGGCTCCGTAATGATATTCATCAAAAATTACACAATCCCAATTGATGGCATGCACCCA
>CAZKSJ010000064.1:0-2855 GCA_964555515.1 uncultured Pseudomonadales bacterium
ACCACCACCGGCCGATGAGACAAATGTTTTTGGTTGATTAAATCTTCCAAAATTTGCCAACGGCGGCGCTTATCTTGGTGTGGCACGTCATCCTCATAGATCCGATCACTAGCAGTACCAGGTCGGGGAGAGTAAATGGCCACAAAAGCAATTTGCCAGTCCACTTCTTTCGCCAAAGTTACAGTTTCCGAAAACTCTGCCTCTGTTTCACCTGGAAAACCAACGATAATATCGGTACCGATCACAATTTTGGGATCGGCAGCTCGCAATTTTTGCACAACTCTTAAATAATCTTCACGCTTGTAACCACGATTCATCCGGTATAAAACACTGTTGCTACCAGATTGCACTGGCAAGTGTACATAGCGGTCAATCTTTTTATTCTGGCCAATTTCTGAAATTAATTCATCGTGAAAATCCCAAGGATTGCTAGTCATGAAGCGGATAACTTTGATTTGGTCGAACTTGGAAATTTCCTGGAGTAACTTGACAAATGGGGGTGTTTTTTTTGGTCTCAAATACTGGGACTGGTTGTCAGGTAAATCTTCTCGGGTGAACTCTTGATGGCTCATCATTAGTTTACGAAAACCAATGCCAAGTTTCTCTAATCCCCAAGAGTTGACGTTCATACCGAGGAGAGTGAGTTCTTCGTAACCTTGATCGACTAGTGTCGTCACTTCATCCAAAATGTCTTTCATGCTGCGAGATTTTTCCCGGCCGCGGGAATAGGGCACAATGCAAAATGTGCAAAATGAGTTGCAGCCTGTGGAAATGGGGATGAAGGCGTGTTTTTTATCTTTGCGAATGGCGGTTTGGTTAAAACCCACTTCACCGATTGGCAACACCTCATCGACCGCTGGCATCATTTCCTGTAACTTCCTGTCACCGTGGTGAATCATGCAACCGGTCAGGATTATTTTTGGACGATGCTTTTGTTGTTTTTCAAAATACAACACCACGTTGTGCAGAAAACCGCGCGCGCGGTCTTCCGCTCGCTGCCGCACCGCGCAGGTATTGATCACCAACTCATCGCAACCACGCCAGTCAGTTGCCTCCACAAACCCCCGAGCCTGATAGTCACCAGCAATTCGCTCGCTATCGGCTTTGTTGGACTGGCAACCAAAAGTGTGAATAAAGTATGAAGGCATCCGCCTATTATAATACCTTGCTTAGTGTTAGACTATTTGGCATGAAAAGGTTTCTGCATAAGCACTTTTCACCTTCATACAAGAAAATTCTAATTCTCTCAGTATTTGGCGGATTAATTTTGACTGGATTGAGTCTCACTTCTTACCAACGGGTGGGGAGTGGAGGATCTTTCTTGCCAATCTATGAGGGAGAGCCTGAAATATTGCGTGGTTGGCCTTGGTATTTTTATCACTGCATCGATTTGGAAGTAGACCCTCGAAACACGCCAGCTTGTGAATTCCGTCCCCAATCATTTTTATTGACGTATGGATTTTGGTTCATGAATGTTGCAAGCACCATAGCTATACTCGCAGTCATTGCCAAACTAATAAAATATCTACCCAATCAATTTTCGAAAAAATAACTAACCTGAAAACGGCTAGATTGCTAATCACTGCTGTCAGGAAAAAATCATAACAGAACAACTCATTTCAACCACTCTCTACACCGGAGAACTATTCACGACACACAAACCCCCACGCCTGATAGTCACCAGCAATTCGCTCGCTATCGGCTTTGTTGGACTGACAACCAAAAGTGTGAATAAGATAGGTCTTTATTTTTCGCTTTATGGCTATAGAAACATTTAGGACACCCCCTTTTGGCGAGAGGCTGCAACCCGCGGACAGGCTTGCTATTATCATCAGTCATGACTTAATCGAAAACCCGTTGCTTTCTTCAAATCTGCCAACACTTACTGAAGTTGAACTTCAAATGTTGGAAGAATACACTGCTAGCTGGCTAAAACTTCTTGCCCAAAAGCCAAGATTATTTTTTCACTCTTCACACCTTATTCAACATGAACCCCTTAGAGATGATCAGACTAAAAGCAGATTGAGATTCTATAAATCGCCAGACCAACATAATAGCATTGCTTATACTGAAACCCCTCATCTTGAAGAGCTCTGTCTCGCTATCCGGATTTGTAACCAAGCTGGTAAGCAGGTAGATGGTCAAGATGATTTTTTACAAAAAAGTTTTAAACCAGTCAAATTGACCTCTGAGGTTGGGGAAGTTCCCTCTAACGGAAAATATGATGGCAGTGAACTGACACGCAGGCCTGGTGACTAACCATACACAGAGCGTAAGCATTATTTATAATCATCAGAAGTACTTGGATCAGATGGTTTCAACTAAATCTTCTTAGTTCTAAGCCAAAACACCACCCAAGACAAACCAACTAAAATTCCAGTAACGGCCAAAGCAATCGCACCCAAACCGCCCTGTAATGCCACATGAGTGAAAATGAAAAATAACGCCACATACGTGAGTCGATGTATCCGCTTCCACCATCTACCCAACCTCTTCACCGCCCAGTCATTAGACGTCAACCACAGAGGAAAGAGCAGCGCCCAACCGATCGCACCCATAATTTCAAATGAGCGCAATGCAGGCAAACCAGGTGGCTGAAAATTATAAAGCGCCAAATAGGGGAGAGTTGAAGTAAAAGTGAGGTGAATAAACGCCAAAATGAACATTAAAATGCCAAAGTGACGCCTAAACAACATTAAACTTAACCCAATCGGTTGCGTGAATGCAGACCACCACATTAATCGCACAATGATACCCGGAATTAGGGTTAACACATACAAGCCCACCGCCAGCTGACCAAAAATTGGGCCCCAATTAAATAAAATCCAGACAACGCTGGGATAATTCGTGGCCGC
>CAZKSJ010000065.1:0-2833 GCA_964555515.1 uncultured Pseudomonadales bacterium
CTATCACCTATATGATGGGGGGGCTAATCGGATTTATATTCTTTGGCGACGCCGGATTTTTGTTGAATCCTAAGTTACCCAATACTTAATATGAAAACACTTTTCTACAAAATAATTGTTATCTCGATTTTTTTGTACATATTTTCCACTCACAACCTCTCATCAGCAATTGTTCACGCTGCAGATTGCACTGCTCCAGGTGAGTGCGTTGATAATCAAGTTTGCGTTGAAGTACAAAAAGGTATTTATGTAAAGGGACCAGAATCTTGTGTGTCTTCACAAATTGGTCGGGTAGATCTTCCCTATAAAGGATATAACGCTGGAGCTGGTTTCATTTCATTTCTCTCCAACCTCGTCCAGGTCTTCGTGATTGTGGCAGGAATTATTGCCATGTTTAACTTTGCACTAGCTGGCTACATCTTTATCACCTCTGGCTCAGATCCCGCCGCAGTGGGCAAAGTGAGGGAAAAACTAACATGGACAGTAATTGGTCTAGTGTTCATAGTCGCATCATATATGGGAGCTGGGTTAATAGGTCTCATTTTCTTTGGGGATGCTGGCTTTATCCTACAACCCACACTTTATAGCGTGCTTGATTAAATGATGACTTAAAAAATTAAACAGTATATACTCTTGATATGATTTCACCACTAAGATTATCAGCGTATCTTGGAAAATTTAGACCTGTTTCGGAAATTTATAACAAAGATTCGGATAATAATGATCTAGTGTTGACCAACCTGGAAAACTTTATTTCCGCCATTATTGGTGTCATCACTGTTTTTGCCAGTTTATACTTCATCATCAATTTTTTGATGGGCGCTATTGGTTGGATCTCTGCTGGTGGTGATAGCGGCAAGATTTCATCCGCTAGAGATAGAATGGTGCATGGTGTGATTGGTTTAATTATTGTGGTTGGAGCATATGCAATAATGGGTATTATTGGGGCTATTATTGGCGTTGATATACTTTCCCCCGCCACCATACTTGAAACGGTCATACCCTAAAATCAATGAGATTAACTTATGAAGATATTTATTAAAGCCATCAGTGTTTTTTTGTTAGTATTGTTTTCATTAACTAAGTCTGTTCAGGCAAGAATTAGCAATCCGGCTATTGGAATTTGGGGGAATGATGCTGGTGCAGGAACTGGCACCTTGTTTGTGAAATACTTTGTCACAATCTGGAATAACCTGATTGTTATTGGATCCTTATTGGTCTTGATAAACTTTTTGTGGGGTGCATTTGAATGGATCACGGCAGGAGGAGATAGTGGCAAACTAGGTAATGCCCGCAACCGCATGCTTCAATCTGTAATTGGACTTATCATTTTAGTTAGTTCTTACACAATTATTGGCTTTATTAGTACGCTTTTCTTCGGCACTGAATTTAACATCCTGAGTCCTATTATTAGAGTACCAGCTTAAAAATATATGCTTCAATTACCTATCAAGCTCGACATCGAAAATCAAGGCAAAAACATCTTGCCCACGGCAAAGACAGGTGTAGAGCACAACCAACAATTTGCCAACATTATTGGTTCTCTTTTGAGTGCCGTGATGGTAATTGCCCTCATCCTTGTTTTGCTTTACTTGGTTTGGGGCGCTATTGGTTGGATTACCGCTGGCGGAGATTCAAGTAAAGTAAATGAGGCGCGCAACAAAATGGTGCAAGCAGTGATTGGGATCATCGTGCTCGCCGCTACCTTGGCTATTTTTTCATTTGTACAGTACTTCCTAGGCGTCGAAGCGCTGAAGTTCCAGTAAAGTGGTGTTGTGCTCGCAAAATTCCTCTTGCATTATGGCGCTTGAGATGGGTAAGATAGACTTGATGTACGGATTAACCGCACATAAAACATAGTATTCTTGGTAAGAACAATCTCGTTCTTAAGTAAAGGGCATCATGAGAGCAAACTTTGGGAAAATCGGAACAGTCGCAGCAACGGGCGCTGGGTACTTGCTGACTGCCTCAACGGCCTTTGCGGCTAATCTTGGCACCGTTACAACAGGTAGTGGTTATGCCAAAGATATTGGTAGCTTAATTAGCTCAGTGCTATCAATTGTCATGGTCATCGCCTTAATACTTGTTCTCATTTACTTGATTTGGGGAGGTATTGGTTGGATTACTGCTGGTGGTGATAAGGGTAAGACTGAGGAGGCAAGAAACAAGATCACTGCTGCCGTCATAGGCATTATCATCTTGGCCGCAGCTTGGGCTTTAGTTACCTTTGTATCTTATGTACTCGGTTTTGATAGCTTTGATGCAGCAATCCAGGGAGTTAGACCAATAAACAAAGAATAATTAAAGGTAGTTGCAGAGATCATATAGCCATCGTTTTGTTAGATTATAAATAGGAGACATATGAATCATACTCAAAAAATCTTATCGGTTAGCACGATGATGACTGGCCTTATGTTGTCTTCGTCATTGCTAACAATGGTTCAAGCCCTTAACTACAAAGAAGTAGAAACAGGAGCAGGATACGCCGAGAACATGGGCACTCTCATTAGCTCTGTGCTTTCCATTGTGATGGTAATTGCCCTCATCCTTGTTCTCATCTACCTAATTTGGGGAGGCATTGGTTGGATTACCGCTGGAGGAGATAAGGGCAAGACTGAGGAAGCTAGAAATAAGATTACGGCTGCCGTGATTGGTATTATCATCTTGGCCGCAGCTTGGGCACTGGTCAACTTTGTGGCTTATGTTCTTGGCTTTACAGGTGGATTTAACGATATTTTTAAGGACAAAAATATTGTGAGAATTGGTAAATAATCGCGGTTCTTAGATTTTCTAACCGTCATCACCCCCCCCCGCCTTTGGCGGGGGGGGGTTT
>CAZKSJ010000066.1:0-2774 GCA_964555515.1 uncultured Pseudomonadales bacterium
GGGCTTGGACTAACAACATTTTTTTAGCCAGGCCATATGGGGCATTCGTTTCTTCAGGATAACCATTCCATAACTCCTCCTCTTTGAATGGCACTGGTGAAAATTTGGGATATGCGCAGATGGTGCCAATGGCGGTGAACTTCTGCACTTTGGAAAGTCTCGCTTCTTCCATCATGTGCACCCCCATTAGTAGGTTGTCGTAGAAAAGCTTGCCTGGATGAGCTTGGTTGTAGCCAATTCCCCCCACGTTGGCGGCCAGATGAATCACCATCGTCATGTCTTTGACCACGGCTGCACAGTCAGTTTGTTTTCTCAAATCATACTCTTTAGAACGTGGCACCTTAATTTCTTTGGGCTCTAGAGTTTTCAAGATTTCAACAATTTGACTGCCTAAGAAGCCGCCACCGCCGGTCACGAGCACCCGCTGATCTTTCCAAAATTGTTGATCGAGGTTGTTGAGGTGTTGGTCTTTATTTTTCATATTTTGACCGGCTTAATGAGCTTATAAATTTGTACTGTAGCCCAAGCGTGCAGCTGATGCAAGGCTTGAATGAAAAGAAAAGTTTGGTAGCGTTTGGCTACCTCAATTTCCTCTTGGAATTGCAGCTCAAAAGCGCTGCCACCTTTGGATGAGGCGTGGATTCTGAATTGTGCTAATATTTGATCTATCACAACTGGTTTTGCTTGTTCAAAAAGTCTGAACCAAAGATCGTAGTCCATACAATAATTTAATGATTCATCAAACTTACCTGCTACTTCTTGAGCTTCACGCCGCCAAAAAGTAGCTGGTTGAGCAATGGGGTTGAGAATAGATAAGACGGTCATAGAATTGATCAGCCGCCAGAATTTCTTGTATAAAGCAACACTGCTTTGAATAGATTTCCCTGTTTCATCGATAATTTCACAATCTCCAGTCAGCCAGAGCGTGTTCGGATGGTCGGCAAAATATTGTCCAACTTGATGAAGAGAGCCTGGCAATAAACAGTCATCGGCGTTGAGATAACCCACAACCTCGCCTGTTAATCGAGCCATGCCTTTATTAAGGGCATGCGCTTGGCCGTGATCTTTTTCACTGATAAAGTGAAATACTTGAGCATGTTGTTGTTGATATTGCTTAAGAATAGACAGCGTGTCGTCACTTGAGCCACCATCTATCACCCAATATTCTAAATTTGGATATGCTTGTTGTAAAACACTATCGATAGTCTTTTTAATAAACTTACCTTGATTAAATGAAGGCGTAATCAAGGAAATAGTGGGTAACTGTTGATCATCGATTGACTTCTTTGGCATTTTTGATGGCTGCATTTCTGACGAAGTCTTCAAGTTTAGTTCGTAATTTTTTATGCGCAATGTAATTGTTGAAAGTCAAGTAAACTAAGACCATAAATGCACCCACCACTAACAGGTCAAAAACGCGGCTAAAGTGCAAAGTATCAGCAATACCCTGTAATAAGCCGGGAAATATTGCCAACACCACAAACAATCCCCACAATGATAACCAGAGTGTTGATTCCAGCGAAGAGAAAGTCCGCCTCTTGGCGTGAATACTCACAATGTACATCATTAAGAGTCCAAAAAAAGCCGCCACAATTTGAAAAATGTTCATTTGGAAAACCTCCAGCTAATTATTTTTTCTGCCATATGTAGGATATTTAGCAATGTCATTCCCCGATCATAATCATGATAAATGGTGGGAATGGCAATTTCAACAAAAGGGATCTTGAATTGGGCCACACGCGCCGCAATTTCCATCTCTATTTCATAGTGACTTGATTTTAGATTTAATTGTCGATAGGTTTTTCGTGTGAGACCTTTAAAGCCAGATGGTATATCTGGTATGTAACGACCAAAAAATAGCAAAATCAGTACCGATGCAACCCGGTTCATGATGATGCGAAAAAGTGGCATTTGATTGTCAAAAGACCTGACACCAAATACTACTGGGTGTTGCTGAAGCGCATCAGCCATGGGTTTAATCATCGCCGGATCATGTTGATCATCGGCATCAAAAAAAATGATGGCTTTTGCATGAAGGTGTTCGAGTGCATAATCTGCACCCGTGCGCATGGCAGCACCTTTGCCAAGATTAACACGATGTTTTAGGACGTGAGGCGTAAATTCTTTTGCAATGGTAGTTGTTTGGTCACCCGATCCGTCATCAACTACTACTACATTTGGCCAATATTTATTGAGTTTCGTCAAAACTTGAGAAAGGTATGTCGCTTCGTTATAAGCAGGAATAATTATCCAGGTATGTTTCGACATAATTGAAATTTCAGCAAATTGTCAACGGTACTAGCGTCTATACATAAAACTATACTAAAATATGGCTGACAGCAACTAGCATGTATACACATCGGGAATGAATGGGATGTGAGAGATGGCAATTTTCTTCAAAAAAAATTTAATCTTTGGGGTAATGGTTTTAATAGTGAGTTTGTTTTTGTGTTTACGACTTTTTCGGCTCAACGAAGGCTTGCTCTTCTACAACGACATGGGACGTGATTACTTAGTATTACTGGATTGGGCAAAAAGTGGCAAGCCACCACTCCTTGGGCCGCAAACCAGCGTCATTTCCTACAACCAGTCAGCTTGGTATTTCTATGTGTTGATGCCGCTTTTTGTCTTGACTGGTCACTCACCTTTTGCCAGTACATACACGCTGTTATTGTTTGCTCTGGTCATGCTTAGCTTAACGATGTGGCGGCTGAAAGATCACCGAGATCTGCAATGGGCGGTATTGGTAGTGTTTTTTTTACTGGCTATTCAAC
>CAZKSJ010000067.1:0-2665 GCA_964555515.1 uncultured Pseudomonadales bacterium
AGGGCGAGATTGAGGGCACTCTGAACGGTGATAAGGACGAATATATCGTGCCCTCAATCCGCCTTTGACTTAGTTCCGGGTGGCAATTTTTCTTGAGTTGTTGAGGGTGTGTAGGCGGATTGGAAGCACATCAAGGTCTCTGCATCATGAGTTGTGTGGTACTTCCAACCACGCCCTACGACATGCTATTGGCACTTAGCTACGCCCTACGCTGTAACATGAAAGACTCGCCTGGTCCTTGTATCTTGGTGGGTTGGCTATAGTGAGGTATCCGTAGTGTAAATGCTTAGTGACGCCAATCCACCCTACGCCCTTCCAATCACGCCCTACGACAGACTGCGGGAACTTTGTCTCGCCCAATGCAGTTTTTTGATAAGCAAGTGCTTGGTTGAAGCATGATAAAATTCATTCATCAGCCTTAAGGAGCTCACCATGACTGAACACGTTGCCCCCAATTATTCACGCGAAGAACACATTCGCGCCCTGATCGAGCAGATCAGCGCTTACATCGAGCAATTTCACCATGGCTCAGTAGAATTGGTCAGCGTTGAGGGCGATATCGTCAAAGTGCGCCTCGGCGGCGCCTGTTCGGAGTGCGAGCTTTCCACTCAGACCCTGCAGGGCTGGGTCGCCGGCACCATCCGCCAGTTCTTTCCGGATGCAATTGTTGTTGCTGACAAGAAATCAGAATAATTTTCCAAAGCTAAAACAACATCACTTTCCGGTAATTAGGAATTTATTTTTGATTCGTCTTGATTTGTTTGAATCAATTTCAACATTTTATAACTGAGGTCCTAACTACAATCAAGATCGTCTGCCTTTATCCCAGTTTTTTTACTAAGTTTGTGGATTCTTGTGCCCGCTTAATTAATTTGTGCACTTCGGCATGGTTTCAGGATATTCTGTAAATTCGTAAGGCTGTGGTTGCGTTGAAAGGTAAGATTTATTTTCAAGTATCGGTAAATCCGCGCTGAAAACAAGGTTGAATATATGTCTGAAACTGTTCACTAATGAGGTGTCTTCTGGTATGTTGGCAGCCAACTCATCAGGAAGATAGTAAGCGCTTAATATACCCAGACGATTGGCACTATCAGCTCCATGATCCCCTACGATGACAATGACAGGCGGATTGTCTGAAGATTTCAAAATATTCTTTATGATCGGCATAATCGCGTTGTCGACATATTGAACGTGGTTGGAGTAATAGCTTAAATAATCCTCCCAGGGAAGCGGTGTTACCCAAGGGAGTGGAGGTGGATTTTCGATCAAGCTCCCATCAGCATTAAAAACATACGGAGCATGTGGAATATTAATGTGCGTGAAAACAAATTTCGGCCCTCTATCAGGGATAATTTCATTGAGTTTTTCCTGAATAAACAGCTGTTGTCGTACGTCATCAGCATAAAGATAATCAAGCGGCACAAAACTGTCTGATTGGACATGCTTAGCCATGATTTGTAGTAATGGTTTGGCCACAGTGGTTTCACTGACCATACTTTCAAAACTATTAACAATTACTGCCTGGCTGAAATTTGATATGCTGTCAGCGTCTGTAGCTATGTAGTGACTGGCATCCTCCCAGGCCAATGGCTGATAGGACACGAGGTTATATGTACTGTATCCGATTTCCTCAAGGCTTCGCCGTAGACTGCTCTGTTTGATCAGTTCAAATAACAGAGTCCGATCTGTTTTTGGGGGCTGAAGCTCGGGGGCTAAAGTTGATATGTAGTCCATATTTAACATGGATGACATTGATAAAGGTGTATAGGCGTAATTACTCATGGCGCAGTCAAGCACATTAAAGCCCATAGCTTCCAGCTCATTAGTGAAGGCAGAATTGTCGAGGTCAAATGTTTCCAAAAGTACATCGGAGCGCAAATGGGAATCCAGCACAATTAAATAAACATCAGGTGGTGTTTCCGGGAGAGTGAGCTGCTGAGTGGAAAGCATTTGTTGTGCTTCTTGATTGGCTTTTTGTTGATTAAGGCCAAAAGAGATGATTTGAAAAAGTGGGGTGATGAGCAAAAACAAGGCAACCAAGTTTAGTACCAGTGAGAGCCTTCCGTCGACTTTAACAAGTTTGATCATGAGCACACAGCCAACCAGCCAAATCAACCCCCACACAATCAAACCAGAATTCTCTTTAAAAACATAGCCATAGCTAAAAAAGAAAATAATAGACCAGAGGCTAAGCAAACCTGCCAGAGGGGTTTTGCGTGTTATCAGCCAGAATGTTAGAAAAAGAATGATGCCAATGCCTGCTGCAATAAGAAGCGATCTGAGACCTGCCTTGAAATAAACTTCCCGAATATTGACGCCCAAGGCTGCAAGAACTGGGAAAATGGCGAAAATGACTGGATAAAAAGGGAATTCACCGAGAGTTGTACGCTTCATGATCGATGATTATAACATTTCTGTTTTACCCATTTAGGCAGGTCAACGGAAAAATGACATGGAGAAATCAGGATAAATAATAGGTATATTTTGATGTGAGCATCATACTCCGTTGCTCATTCGCTTTATCAAATACGACGCACAAAATTAATGGACCTAAATTAAAACTACCCCAATTCCCGGTAAGTGGGTGCGCTTGGGGCAAAAATTTCGCGCTGAACGGTCTCGAGCAAAGTTTCGCCTTTCAGATCTTCAACTGTATAACAAACTG
>CAZKSJ010000068.1:0-2663 GCA_964555515.1 uncultured Pseudomonadales bacterium
GCACTACCCAACAAGGTTAAAACAATGAATGAAATCGCCCAGCCTTCTGAAATAGCGGTCCTTACATGCAGATCAACTGCTCTGTATGGCGCAAGGGTGATGATGGCGGCAACTAAAGTTGCCGCCCAATCATTCTTGAAAATGAGCTTCCCTAAGAAAAACCCACCTACAAGAACAAGAATATTCGCCATCAATACCATCAATTTGACAGCCAAAGTTAAATTAGCGCCTAATAGATAGGTAATCGCTCCAAAATAATATGGCAATGGCGCATAAAATTCAAACAAGGGCATGCCATATCCAAACCCAAAATTTTGACTCCAGATGACTGGAAAAACACCTTCCTTGAGGCCGGTGGCCATTTCAAAAATTCTGGCTTGATGATTAAGGTCATGCCCAGTTCCTAAACCAGCGCGTACTAAACTCCATGAAGTTGCGACTAAGATAATCAACAGAAGAGAAGAAATTACTAAGTGGTGATGCTTTTTATCAAAACCATTCAGTTCGAAGATGATGTGGTGCTTAATAGATTTCAATGTCTGGAGTTTCATGGATGGCGTCCGAGTCAATTGATAATTGAAAGACTGTGAAAGCGGGTGGATAAAACATCAAATATGAATCATCTGACTGTCTTGTCCATAATCTAGGCATGGCTGAGGCCTTTGAGCCAAATATTTTTTCAAAGTGATATGCATCGTAAAGTTCAAGTTGGCCTACTTTGTGGTAAGCATTGAAAACATCATATGCTTTATTTGCATCGCCTTGATAATATTTATTGTGATAGATCTCAATTTCTTTAGGGGTGTTGATGCGAAATTCATTCTCAAAAAAAACATGGCGATTGTTTGCAACCTGTTGTTCTTGCCAAACAGACATCTGCCCAATTTTTATCTCTGCAAAACTTACTCTGTCTGGATAACTTACATAGAAAATTGATTGAGCGGGTTGGTCGATACCTGCGGGTTGTAGCAAGTGTCTGAGCCCAAACGTTTTTTCATCAGCGACGTGGTATTTGACATCATAACTGGGTGTGTTTTGAGCCAAAATATATGATTGGAGCCTCAACCCTTCATAAATTGAGAAAGGATTAACTCGAATCATGTTTTCTCCTACAAAAATAATAGCCAGCGAGGCAAAGAAAATTAGCAGAGTCTTACGAACGCAACGATTGAAATTAATTTCCATAAATTCTGTGTAGATGTACAACATGGGTGGAACTAAGATTAAATAATAGTAGGCAGGCTTTGCTCCTGAATAAAGGGATAGGACTAAGATAACCAAACCAACCCACAAACCAATCAACCAAGTCATTGCCGATAAGGTTTTCTTGATTCTTGATGTGGCTATAAAAATTATGAATAAAGTCAGCCCAATTACAAAGATGACTTTAATGTGAATCGCAAAATTGGCGAATATCAAGCTTCCTAGCAACTCAAACTCGGTATAAAAGCTTTTCCACAAATGAAAAAGATAGGGATCCTCTGCTGCTCCAAGTTGATTAGCATGATTCAAAAAATTCCACATGCCACGTGTATTTAACCAGCTATGTCTCAAATCAAAGATGAGTGTAGGCGTTAGCGAAATCATCATTCCTGCCAAACCCGCTGAGGTAAGCGCAAAAGTTTTCAGAACCCTTTTAGATAGAAAACCAGTCAAGATTAAGGGAATCAGCAAAAATCCGGAAAAATGAGCTTGATACCCTAAAAATCCACCGAAAAATACAAGTAAAAAATCATTCTTTGTCAAAGTTTCATTTTTTATCAGACCCAACACAGGGTAGAAAACAAGCGCTGCTGCCAATAAAGTCAAATTGGGGTTCCATGTGACTTGATCGAGTTGAATTAAAGTGACCGAAAATGTCCAGATAAAGAGGGTGATAATACCAGCTGGATAGTTGATATATTTTTTTGATAACCAATACAGTGTCCAGCCGGATAATGTGGCAATGATGATGGTAGTAGCAATTAATGAATAATATCCCAATCCTAAGACCCAAAACACGGCGGTAATGTAATAAATTAATGGACCTGTAAACAGATCGGCAGGGCCGGTAGCAGGTCCGATTAATGTCAAATCTCCTGAGCTAATTTTCTGGACAGCTTCAATAATTTGGACTTGATCAAATCCAAATTCCCACTGATAGAATCCGCTGATTCTCAACAGGATGCCGCTCAAAATTAAAATTATTGGAAACCGTTGGGGGTTGGTTATCCACTGATACACATCAATCGATAATTTTTTCATTCTGAATTAAAAGTATATCAGCTCAGTTTTAACTAGGTAGGGATATTTTTCAGCTTGGTTATTTGCAGTTGTCTTCTATAATATAGCGGCGCAGCATATTGGCGCGGAAACGCGACTAGTTTGTGGAAAATAGTTGAGAGCGTTTCTCATGAAATTTGGAGGTGTCGCATAGTGGTCAATTGCACACGCTTGGAAAGCGTGATCCTCACGGATCCAAGGGTTCGAATCCCTTCACCTCCGCAGCAAGTATGCCCGTAGGGCATGGTTGCTGCGGGAGATTGAGGTTGAGAAGTTTGTTCGCGACGGCAAGCTCGCTTAGCGAGCCTGCCTAGTGCATGTGAGCGAACAACGTGAGCGAATCGTAAATCCCTTCACCTCCGCAACAACTAAAAAGTTCTGACAGACCCGTCTAATACCGC
>CAZKSJ010000069.1:0-2589 GCA_964555515.1 uncultured Pseudomonadales bacterium
ACTGGGCAGCTTTCCCAAAGGCAAGATAGTCAACACTGCGGTGAGACTCAGACAAAAACTTGTCTGACATGACGATAACCGGTGTTTGGTATTGGTCAGCCAAGTCAAAGGCTTTGAGAGTTAGATCAAGCATTTCTTGGTGGTCTCCTGGGGCGAGAACAATTTTTGGAAATTCACCGTGGCCGGCATGACAAGCAAACAGTAAGTCGCCTTGTTCAGTCCAGGTGGGCATACCAGTAGCGGGACCAGGCCGCTGGCTAAGGAAAACAACGATGGGTAGTTCGGCAATGCCGGCGTAGGAAATTGACTCAACCATCAAAGCAAAGCCACCACCAGAGGTCGCAACAGCGGTGCGGGCGCCGGCAAAAGAGGCGCCTAAGGCCTCATTAATGACGCCAATCTCGTCCTCGGCGTGCCTGACGATCATGCCGGTGATATCTTGCCACCCAGCCAAAAATCCTAAGACTGATGAGGCGGGTGTCATGGGGTAAGCGGCAAAAAACTTACAATCGGCGGTGGCTGTGCCGTAGCTGAAGACTTCGTTGCCGGTCATGACTGGTGGGATTAAGCTTTGTTGAGGTTTTTTGCCGCGTGATAAAACCGGCTTAACTAGTTCCTGATAGTGTTGCCAAACATAATCAAATCCCGCTTGAGCGCAGCCAATATTTTTTTCAGCAATCTCAGCAGACTTTTTACCAAATTGATCAGTGATCATTTTGTGTACCAGCTTGATCTCACCGTCAAGCAGCGCCACACTTGCCCCCAAAGCGATCATGTTGAGCATGATTCGATCGGCTTTCAAGTTGGCAAGGATTTCTTGCAGGGGTATAGCAATTTTGGCTGATGTCGTTTGAGGTTCAAACTGTTTGGGGTCAAAGACCACCAAGGAATTTTTGTCGAGTCGGTGTTGATGGTTTTGAAATGTTTGTTCATCCAAACAAACGAGACAATCGATGTCCAGTTTGCTAGCTGTTGGTTGCTGCAAATCAATTAGCACTTCAACCGTATTGTGTCCGCCCTGAATGAGAGAGGGGTACTCCGAGTAGTCAAATACGCCTAAACCAGATCTTGCCGCAATTTTACTCATGGCTAAACTCGTTACCATCACACCCTGGCCGGCTGGGGCGCCAATTTTCCATAAAAAGGGTATTGCTGTCTGATTCGTCATGTATATGTAGTGACTTGTTCTACTAACTAAAGCTTTAAAGTAGTTGCCCAGTTTAGAATCGTTTCATTCGCTTTTTGTTCGTTCATGAAGTACTGATCTATTTTCAGGGGTTGGCCAACCAATTTGCCGCCAACGCCATCAATCCATTTTGATAATTGATCAACTGCGCCGCAAAATTTGTTGTAGTTGGAATCACCCAAACCAAGTATAGCGAAAGCTTGATCATTAAACTTGGCTTCGCCAAACTTTTCAATCATTGTCATAAAATCGTCATGAGGCATGCCTTCCTGACCGCTATAATCCCAAGATGGGCTAGCCAAGACGACCAAATCGGCTGATGATAAATCATTCGGCTGTGTGTCTAGCGCCATCTTTAACTCAACAAAGTGCCCTGCCTGTTGCAAAGCTTGCTCTAAAGTTTGGGCAGCCATCATGGTGCTGCCAGAGTAGGTGGCATAAATGATCAATGTTTTCATAGGGGTATGATACCCTGCAATCACGCCCGATGCAAAGCGAAGCTTGTGGTCATCAAGTCAAGGGTATTGCTATTTACCATGCATGTAATATGATTCACTTTGAATCTATTTGAATTATTAAATTACCATTTTACAACTTATGATTAATCAATCAGAGGGCGACTCACCTGGAGAAGAGCAAGAGCTCGAGCATGTTTTAAGTGAGGGTGAAGCGGGTATTAAGGAGAGGATTGAGCACGCCCAAAAACTGGGTGATCGGTTTTTTTCTATACAGATGAGGGACGTCGTGGATTTACATGCGTTGTTTTTGGACATGATGTTAGATGAGACGGGCTCCAGTTCTCTTGAAGAAATTAAAAATCTGATCGATGCCATCACACAAGGCGTCGTCAAAACAAATAACTGGTTACCTGAAAAGTTGCCAAAAAGCAGGCTTCATTTTCTTGAACAATATATCTTTTTTTGGATATTTATAAATTATAGGGCTATATATTCTAATATGCAGTGGCTTGATAAACCAAGTTTTGATCGGGTTGAACTGGTTTATGATGTAATTGATGATATGCAAGCACACAGTTTAATGTTTGGTATATTAAGGATGCTGGACTTCTTAAGTGAGAACAAAAGTGAGGTTGAAAAATTTCTGAAATTAATGTCAAACCCGCTGATTCTAACATTTACTAGAGATTACGTTTATTATGTTTCGTCCCGTCTAGAATATCATTTTCAAAATCTAGTCAACAGTGGTGAGGAGTTTGAGACTTTAATGAAACAAATAGAAAATATCATTAAAGCATATCAGAAACTTAGGCCTGAGCTGTCAACTCTACGTGAAAGTAATGAGTTTTGAAATAACCTTGCTGTTAAAATCTCTAATGAAGCGAAGGAAAGTATGCTTAATTCCCTGGTGAGCACTTATCGGCACAATTTTTTGGAATAGTTTTT
>CAZKSJ010000070.1:0-2269 GCA_964555515.1 uncultured Pseudomonadales bacterium
CAAAGCAAAGTGTGAAGATCAAGCCAACAGCGACAGCCAAAACTGCTGTGAAGACTGAGGCCAAGACTGAGGCCAAGAGTGAAGCCAAAACAACGACCAACAGCGAAACCAAAGTTAAGGCCAAGACTGATAAGCCTGCGACCAAGCAAGTAGCAGCTAAAGCTAAAGTGGTGACTACAAAAAAGTCGTCCCCTAAGAGTGCCGCTAAAACTGCTGCAAAGAAGGACACAAAGTAATGAGTTTACAAATTATTAAAAAACCAGTTGTTACAGAAAAAAGCATTGCTCTAGCCAACCAAGACAACATGTTTACGTTTGAAGTTGACCGTCAGGCAAACAAGCACCAAGTTGCGCAGGCAATCAGTCAACTTTATGGCGTCAAGGTGTTGAGCGTGCGCAGCATTTCTCGGCCAGCTCAACTGATTAAAACCGGGAAAAAAAGAGTAACTACCCAAACCGCTCGGACAAAAAAAGCGGTGGTGACTTTAGCCAAAGATCACAAAATTGATTTATTTGACACAAAGTAAAATGTTATGTTAACACCAAAAAAACCAACTAGCAGCGGTCGACGTCACCAAGTGACAGTGTCTCGGAAAAATCTACACAGCGGTAGACCAGAAAAGTCGTTGTTATTGAGTGGCCATAAAAAACGTCAAGGTCGTGGTGCTGGTGGACACGTTACCGTGCGGCACCGGGGTGGGGGTGTGAAAAAGCTCCAGAGAATGATAGCTTGGAAACGCACCAAACATGATATTCCAGCCAAGGTAGTGAGAGTTGAGTATGATCCTTTGCGCAGTGCCAACATTGCCTTGTTGTCATATGCCGACGGAGAAAAAGCTTATATTCTTGCTGTTGAGGGGATGAACATTGGTGACACCATCAACTCTGGTCATAAAGCAGAAATTAGGCCAGGAAATGCAGTGCCGATTAGCGAAGTGCCAATTGGCATGCCCGTGCATAATATAGAGTTAACGCCTGGGAAAGGTGCTCAATTAGTCCGTGGCGCTGGTACCGGAGCCTTAATTCAGTCCAAAGAAGCCAATCACGTGACTGTTCAGCTGCCTTCCAAAGAACTTAGATTGATAAATAGCGCTTGTTTCGTTACAATCGGGCAGGTAGGAAATATTGACTGGAAAAATCGGAAAATTGGTAAGGCAGGCAGAAAACGCTTAATGGGTATTCGGCCAACAGTCCGGGGTACCGCTCAGCATCCAGATTCACATCCTCATGGTGGAGGTGAAGGTAGGTCTGGTGTGGGTATGAAGTATCCTAAGACACCTTGGGGCAAACATGCCCTTGGCAAAAAAACCAGAAACAGTAAAAAATGGAGTAAAAATCAGATTATTCGGGATCGCCGGGTAAAATAAATATCCTATAAAGGATGTGTCATATGAGTAGAAGTTCAAAAAAGGGACCATACATTGACCCCAAATTACTAACAAAGGTCAATAAACAAAAAGCAACAGGTGATAAGACGCCGATTAAAACTTGGGCACGGTCTTGTGTGATCAGTCCAGAGTTTGTAGGGCATACCTTTATGGTTCATCAAGGCAAAAATTTTGTAGAAGTATTTTGCAGTGAGGCGATGGTGGGACACAAACTGGGTGAGTTTGCACCAACCCGCACCTTCCGCGGTCACGGTAAGATGGTAAAACGTTTGATGACAAAGACATAAGATTAGGCCAACATGATATTGAAAGCAACTCAGACCAATACTAGACAGACACCTCGCAAAGTGAGGTTGGTGGCTAATGCGGTAAAAGAAAAACCGCTCTTGAAAGCTGTGGAGCACTTGAGTGTCATGGATAGAGAGGCAAGCTTGGTAGTTTTAAAAGTTTTGCGTCAGGCGATTGCGAATGCTACCCATAATCACAACTTACAGGTGGCTGATCTAAGAATTAAGAATATTATTGTTGATGGAGGCCCACAGTACAAACGATGGCAACCGGTTAGCCGCGGCAGAGCGCACAGCATTTTAAAGAAGACTTGTCATGTGACCGTTGAACTAGAGAAACTAACCCCAGCAGAAATTAAGCCAGTGACTGCACAACAAACCCTAGTTGCTGCTCAACCAGAGTCAGTCGCAGCAAAGAAGTCTACAGCTAGTCAAGACAAAAAGAAGAAAAGTAGTAAATCCACTGCTGCCGTCAAAACTAAGAAAACAGCAGTTAAGAAAACATAAGAGCAAGAAGTAGAAAGATATAGTACAATATCGGTTCATATATGGGACAAAAAGTTAATCCAATTGGTTTTCGTGTCGGCTCCTTTTT
>CAZKSJ010000071.1:0-2195 GCA_964555515.1 uncultured Pseudomonadales bacterium
TACTTAGGTTTGTGAGTTACTTTTTAGGTTTCGAAAGTCTTGAGCAAGTCATCAGCAGCATTGTCCCCATTGGTTAGTTGTCACCCAATCAACAATTGGTCTCCAAGGTTGGCGCGTACCATCGCTTTCCGATGAAACCAATCCCGTAAACTTACGATCGGGTTTGGGCGTTTTTGGTGTAGAGTCCCGCCGTGGCTTTTCTTAGCACATGTCATCGATATCAAGATCGGATTTTTCCACTGAGGCGGGGAAAACACCATTAATCGATTGGGTTAATTCACATCAGTCCTGATGTTGACACCTGAAGCAAACACCATAAAAAATCTCAGAATTTTAATTTGCTGACAGCTAGGCTATACTCTAGTTATGAGATTTTCACTCCGATTAAGTTTGGTAGGTGTTTTGATGAGCATGTTGCTGATGTTTGCTACCGCCCTGCCAGTTTCCGCCCAAACTGGTAAGTGGAGTGGGGTTTGTGTGGGTGAACCGGGCAAAGTTTCTGAAGATGTCGCCACTATTCAGGGCCTGCAGTGCCTGATTGCCAACATTTTTACAGTCATCATCACCGTCATTGGGTTGGCCGGATTTGTGATGTTTATCTGGGGTTCTTTTACATGGCTAATGTCTGGGGGTAACCCCAAGGGCGTGGAAAACGCCCGCAACACCATGTTGTTTGCAGTGGTGGGCTTGATCGTTGCCCTGAGTGGCTTCATTATTCTCAACTTAATTTCTGCATTTACCGGTGTTGATGTGACACGGTTTATTATTCCAGGACCAGGTGAAATGGAACCTATTTATCCCGATGATTGGGCAACAATCGAAGAAAGCATTAAATAGCACAATCGCTCTCTCTAGCTGATTCCGCTTACTAACTAAAATCACAATTACGCCCCTTTTGTGTTGGTGCCTCACTCCCCCGTTCTCTTGCTCCCACAATTCCTCTATAATGAAAAATATGTTCTTACGAAACCACCGATTTTCGGTGGGCGTTGTTGGTGCAGCTATTTTTCTAACCATCGTCTTGGGTGGGTTTTTTCGTCTGGCACCAGCTGTCAAAGCCGCTAGCTTAGAAGAATTTCAAGCGGACTTGGATTTTTTGAGGAATAACGCTGTTGCCACCCTCCTCTTCAACCCCTTTGGCGACAACCCAGATTCAAGATTTGAAAGGCACCATTTAACCGAAGAACAAATCCGGCGGCTGTGTAGAAACGTTCCCTGTGAAGGTATGGGTAACAATACAGCTTCACTTTTCACTGAATTGCGTAAAGACAGATCGTATGCTGCTTCAGAGAGATTGGGCATGGAGTACATGTTGGAAATTTCTGGAATAGGTAACGTAGCCCAAGCGGGCAACCGAATTAACGAGGAAGATGGTATTTTTAAAATCATAGTTCGCTTTGGAGTGGGGAGCGATGGTCTCGGCTTAGATTCAAATCCCCAGTCACTCATCAGTCTGCTAAGAAACCTATCGGCAGCTGCCAAAGGCACGGAGTTCCTGGCCATTGCTGGCCCCAATGAACCGGATTTAGAAGATTGGTGGCAACCGACTGGAAACATTAATGGCAAACAGTGTGGAGTTTTTAATTCATCTGCTTCAGTAGATGAAAAACAAAAATGGTATGACTGCGTTGGCCCCCTGCTAGCTAACTACATGAACACCATCTGTGCTGCCAAAGCTAGGGGTGATATTCCAGCCAATGTCAAACTGCTCTCGCCTGCTTTTAACTTTACGTCAGAATCATTTAAACCCCTCTATACCAGCATGATTAAGGCCGGCGCTCAATTAGAAACGGGCAACTGCCTGGAGGGTATTGCTGGCAACCTCTATCCTGCTGGTGCTAGCGCAGAGACTTTCTGGGTTAACCAAGATCTAGATTCAATTTCCAAAGACATCTATATTACCGAAACCGGACCTTGGGAAAGCATTCCCGCGCTTGACGATGGCTCCACCGGCAGCGCCTATAACCCCACCAAAGACAAAGAAATCACCGGCGCCATTTATCTTAGCCCCATCTTGGACGTCTTTCCAAAAGAATCTAGGGATGTGGGAAAAATTCGTGATAGTTTGATTAACCAGGGCTATCAAGCCTACTGCGCTACCCCCACTTATACAATTGAACCAAAGGTGACGGGAGCGGTAGAAATATTTTTAGACAATATGAGAGCTGGTTATTATGCCGGCGGTGCAACTCTTG
>CAZKSJ010000072.1:0-2088 GCA_964555515.1 uncultured Pseudomonadales bacterium
GGACGTGCTGTGCAACAAAGAAATTAAGTTTGGATTGTTCTACGATTGGGCAAAAGAACTGGGATTTGATTTGGTGGCGACAGGCCATTATGCCAAAATAATCGACAGTGACGGTCGACTAAACTTGGCGACCCCTACCGACAAGCACAAAGACCAGACTTACTTTTTATACTTACTGTCACAACCACAGCTGACCAATATCATATTTCCTTTAGCCGACTTGACTAAACAGCAAGTCCGACAAAAAGCTGCTGAACTAAGCTTGCCTAATGCTCAGAAAAAAGATTCTGTGGGGATTTGTTTTATTGGTGACATTGACGTACGAGCATTTTTAAAAGATCGGCTGGGTGAAAAAACAGGCGAGGTCGTCGACGTTGATGGCAACGTCATCGGTCAACACAACGGACACTGGTTCTACACCATTGGTCAACGACATGGGTTTACCATCGACAAGAAAACACTGATCAAACTGGATGATGGATCGACTTTGGCAAAAGACAATATTCCACCATTCTATGTCATTGGCAAGGATGCTGCCAAAAACCGGCTTATAGTCGGCTTCGGGACGGAAACATATCAACAAACATTTAATGTCGACAGTTTGCATTTGATCGATCCAACAATCGACCTCAGTCAGACCACTGGCGATCTCTTCGTCCGCATCCGCCACACCGGTAAGTTGATGCCGTGCCTAGTTCAGTCGATTAAGAAAGACAACAGCGCCAGCTCTGGCACCAAGCGATTCCAAGTCACTCTCACCCAACCTGCCAAAGGTATTGCTGCCGGGCAATCGGCAGTGTTTTACCTAGCAACCGACCAAGCAACCACTTGCTTGGGCGGGGGAGTGATTGTAGTTGATGAACTCTAAATAATTTCCGCTTCGATACCCAACTTTCATAAAGTAATCCACCTTATGCGTAGTTTATAGTTATAATTTGATATATATTGATATCATTTGATAATTAGCAGTCAGATTAGTTTAGTGCTAATTGGGCACTAGATTAATTTTTCTCTATTTATCAATCTATTTTTACTATTAATTCTGATGAAGAGGTAATTCTACTAGCACCGTTGCCCCCACGGGCTGCTGTGTTGTCCGATCAAACCTGGTGCCAACTTGATAGTCACCACCCAGTTTTTGCACAAACTCCATTTGGGCTTGTAAACCAACATTGCGTGAATCAGCTACTTGACGAGGAGGCGAGGTTGCTGATTGATCTTGTGCTCGCCAACCACCGCTGAGCTGACTTAAGTCCACAGGTTGAAACTCTTGCCCATCAAGCTGAATGCGCTCACCCGCGGCACCAGCATCAAAACCACCCGCAGCATCATCCACCCTCATTACTAACATCGGAGCATCATCCCTATTGATGCCTTCAATTTTTATCGTGACGAGATTAGGCTCACTCTGATTAATTTGTCGACGCTGGTAGGCTTTGCGAGCATTGCTAATCAAATTTGATAGCAAAGTTACTGCTTTGGCAGTGGTAAGGTTTGTGGCGAACGACTGACCATCGAGCTGTGATAAGTTAATATCTAGCTGGATTATAAGTTGGGTACCTTGATTATTTTCCGCCTCCGATTGATTATGAAGCGCTACCCACTGGTTTAATTGATCAACTAATTCAGCAAGTAAAATATCCTGTGGTAAATCCTCCTGATCGATGTTTGAGCCATACACTGCCGAAGTCAGTTCGGTGAGAGTTAGTTTGAGATCATTGACTGAAATTCCTTGATCTGAAAGTGAAACAAGATTTGGAGCCAGTTGAGGTAGTTTTTTTTGTTGGGCAACAAAAACTTCTCTCGTACGAGCGAACATTACTTGCGATGCCTTGTGATAAATTTCTTCAGCTGATTCCAATCTTTGACTTTGCGTCTGAAAATCATTCATCGAATTGCTTAGCACTTGAAGAGCAGTTAAACCAGTGATGTCGTGAAAAAATCTCCTGACCTGATTTGGAAATTGATTTGAGCCGACTGCATCTTTTTGAGCGGACAATTCCTTGACAAGCGTGTAGACTTCTGCCAAACCGCTGAATTGGGTGAGGAGATCATTGTTCAGTCGATCAACAAACAAGTGGTTAGCGT
>CAZKSJ010000073.1:0-2032 GCA_964555515.1 uncultured Pseudomonadales bacterium
GGTTGATTGTTGAGCAGCACGATGGAAACTTGCCGACCAATGGCTGCCTCTATCCCCTGAACATGATCTTTAGCAGTCATATCTTTGGTCTGGGTATTGCGAGTCATCAGGTTGACGGCATAAATGATTTTGGCTTTGCTTGTTGTTAGCACGCTTTTAATCCCTGGGGTAACCAACACCGCCATCAAGCTAGCATAATAGTCTCCTGGGCCAATCATGATTAGGTCAGCTTCTTTCAACACCTTATTGGCGGCTGTGCTAAGGACGCAATCCGGGGTTAACGAAACCTGGGCAATTGTTGATGTAGTTGGTAAATCTTCATCTAGAATGTGTTCTCCAATCTGAGAAGTACCGTCTGCCCAAGTGATTTTGAGCTGGACCGAAGTATCAGTGACCGGTATGACTTGACCATCTAGACCAAAAACCTGTTCAGCTACCTTGAGTGCTGCTACGGTGCTGCCAGTCATATCTTGGAGAGCGGTTAAGATTAAGTTACCCAGATTATGGCCTTTTAACCCTTCGCCCTGATTAAAACGATAGAGCAAAATTTTTCTAATCCATGATTGATTGTCGTCTTGAGCCAGAGCAGCGAGCGATTGCCGCAAGTCTCCAACGGGCGGAAAACCAAATTCGTCACGGATCCGCCCAGTTGAACCACCTGAGTCTGATGTGGCCACTACCGCCGCAATCTCACACGGTAATTCTTTGAGAGCAGACACTACGGGATAAATCCCAGTTCCTCCGCCCATGACGACTACTTTTGTTTTAGTCATGCTGGCCAGTCCAACTTATTTTTTAATAATTGCCAATGACTTAATAATTTCCTGGATGGCTGCTTGATCACTCCATGGAAACTCTGTTTGGCCGTAACACATGCTTTTTTCATGACCTTTGCCTAGTACCACTACCGTATCTTGTTTGGTTGTCGCCAGGTTTTGCATCGCAAACTGAATGGCCTCTTTCCGATCGACGACGGTGGTGATTTTATGGTGACTCTCGGTCAAGCCTTCTTTCATCTGTCTGATGATTGACCAGACGTCTTCAGTGCGCGGATCCTCGGCAGTCAACACCACGCAGTCGGCGACATTGGTCGCCACCCGACCCATCTCTGGTCGCTTGCTAGAATCGCGTCTACCCGCAGCTCCCAAGACCGCGATCAGTTTACCTTCTGGATAACGACTGCGAATCGCTTGTAAAGCGGCTTCCACCGCGCGGGGAGTATGGGCAAAATCCACGATCACTCGACATGGTTGAGTAGTCACAACCTCCATTCTGCCAGGTAAGTTGGGGAAGGTGCTAATTGCTTTGGCAATATCATTATCAGTTACGCCCAATGTTTGCATCATCCGAAAAGCCAACCTCGCATTCATTTGATTGTAAATCTCGGGAAACCTGGTGTTGATAGCTCTCGACACCCTATTAGGTAATTCGTTTTCTGTGCTATAACTGGCAAAAGAGTGCCCTTTAGCCTGCCTGCGAATTTCAGCGTATGAGTAATCATCTTTGTTGATGATGGCTTGTTTGGCAGCCTTTAAGATCAACATTTTAGCTTTGACGTATTCCGGGTAAGTGACGTGATAGTCCAAATGTTCAGGCGAGATGTTGGTCAATCCAGCTAAGAGCGGTTTAATTCCCCAGCTCCGAAATTGATAAACACCGTGTGAGGTCACCTCAAGAACTAGGTGTGAGTAACCATGATCAACTAACTGCCGCATGAAGCGATACAGATCCTGGGGCGGTGGCGAAGTGACGTGAAAGCCGGTATCAGATTCATCATTACCCATATAAGCCGCCACCGTACTGATTAAACCAACTTTTTTCTTGGCTTGTTTCAAGATGTGATAGACCAAGCTGGTGGTAGTTGTTTTGCCATCTGTGCCAGTGACGACAATGATTTGGAGTTTTCTTTGTGGAAACCGATACTTAATCATTGCTGGCAGGGCTTGGAACAAACCTGTTTTGAAAAAATGATAAGGGCGTTTGCAATAATAGATGAGTAACTTCAGTTGCACGAACTCATTATAAAGCATGG
>CAZKSJ010000074.1:0-1929 GCA_964555515.1 uncultured Pseudomonadales bacterium
GCTTTTGACATCTTGAGCAGGTTGCCTTATATTGGCGGAACTAAAAAATCATCATTGGGGAGGTGTGATGACCGAGACAACACAGCAGGTGGGCAAGTACATCATTAAGGTAACTAGAGATAAATGTATTAGTGCCGCCAGTTGTGTGGCGATTGCACCCGGCACGTTTGAGCTAGATGAAGAGCAAATTGTGAAAATTATTAGTCAAGATGGGGATGCCCCAGACCTACAATTGCTCGCTGCCCAAAGCTGCCCGACGATGGCAATCACGATTATCGATGCAGAAACTAATCAACAAGTCTGGCCGCTTTAGCAGTTAAAGAAGGAAAATTATGAAGAATTTACCGTTACTATTAGGCACGATACTTGGCACATTTTTATTAGTGGTGGGTATTGGATATTTCTTTGCCCAATCAAGTGAACCAGCAGTGGAAAGTGCCGCAGTCGATCCTGCGCTCATCGCGGGGGAGATGAGAAACTTGACTGGCAACCCCGAATCAGAAATCACAATTGTCAACTTTAGTGATTTTCAGTGTCCTGCCTGTAAAAGCACAGAGACGTTGGTGCAGCAGTTTTTGGCTGAGTACGGTGATAGAGTTAGGTTTATCTATCGGCATTTTCCGATTGATAGCCTTCATACGAATGCGCGGCTTGCTGCGCAAGCCGCTGAATCAGCTGGGATTGACGGCAAATTTTGGGATTACCACCGATTACTTTTTGAAAGACAAGAGGATTGGAGCCAGATTACAGACAAAACTGCCTTAATTGAACGTTTTGCCGAGTATGCTCAAGAATTAGAGATTGACAAAGATCAATTCTTAGAGAGAATAGAATCACCTCCAGTAGCCGAGCTGGTCGAGAGTGACAGACAGGCAGGTCTTGAAGCCAATGTTAACGCAACACCTACCTTTTATGTCAACGGATTAGAGACGTCTGCCCCACAATTGTCTGCAGTTGTTGACTCTCTGCTCCCGACCAATCAAGCCTCCGGTTCAGCCGAGGATCAACAATAACAACATTGCGTAAATGCATGTTAAAGAAGGGGCACAGATGAAAAGGTTCACGCCATATATTTTCCCGCTGATAGTTTTATTGATCATCTTTTTTCTGGTTTACAGATGGTATAGCCTACGAAGTCAGCAGCAAGCTGAAAATGCTGAGTTTGGTGAAGGTATTCAAATTGAAAACTTAAGCGAAGAAGAAGCAGCTAATGTCGTGACTGGTGTGGGCGATGTGGAAACCGCTCCACTAGAAGCTCCAGATCAAGGTGATGAAGCTCAGGCTGATGTTGCTGATGGGGAAAATACAGGCACAATTCGCTACGAAATCTCTGGCAATAAGGTTATATTCAGCGTCTTGGCCACCTTAGGAGCAGCACGATTGCTGGATAGAGTGACCGATGACTCCGCCGCAGCGACTGCGCCTCCAGCAGCTTTAGAGGATAGGGAATTCACCGTCTACGTGAGATCTCTTGAGGGTGATAATTTAACTGAGGCCTTTAAGTTGGGAATCGGTAAAGGCGGATTGTTGGGTTCTGCTTCTATTCCCACCGATTTATTACCAGTTGAGGTGATCGTCACTGATGCGAAGACCAAATCGGAAGTACTTAATAATATCCTGCTGCGAGGAGTAATCCAGGCTCCAGAGAACTCAGGTACTAGCGGAGAAGAGTTGGCAGAATAGCTTCCTCAAGTCATCATCATTTTGCGTCTTGATAGACTCGTCAAGAGTGGGTATGATAGACCACATCAACCAGAGGGTTGTAAGTAGTAACAACGTAGTAAGCCGGAAGGCATAAAAAGGAGAAAGTATGGCAAAAGCCTACGAATATACCAATGCAAAGGGTCAGACCTACTATCTGCACACCAAGAAAGTGACTTTGAAGAATGGTAGAGTGCAACAGATCTACTACTTCGCCCGCGATGTGCG
>CAZKSJ010000075.1:0-1759 GCA_964555515.1 uncultured Pseudomonadales bacterium
GTAGCATCTTTGACCAAATGCCTAAAAGAAAGCCGGTGACTATTGGCCCGGTCACATTTGGTGTGCCTATCAGGGAAAGTGACATCAAGCGAGGATTACCAACTAAAGAGTTGCTTGAGATCATGAAAAAAGCTTCGAGAGAAAATTTGCTAGAGCCAAAAGAGAATGCTTGCATTAACTAAACTTAATTTCCTTTTATTGGATTCATGCATCGCAGAATATTTACTAGATTCTTATCTTTCAGAACCTTTGAGCAATCAGATTGAATTGTGGAATGAAGAAAAGTTGGGTCTATCAATTTCTGAAATAAGTTTCGCTGAATTAATGAATGGGGCAAATAAACCAAAAATTAAAAGGGTTGAAGAGCTATTGGATACTTTTTCATGCTTAGAAGTTACGCGAAGAATTCTTTCTGGATCAGCAATTATTGCCAATGTATATAGAAAAAAGTATAGCCAGATATTGGGTGCCGATATGGCCGATCGAATCATCTCCGCTACATCATTTGTATATAACTTACCTTTACTAACCGCAAATGTAAGAGATTTTCCCCATCCTTTTTTCACTTCATATAGTAGTCATAATGTAGAATTTCGCAAGAAAAATAAAAAACATCTGCTAACAATTGATATATTAAAACCAAATACTTCCCAGCTAAATTATTGGTACTCAAGGTCAGGTTGAAAACATCTAAATCGATCTAGATCGGTACCGCTTGCACCACAAACCGTTTTTGATCTGCCCAGCCATCACAGGTGTATAAAGTGAGCACTTCCTGATCGGTCGGCCAAAGCAGCTCAGTTTGGTCAGTGTTAACTTGTATCAGTTGCTTAATTTTGTACCAGCGTTGTTCGCCATTTTGCAGGGTGAGTGTAATCACTTCACTACCCGTGAGCTTGGGTAAATTGCCTAAAATCTGAGGTTGATTGTGGCCATACATAATAATGTTGCCTGAGTTCTTGGGTAAGCTGGAGTTGACTAAATAGCTGGCAGCGTCGTTGGTCAACTGGGGCACACCTTTTTCATCAATGACAGTGGGTTTAATTTCAATGTCAACCTGACCATCAATCTGCAAGTGAACTGGAAACTGGTCGGTGGCGGCATAGGCGATGACTGATGGCGGCAGCTCTGGCTGCCGCCAGTTGCGCACCACGTACGTTCTACCAGACCAACCAAGTACCAACAAGCCCGTCGTGATCATCAAGATTGAGATGAGGCGACGGGCTTGAATGCGATTCATATTTACCTGATTAGCAATCAATTATGACTGTTTAATCTGTAACCAAGCGCCGGCAATGATAGAGACGGTGCTGAGGGCGATTAAGCCCATCAACACGCGGTCAGTGAATTTGCCGGTAGCGGCATAAGCCATCTCGGTGGATGCGCCCAGGACTTCACCAGTACAGATGTACTGCACGTTGGTGCGTTGGCTACCAAAATCAATTCCCTCGGCGGTTAGTTCTCTTTCAGACGAGGCATAAGGGAAAGTGGCATAGGCATAGCCAGATGTATTGGTGGTTGTCCGCACTTCTTTTCCATCATACTTGAAAATAACGTTTACATTTTCCACATCATCATCGTTATCGGTGGTGTGGAAGCTAGCCGTAATGGTGTAATCAGTACAGTTGGTCTCATAGGACAAACTGGTGTGTTTACCCTTGGGTTTATTGCTATCTTCACCATCATCACCGTTGTCTCCGCCATTGGAAGGAGTAGGGGTAGGAGTTGGTTCTGCAGATGGTTCTGGGGTAGGGGTGGG